>DASQJB010000487.1:0-26676 GCA_035631295.1 Bryobacteraceae bacterium | reverse complement strand
GTGTGTTTGACGATTAATTAGTGTGTTTGACGATTAGCGCGACTGGCGAGGGAGGTGCGCCTCCATATACGCGCGAAGGACTGCGTTCATGCGCGTCAGATAGCCCCGGCCTTCCTTCCGAAACCAGGTCAAGACATCGCGATCGACTCTGAGATGGACAGATTCCTTGGGCGGGCGGATTATGATCGGCGGCTTAGTCCAGTCCACGGGAGGGTCGGAATCGGGATCCGAAGCAATCGCCCGCTCCAGTTCTTCCCCCGTCATCGCATCGACTCGCGCCCAATCAGTCTTGCCTTTTCTCCGGTCGCCCAGTCGCATTGTTGTAATCCGCTCTTTCATTTCGCCTCGCCTTTCTGGCCGTATCAGCCGGCGCTTCGCCCCACGCCGGGTAAACACCACAGTTATGACGCTCCCGCTGCAAATCCCTGTCGCAAGGAACCGTTCTTCGCCGTGATGGGTCTGAGTGGAGTGAACCACTACTTCTGATCCATCCCAGACCGAGACCGCGTCTACAAAATCAATTCCATAGACGGCCAAGTTGCGATCACGCTTATTCTCGTCCCACTCAAACTCCATGTCTAGCGTAGCACAAACGTGTACACAACGGGAGCGACTGCTAGCGTTCCGTCCTCGGTTCGCTGCGCTTGATTTGCTCCCCCGGCGGCCCTGATCCAGATTCTGCGTAGCCTTTTGCCGGGCAGCGTCGGAGATCTTGATGTTGTTGACAACGGCTCTAGCTCCGGCGGCTTTCGCCATTCGCGTCGCCGAGCCTTTGTGCTGTATCACGCTGGCGGTTCCGCCCCAATAGGCGATTCCGCCCTGCTCTCGGACAGTGAAACCATCCTTTTTTATCTTGGACTTGGCGAGTTTTGCTCGGATGGCGGCTTCATTGGCCCTATCCTGTTGGGAAGTGGCACCCTTGGCTGCGGGAGCCTTAGCCTTGGTGGGCTGATGCGCCGCTGAGCCTGGCGCCTTTGATTGCGCCACAGCAAGCAAGCCGCCGAGTACCGCTCCAAGAAGGATTCTGAACACGCAAAAGATTAGTCGGGCGACCCGCCGGATATTCTCCGCGTTAGGGCGGAAATTCGTGCCCTATCCCATCTCCTACCACCCAGAGGGAACTTCCGGCGCGGCTGACGCTGTTATAATTGCTCGCAAAGCCAGTTTACGGAAGGTAGTTCTGTGGAAGAAGCAGCAGTCCGTTTAGAGCCGCGCAGGCCGCGCCTGGTACTCGCCGAAGACCATGCCATGGTTGCCGCGGGCTTAGAAGAAATACTGAAAAGGAACGTCACCGTCGTCGCAAGCGTTCGGGACGGCAGGGCTCTGGTTGCAGCCGTATGCGAGCAAAAGCCGGAGATCGTCCTTACCGACATCTCCATGCCGCTGCTCAACGGCTTGGACGCCATTCGGCAGATTCGGAGCAAATCGCCCGAAACGAGAGTCATTATTCTCACGATGCATTCGGAGGCCGATTTGGCCGTTGCCGCGCTGCAAGCCGGCGCCTCGGGATATCTCCTGAAGACGTCGGACGAAAGAGAATTGACCACCGCGATTCGCGACGTGATGGCGGGACGAACGTACGTGACCAGCATGGTCACCGGCGATGTGTTGGGGCTTCTGATGAAGGCCAAGGAAATGCCTTCGGACGATGGAATTAGCCTCAGCTCCCGTCAGCGCGAGGTATTGCAACTGATCGCGGAGGGCCGCACCATGAAAGAGGTCGCGACCATTCTGGATATTTCCCAGCGCACGGCGGAATCGCACAAGTACGACATGATGGAAACGCTGGGCGTGAAGACCACGGCCGACCTGATCCGTTACGCGGTGAAATTGAAACTGGTGCCGGAGTAGTTGTCAGCCGCGGCGCTGGAGCAGGTCTTTCAGCTCCAACAGGAAGGCCTCCACGTCCTGGAAATCCCGGTAGACCGAGGCGAAGCGGACATAGGCGATTTTATCCAACACCCTTAAACGGGACATCAGAAGCTCGCCGATCTCGCGCGTTGACAACTCGCGGTCGGGATTCTCGGCCAGCCGGGATTCGACCTCGTCCACCAGCGCGGCGAGCTTGGCCATGGGAACGGGCCGCTTTTCGCACGCCTTCAACAACCCGTCGAGCACTTTCTGACGCTCGAACTTTTCGCGGCGGCCATCGCGTTTCACCACCATGTACGGGATTTCATCGCTCCGCTCGTAGGTGGTGAAGCGGCGATGGCATTTCAGACACTCCCGCCGGCGGCGGATAAGGTCGCCTTCCTTGCTTTCGCGAGAATCGATGACCCGGTCCTGCTTGTGGTTGCAAAAAGGGCAGGTCATACGGTCGGATTCACAGTGGGCGGGGACACCGCCGAATCCGTGGGCGTGATGTGACGCAGGCTTCGCCAGTTGATCCCCTCGTGGAAAGCCAATGCCAGTCCAATAGGGACAATGGTGACAAAGCAGACCACCCACCACAACAAAGCCACGCCGCTGGCTGCCTCCAACGGCAGGCCGTAAAATTCGGTGAGCACGAGCACAGTCACAATCTGAATCCCGCCTCCGACGCCCGGAATTTGCAAGATGCTTCCCAGGCAGACGAAACCCAGAACAATGACGCTATCGATCAGACTGAGACGACTCGTGGCCGGGACGGCGCGGAACAGGCAGTAAAAGGATCCGGCGATCAGAGCCCATTCAAAGACGGTGTAGGCGATGAGCTGAAAGGCATATGATGAACTCCGCGTGGATTGCATCCCTTCGCCGAAGGCCGTCAGGAACTGCACCATTCTTGCCCTGGGCCGCTCGGGTAGGAAGGCCAGTGCGTCCAGCAGCCGGCTCTGCACGTTTCCATGAAACGCCCGTAGCCCCACCAGCAGCGCCAGGCAGATCAAGCCTGTCAAGCCTGCCAACGCGCCGCCCGCCTGCACGAAGGCTTGGACTCGTGGACCTGGCCTTACGGCCGAGTGAGAGATCTGCATAAGGGCAATGCCGAAGATCACCAACACCATCAGCAGGTCGAGGATTCGTTCCAGCACCCAGGCGGCGACCTGGCTGGAAAATGTTACTCCCGCCCGGCGGGAGATCAAATACGGCCGGACGGGCTCGCCCGCGCGGCCGAACAAGACGACTGCCGTAAAGCCGATGCAGGTTGAGGTCAGCACCCAAAGCAGCCTGGCTTGCTGCGCGAGCGGACGAAGCATGACTTGCCAGCGCAGGGCGCGGCCGAGGTAAGTAGCCAGGATCAGGGCGATAGAGGCCGTGAGCCATCCGCCATCAATGTCCCGTATGGTAGCCAGAAATTGGCCCCAGGCGAAGCCGGAGGTGCGCCAGCGATGCACTACAAAAGCCACAGCCGCAAAGACGGCAGCCAGCGCTAAGGCCGCCCCGGCGTGGCGCTTTTTCATGACCGGTGAGCGGCCCTTGGCCGGCGTCCGGAAGAGCCCGATAAGGGCGTCGCCGCCCGAGGCAAGCCACCGGCTACCGGCCGCCTTGTAGAATGTAAATCGAACTTCCCATGACGGTTCTTCGTTCTGCTCAGTAGAAGCGAAGAGATCATGGCAGCGGTCGCCACAGTCCGACAGATTAACACGGCGGAGTCGCTGGCCGCCCCTGGATTCGTACGTAGCAGCCGCACAATGAATGCGGGCGGCGGTTACTTGAGTGACTTGGTGTGGCCGCCCGCCTCTGTGCGGCCGGTTCAGCAGCGTCGGGGATTTCTTTTGGATCAAGACCTTGATCTCGTGGAGCGCTGTCTCAGTGGCGAAGAAGCCGCCTGGGAGGACCTCGTCAAGACGCATACGCGTCGCGTCTACGCCATTTGTTACCGTTTCACAGGATCGAATCAGGAAGCGCAGGACCTGGCGCAAGAGGTGTTTCTGCGGGTATTTCGGTCGCTGAAGAGCTTCCGCGCCGGGGAGGGGTCTTTCACCGTCTGGCTGGGTAAGCTGACCCGCAATTTGTTGATCGATCATTACAGGCGGAGCAAGCTCGACCGGGCTACGGATTCGATTGAAGAAGCCCTGCCGGTGCTGGAAGAAAAGACCGCGATGTCGGCGCGCGCCGATGGTCTGTTGGCGGGCCGGGAAGCCAGCGAAGCGCTGCAAGGGGCGCTGCAAAAATTATCTCCCGAGTTGCGTGAAACCGTGATCCTGCGCGACCTGGAAGAACTAGAATATAGGGAAATCGCACAGGTTTTGAACGTTCCCGAAGGCACGGTGAAATCGAGATTGAACCGCGGGCGGGCCGAATTGGCGCGGATCTTGCGGCGTCAGAAGGTGGCAGTATGAGCTCCCGCGAAGGTGGCGATATGAACTGCGCGGACGTCGAAATCCTTCTGGCCGAATACGTCGACGGCACGCTGCGCCGCGAGGCCAAAGCGGCCGTCAAGCAACACCTGGATACCTGCGTTCCCTGCCGGGATTTGGCCCACGACGCGGCCGGGGCTGTAGCCTTCATGGAGCGCGCCTCGCGCGTGGAGGCGCCCCCGGAGCTGGTGACGCGGCTCCTGTTCGAAGTCACCCAGGGATCGAGTCATACCGTAGTCAAGCCGCCGCTGGCGCAGCGGTTGTTCGGTAAAACGTTCGGAAGCTGGCTGGGACCGGTGTTTCAGCCGCGTTTTGCGATGGGCATGGCGACCACGCTTCTATTCTTCGCTACCGTGATTCGGGGGCGGCAATTGCGCCCCACCGATCTGAATCCACTCAAAATATGGGGCGCGACCGAAGATCAGGTCAGCCGGGTGTGGGAAAGAGGCGTTAAGTATTACGAGAATTTGCGATTGGTGTTTGAGATTCAGACGCGGCTGAAGCAGTGGAACGAAGAAGCCGGCGCCGCGCAACGGCCGCCGGCTCAGCCAGCGCCGCAAAGTCCAGGAGAAGGAAATAAATGAGCCCGGAAGGGACGAATCTAGAGCCGCCGCCGTTGCCTTCCGAGGCTCGGGTCGCCGGCTATTGCCGCGCCTGCGGGAAGGCGCTGGATCAGGCCAGCATACGAACCGCGGGCGGCACCATCTATTGTTCGGAGCATGTACCCATGGATGCTACGGAATCCGCCAGTGAATCGCCCTACGCGGGGCGGTATCCATATACCAGTGCTTCTCCGCCGCCGGCGGCGAATCCGGATGTCTCTCCGCCACTGGCGTTTATTCTGGGATTTATTCCCGGAGTTGGGGCCATCTACAACGGCCAGTATGTTAAGGGCCTGATCCACGTGGTGATCATCGGGCTGATGATCTCGCTGTTGAGCAATAATTCTGTGGCGGGGTTTGAGCCTTTGGTGGCCTTGCTGCTGTCGGCGTTTTGGATTTACATGCCGTTCGAGGCCTATCACACGGCGAAGCATCGCCGCTCGGGACAGCCGGTGGACGAAGTCTCCAGCCTGATTCAGGTTTCCCCAAGCGGTTCGAAGTTTCCGGCCGCGCCGATCATTTTAATCGCGCTGGGAACGCTGCTTCTGCTGGACAACTTGGGCCTGCTGGAGTTGAGGCGCGCGCTCCGGTATTGGCCGGCGCTGCTGATCGCGGCGGGGATATATTTGCTGTACGTCCGGCTGGCGGCTGCCTCCAGGGAGGCAAAGAGATGAGCGCAGGTTCTCCTTTCCCCACCCCGCCGCCGCTCCCTGGATCTCCCGTTCTGACTCCGCGAGGCACTCTGATTCGAGCGCTGCGCGGCCCCCTGTTGCTGACAACGTTGGGAGTCCTGCTGGCGGCCGATCATTTGGGCGGGTTGAGTTTCGAGCGCACTTGGCCTGCTTTGTTGATCGTATTCGGCGCTTGCAAGATCGCTGAGCATATGGAAGTAAGGCAGGCATGAGGAGAGGATCGCTGTTTGCGCCGCTGCTGCTGATCGGGCTGGGCGCCCTATTTTTGGTGCGGAATGTTTACCCCGATCTTCAGATTCTCCCCTACCTCGCGAAGTATTGGCCGTTCCTGCTGATTCTTTGGGGAGTGTTGCGGCTGGGAGAGATCGTCTTCTGGGCCACAACCAATCGGCCTCTGCCCATGCGTGGAGTTTCGGGCGGCGAGTGGGCGTTCGTAATTCTGATCTGTTTCTTTGGCGGAGCGCTGAACGCGGCGATGGGCTTTTCAACCTGGCTTCCGCGAGGAGGAATTGAGCTGGGCGGGTTGGAGATGTTCGGGGAATCCTACGATTACCCCATTACGGCGGAAAAACCCTCCGGGAAATCGCCGCTGATCGTCATCGAGAGTTTTCGGGGCAACGCGCGCATCACCGGTGGGGACCAGGCCGTGGTGAAGGTGTCCGGCCGCAAGACCGTCCGCAGCATGGACCAGGCGGGCGCGGACCGCGCCAATGAAGCGACTCCATTCGAGATTTCGGGCGACGGAAACCGGATCGTGATCCGAACCAATCAAGACCGCGTGTCCTTCCACCAGCGCGTCACCGATGAAATGGAAATCTCGGTTCCCAAAGGCGCCTCGATCGAGGCGCATGGACGCTCCGGCGATTTCACCTTAGAGAGTATCGACGGGCCGGTGACCATCGATGCCGATCGCGCCGGCGTGCACCTGGAGAATCTCGGCGGGGAAACGCGGCTCGATGTCCGCTCGAGCGATGTGGTGCGGGCGCTGAACGTCAAGGGCAATTTCGAATTGCGCGGCAACGGATCGGATATCGATCTGGAAAATATGGACGGAACCGTTACCATTAACGGCGGCTACACCGGCAACGTCGAGTTCCAGAATCTTTCCAAGCCTCTGCATTTCGTAGGGCCGCAGACCGAAGTGACCCTGCAAAAACTCCCGGGGCTAATCCGGATGCCGCTCGGGACGTTCAACGCGTCCAATCTGGTGGGGCCGGCGCGTCTGGAAACCCGCTCCCGCGACGTCCAGATCGGCGAGTTCACCAATTCGATGGAGGTTTCGGTGGAGCGGGGCGATATCCAGCTGCGCCCCTCGTTGCCGGTCGCTAAGCTAGATGCGCACACGCGGTCGGGAAATATCACTCTGGCGCTGCCGGCTGACGCCAAATTCGACTTGACTGCCTCCACCAATCACGGGCAGCTCAGCAATGAATTCGGCGGCTCCATCCGGATCGAAGAATCGGCGCGCGGCGGAACGATGCGAGGCGCCAGTGGCGGTCCAGCCGTGGACATACACACGGATCGAGGCGAAATCACCGTCCGCCAAGCGATGCCCGACGAGCCCCCCTTCGCCCCCCGCTCGGTGAGGGAGTTCAAGGGCAGGACGTTCAAGCAGTTCAAGGCGCCGAAGCAACTGAAGCAGTTTGACCAGTAGACTGGGCCGCAGGCAGCGGCCTCCCGCCGGAAATGATAGCCTGATACGGTAGTTCCCGGAGCAAAGAGAGGTTGGCCGGCGTGCAGCGCCGGAAGCTGTCTGACCATCTCGGAGTCTCGGCGCCCGGACCTGATCGATCATGTCCCCGCAAGCGGCGCCAAGCCTGTTGCCCAGCGCGGCGGGAGTCTCGCCTCCTGTCTCCAAAAGAAACCGGTCTGCGCAACCGTGGGGTAAATGGCTCATCTTCGCTACGAGCCTGTTTCTCGTCACTTGGCTGCTCGCCCTGGCCCTGGCGGCTTATAGCAGCAACCCGGCGCATATTTTCAAACTCATGCGCATCGGCGCTCCTCTGCTGGATCCCGTGGTCAAAGACCGCGCGGAATGGATTGCTGTCGGGCTGAGCATCGTCATCGGCGTAACGCTCGCCAAATACCGGCCGAAGGCGCCCCAGCGTTTGGAAGGCAAAATCGGCCGGTTCGCGTTGAACCGCCGCCAAAGCATTCTCCTCTGCGGACTCGTGCCCGCGATCGTTCGCCTCGCTCTTCTGCCGGTCTTTCGCGTTCCGCAGCCGCTGATAGCGGACGAATTCGGCTATCTGCTGATTGCGGACACCTTCGCATCGGGCCGCCTCACCAATCCGCCTCATCCCTTGTGGAAGTTCTTCGAAGCGATCTACGTTCTGCACCACCCCACCTACACTTCGATCTATCCCGTCGCGCCGGCGGTGCTGCTGGCGATCCCGCAGGCGTTCGGCGCCTCCCCATGGCTAGGAGTTTGGTTCGGAGCGAGTCTGATGTGCGCTCTGATCTGCTGGATGCTCCAGGGATGGATGCCGCCCAAATGGGCCCTGCTCGGGGGCCTCATCGCCGCTCTGCGCTTCTCCATCGCCGGCCCGTGGATGAACAACTTTTGGGGAGGATCGACGGCCGCCATTGGCGGAGCGCTCATGCTCGGCGCCCTACCGCGGATTATGAAGGGCCGGCGCGCCCGCGACAGCGCCTTATTTGGGCTCGGCCTCATGATTCTCGCGCAGAGCCGGCCCTACGAGTGCTTGCTGTTCTCGGTTCCCCTCCTCACTTGGCTGGGCGTTTGGCTTCTGCGCGAGCGAGGCTTCGGTTGGAACGCGAACCTCAGGCGCGTCGCGCTGCCGTTGGGCGCTGCTTTCCTCTTGCTCGTAGCAGGCAGCGCGTATTACAACTTGCGCGTCACAGGCCATCCCTTTCTGATGCCGTATTCGCTGCATCAAAAGGTATATGGCACGCCGCCAGGCTTTTACTGGCAGCACCCTGTCATGGACGCGCCCGCGGCGGACTGGCCAAAGGACGTCGCGGATGTGTTCCGTTGGCAAATGGACGCCCACCGGGAGCGGAGTTGGCGCATCCTAAGGGAGCGCCTGTTGAGCTTTTGGCGCTTCTATTTTCAGCCGCTGCTTACCGTTCCGCTGTTCTTCCTCGCCTTCCTCTGGCGCGACCGGCGGCTGCTCCTGTTGACGCTGACCGCGTTGCTGGTTTTAGCCGGAAATTGCCTTTATCCTTTTTACTTTCCGCACTACACAGCGCCCATGTGCGGTCTGCTTGTTTTGCTGATCGTCGAGGGAATGCGGCGGCTAAGGGCAGTGAAGCTTGGGGCGGCACCCCTGGGAATTTGGATCGTCCGTTCGTGTATTCCGATTACCGTTTTGAGCGGTTTAGCCACCATCGCCGGCGGACTTATGGAGCCCTGGTTCGTCACGGCGGCGGACACTCCCAGGAGCGCGGTCTATAAGCAGCTTGATACGGGAAAACACGTGGTCTTTGTTCGCTACGGTCCCCGCCATTCTTTCCATGACGGCGTGGTCTTCAACGATGCCGATATCGATAAATCCCGCATCGTCTGGGCGAGGGATCTGGGTCCGGAAAACGATGGCGAGCTGATGCAATACTACCGGGATCGCGAGTTCTGGATCTACGATCCGGACGTATCCCGGGACGCTCTGGCGCCGATGGGCGGTACGCCCTACATCAGCGCGGTGACCGGGGCGACAGGCAGACGCGACGATATCCGCGAAGGGATAAGCCCCGGCGCGCTGGTGGTCCTCTTCGGCGGCAACTTTGCCCGCCAACTTCGCGGCGCGACAGCCTCGCCGATTTGGGGAGCTGTGGCGGTTCGCCTCGAAGGCGTCTCCGCGGAGTACGGCGACGAGTTCGCTCCCGGCGCTGGGGTCGCGGCGGGCAGCCCAGATCAGAAGGCGCTGTCCGCGTTCAACAATATCTCGGTTCGGTTTGGCGGCCAACCGGCGCGCATCTTGAGCATCTCTAATCTCGATGGACAGGAAAGCATCACGCTCCAGGCGCCCTTTCGCATGCCGCTGGGGCAGGTTCCCGTTGAGCTCCGCGTAGGAGCCCAGGTCTCCGTGAAGAAAGTTGCCGTCCTGCCGGCGACTCCTGGCATTTTCCAGATGCGCATGTCCGATTCCAACCTCCGCGGGCTCGTATTGCATGCCGATGGGACCCTCGTGGATCTGGAAAATCCGGCGCACCGCGGCGAGGTCTTAAGGATGTTCGCCACCGGTCTCGGTCCGCTGGCGTGGCGCGCGAGCGGACCCGGCGGCCCGCCCGCCTTCTTCGGGCCGGCACAGCCGCTCATTGTTGGTGTCGCCGATCATGGAGCGTCATTGGTGTCGGCCAAATACAGCGTCGTCATGCCGGGCGTCACAGAGATCGACTTCGCGATACCATCGGACACGCCGCCGGGTCCGGACGTTCATCTATTGTTGGCAGTGGTGGTTGACGGCGAGCCGGTTTATTCGAACAAAAGCTTCCTGCCCGTGGAGTAGAGGCTCACCACTTCCGCGTCTTTTCGCGATCGACCGAAGTTGGGGCGGAGTCGAGCGCCAAAAGAAAAGAGCGTCCGGGCGCGGCGGGAAATGGGCGGTGAGTCGCCGCAGCCAGGTCTGCGATATCCGCTGCCAGATCTTTTGGAACGTAGAAGTCGCTGCGCGGATGTGTCTGCACTATCTGGACAACCTCCGCCGTGGATGTGGCGACGATGGCGGTTGCCACCGGCTTGGGAGAATCCAATCCCCACGCGCGCAAGCGCTCCCGGAACTTCGGCTCCCAAATCTCCAGCTCTTCAAATTGCGGCGCGCTGACGGTGATCCCCAGGTAGGCGTAATGCGGGGCGTAGCGCATCACAATCCCGGTGTTGTCGATGTAACAATAGCGAACCTTAGGCAGCGGCAGGGCCATGGAATAAAACTCGTCGTCGGGATTCACGGCGATCAGCTCGTTCGGCCGTCGGAGTCCGGAGTACCAGCGCAGCGACTGCTCCGACGGAATCGGGGCTGCGGCGCTATACTGCAAACCCCAGGTCTGGCCCGCGAAACCCACCTTGACGCAAAAGACCATCGCGGCCGCGGTCAACGTCAGCTTCGCGCCTTGGCGGGAAGCCAACGGTCCAAACCTCGAAGCCGCCAGACATAACGGCGGGATCAGCGGCAGCAGGTAAGGAAGGTTTCGATATCGGAAGGCGAGGGGCGCCCCGGCCGCCACTAATAGCCACGCTGCCAACAGGGCGGCGTCGGTTTTTCCGTTCCGGATCGATCGAATCAAGGACGGCGCCGCGATGGCGGCCAGCAAACAAAGAAGGGGATCCGTAAAAATGAGCCGTTTCAAATAGAACCAAGCCGGGCCGCCGGAGCCGGAAGGCGCGGGCGGGTGCATTCCATACTCCAGGAGCTGGACTTGTACGTAGTCCGCCCAAAACCAGCGCCGGTGGGCGATGAGTTGGTAGATATGCCACGGCGCAGCGAGCATCGCGGCCAATGCGCAGATCTTCATCAGATTGGCCCAGGGCGGGGAGCGGCGGCTGACGGCGTAGAAGGCAAGAAGAATGGGAATGGGCAGAACGCCGGCAAGATTTTTCGCCATTACCCCGGTTGCTATCGCGACGCCGGCAATGACAAGCGTGCTGCCTCGCGAGGCAACCGGGTCCCGAGCGACGGCGAACAGCGCGGAAGCCATCGATGCCACCAGCAGCATGTCCGTGTAGCCGAGCCGCGCGAACGTATGCCACAAAGGATCGGCGAGCAGGAGGACGACGGTAAGACACGCGGTCCAGAGAGATCGCGTTTCGCTCGGCCAGCAGAAAAGCAAAGTGATCGCCAGGCACCCGGCCAACAGCGCCGGAATCCGCAGAGCGAATGCCGAAATTCCAAGTATTTTCATGGAAACGGCGGCAAGCCAGATGAAAAGAGGAGGCTTTACAAGAAAATAGCGGCCGAGAATTTGCGGCGTCATCCAGCCGCCGTGCGTCGCCAATTCGGCTGCGCTCGCGGCATACGTCGTCTCATCCTGGGCGCGCATGGCGCTCACGCGGTCGCTGAACGCAGCAGCAAGTCCGCTCCTGCCAATGCCATAACCCAGAAAAACCAGCGACACAAAAAAGACACACGTCACCCTAATCCAATTCCGCATTGGTCGGATGGAGATGACTCGCCCAGGCGATATGTTTCAAAAAACTTCGGGGGCTTTGACAACTCGCGAGGCTTACTGTGAAACGGGCGGCCGACGCGGGACCCAGCAGGAAGGCGAGTGGATCATCACCACCTCTCCTTTTTGGTTCCGCGTGGTGACACTGAGTTTGACGATGCCGTAGGCCGGATTCGATTTTGACGGCCTGGCGGCGACGACTTCGCTTTCCGAATGGATTGTATCACCGGGACGTACTGGAGTGGGCCACTGAAGCTGCTCGACGCCCAACCCAAGGACCTCAGTGTCGCCAAACGGGCGGGCGTCGGCGACAAGGCGCATTACCAGCGCGGCTGTGTGCCAGCCGCTGGCGATGATGCCCTTGAATGGTCCCCGCTCGGCCGCCTTTCGGTCGACGTGCATGGGCTGTGGGTCGTAAGCGCATGCGAAGGCAAGGATTTCCGCCTCGGTTACCTGCACCGATGGAGAGGTGTGGCGCGATCCAACTTGCACATCTTCGAAGTAGATCATCATAGTCTCGGAGCGGGCGCCCGCAGGCCAAACTACAACTTCAGCAAGGCCCGCAACCGTTTGGTCTGGACACGGCTGACAGGGATCTCGGTCTGTTTCTTGTCATCCATCCGCAGTTGAAAGCTTGACTTGAACCAGGGAATCACTTCCTTGATCCGGTGAATGTTTACCAAATAGGAGCGATGCACGCGCCAGAACATGTCGGGGTCGAGATTTGATTGGAGCTCTTCGATGGTGCGGTAGTTGGATTGGCCTTCGAGGCTGGCGGCCACTACGGTAATCAGGCCGTCTGCAATCGTCGCGTAGACCACTTCTTGCGCGTCGATGATGAAGTTGCGGTGGTTGTTCTTCACCAAAAGCTTGGTGCGCTGAAGGGCCGGTTTTGGAGGCGGCGGTTCCGGCGCGGCGGCCTTCGCTCGTTCCGCGATGCTCTTACGCGCGCGCTCCACCGCCAGCGCGAGCCGGTCTTTCTCAACAGGCTTGAGCAAGTAATCGAGCGCTTCCCAGCGGAAGGCTTCCACCGCGTATTGGTCGTAAGCGGTCGCCATGACGAAATACGGCATGGGCGCATCGGACTCGCGCAATTTTCGAATGACCCCCAACCCGTCGAGGCCCGGCATCTGAACGTCCAGGAACGCCAGATCCGGCTCCAGATCTTCGATGAGCTTGAGCGCTTCCAAACCGTTGGAGGCCGTGGCGATGACTTCGACATCGGGAAAATCGCGAAGCTGGTAAGCGAGCTCCTCGCGCGCGAGCTGCTCGTCGTCTGCCAGGATGGTGGAGATCACCGCGGGCGCGCGATTTTGCATGGCTCAGATCAGCCGTTTGATTTCGTGATCCGCGCCGGAGCCCTCCGCCGTAGGCGGGCCCGGGCGACGAAGCTGCGCGTCTTCCAGATGCTTGGCTTCGCGCCAAGTGAAGATCATGCGATGCACCACCGTCAGGTTCGACAACACGGCGATCACCCACAGCACTTGAGGCATACGGTTGAACAGCGCTCCGATGATAACCAGCACTACCCGCTCCGGCCGCTCCATGAAACCGACCTTGCAAGAAGGAATCGAATTCTCCGCCCTTGCGCGCGTGTAGCTGACCATTACCGAACCGGTCATCGCCAGCGCGGTCAGCAGAACATAGGAATGCCGATTGATGGAGCCATACCAGACCAGCAGGCCCGTGAGAAGAGCCAGATCCGAATAGCGGTCCAACACGGAATCGAAGAAGCCGCCGAAGCGGGTCACGCGATTGGTTTCACGCGCCACGCGACCGTCCACCATGTCGAACAGCCCGGCGCCGATGATGACGATGCCGGCCCAACGGAACTGTCCTACCCAGAGCAAAGCGCTGGCCCCCATGTTGATCAGCAGTCCCAGCAGGGTCAGGACATTGGGGTTGATTCGCGTCAGCGCCAGGCCGTGCACGATGACCAGAATCACCTTGTCGCACACGGCGCCGATGGCGCGGGTAAGAGTCACTTCGAGTTCGCCCCCACCTCGTGAATCGTGGTTAGCTCGATGATTTCCATTTCGCGGACGCCGCCCGGGATGTTGATTTTCACCGAGTCGCCCACCTGTTTGCCAAGCAGTCCACGCCCGATGGGCGAACTGGTGGAGATTAATCCCTTGGAGACATCGACATCTTCGCTGGTTACGAGTTTATAACGGATTTGTTCGTCCTTGACCATATCCAGCACGACAACCGTGGAGCCGAGCCCAACGCGGTCCCGCGGAATTTTCGACATGTCGATCATCGAGATTTCCCGCAGGCGCGATTTCAACTGGGTCAGCCGGGCGTTTACGAAGGCCTGCCGTTCCTTGGCGGCGTGATATTCCGCGTTTTCGCTCAGGTCGCCATGGGCGCGGGCCTTAAGAATCTCCTTGGGAAGCTCGATGCGCAGCTCCGTTTCCAGAGCCGCAACTTCTTCTTCCAGTTTCCGCTTGAGCTCTTCCATGCTACTCCGTAGCCGATTATAGCGTGGGCGGGCTTGGGCAGGTAGCTGGAAACCAGCAGGATTCGGAGGCTAATCATATAGCAACGCCAGGAAACAGCCACAACAATGAGGCGACGTAGAATGCGCACCACGCCGTATCGTAACCGTCCACAATAGTGGCCGGCGCTTGCGAAGCATGAACCAAGCGCCCATTGCGGGAGCGAGAAACAACGTCAAATACAAAACCAGGCTGACCGCCCACGCGACGGGGATGGTGAGTATCCGCCTATTCAAACGATGTCACCGCTGCGACGATATCCAAGGCCCAAAAGATGATCACCTCAGATAGAATCGTGCCGTATTCATTCACCAAGGGGATGACGGCTGCGCTTGCTAGAACGATACAGGCGGCCGCGACAAGAATCTTTGTTTCGCGCGATGGCGCGACCTTCCAGAGCCAAAACTCGAGTGTATTCACCGCCGACGCGTCACCCCAACGCAATCCGCCGCGAGGCGTCGATGTTCATATACATTAACGCGCCCACGGCGCATAAGGCCGAGGTCACCAAAAACGGCGTGTTCCAGCCAGCGGCTGCAACCAATATCGGCAACATCTGCGTCGAGACGGCGCCGCCGAGGTTGCCCAAGCCGTTCATCACTGCCGACGCCGAACCGGCGAAGTCGCCCGCGATATCCAGCGGAATGGCCCAGGAAACCGACACCGTCAATTCCAGTCCGCCGAACGCCAGGCAACTGAATGCGACGCACGCTCTGGGATCGTGGGTGAAGGTCGCGGGAAGAATTCCGGCCGCCGCGATCAGAAACCCCGCCACACCCACGGTGCGGCGGGCGCGCTTGACATCTCCGGTAAGGCGCAGCAGCAAGTCGGAAACCCATCCGCCTGCGAGATCCCCCACCACGCCGGCCCACAAAGGAAGGCTCGCGTAGAAGCCCATCTGCGCCAGAGTCATCCCGCGGGATTCTCTTAGGTAGGTGGGAAACCAATTCAGGTACACCTGCAAGGCCCACTGGTAGCAGACGTACATCAGCGAGATCATCCAGATGGTGTGGCTCGAAAGAATGCGCCGCCAAGGCACGGGCGCTCCGGCCCGCTTCAGCGGCCCGCCGCTAGCGGAATGGATGAGATCAAGCTCGGCGGCATTCACGCGATGATGATCTTCCGGAGAATCGCGGTAGTAAACGTACCATCCGATAGCCCACAGCACGCCCACGGCGCCGAGCACAAAGAAGGGCATGCGCCAGCCGAAAGCCAGCATCAGAAACGCAACGACGTTGCGCCCCGCGGCTCCGCCCACGCGCGAGCCGGCATGCGTGATGCCCTGCGCGAATCCGCGCTCGCTGGGCCGCATCCAGCGCGAAAGCGAGCGGGTGGCGATGGGAAACGCGCCCGCTTCGCCCATTCCGAAAACCCATTGGATCACCGTCATCGAAGCGGCGCTCCAGCCCAGCGCGGTGAGGGCGGTGAAGGCGCTCCACCAGCTTGCGATGAGCGTCAGCGCCCGGCGCGGGCCGATACGGTCACCTAGCCAGCCGCCGGGAATCTGGAAGAGGGCATAACTCAGATTGAACGCGGATTGGATCGTGCCGAAGGCGATCAGCGAAATACCGAGTTCCTTCCGGATCAGCGGCGCTGTGGTGGAAAGGACCACTCGGTCCATGTACGTGATCATGTAGATGAGCACGGTGAGCCCGAGCACCACGTGACGCACGTAGGTGGGCCGGCCTTGTGGCGCAGGCGCTGGAGCTTGGGAGGTCATGCGCGCGGGAAACAAGCGACCATTAAATCACATGCGCGCGCCGAAGCCACCTGTCAGCGCCGAGGCTTACTGGGGGCTTACTGTATGTCCAACCCGCCGATCCGATCGGCGACAATCTCGGCGAAATTGGCGCCGCTCTCCGACCACAGCTTGCGATTCTCCAGCGGTAAACTCTTCTCGATCTCGCTCACCAAATGGAGCAGGCTTCGAAGATTGGATTGCCCCATCCGGACCGACCCCTCGATTTCGGGAATCGGTAAGAAGCGCGAATCGGGGCCGAACTCGATGCGCAGATGATCGTCGCTTTCGTTTTCGAAGCTCGGACCCATGCACAGCAGCGTCACGCCGGCGGGAGCGAGCTTCCATTCTTCGTCGAACTGCCACAAATCCCAGGACCCGTCCAGCTCGATGGAAGAATCCGCATGAGCGAACTCGCTCGCCGCGGAGACGATCGCCCGCGGTTCCGCCGGCTTTTGAAATTCCCGCTCCATCTGAGGCGGCTCCGCCCTTTCTATGGCGTACACTCGCAGCGTCAACCCGCGTTCGTCCAGGCGCGAAAATGGAAATAGCCCGAGCAGCTTCTCAAAATGCCGCAACATATTCGATTCGCTGAAACCCCGAATCCAGCAGGAAAGGTAGAGACGATCGGCCACGAGCCGATTGTATCGTGTTAGATATGGTGACCGATCTGATCCAAATCCGGCGGCTGGGTGAAAAGAAGCGCGAGGAAAATTTCCGCTTTCGGCGATGGATCAAGTCGCACAATTTCGTGGAGCGCCAGTTCCGGCGCGTGGCGGAGGAGGTTCATGCTTCGATCGATTGCCGCCAGTGCGCCGAATGCTGCCGGGTGACGGAGGTTGCGCTCACGGAGCGTGACGTCGAGCGGCTGGCTCGCTTCCTCTCTATTTCCACGAGTCAGTTCATGGAGCGCTACACGGCGCGCGATGAAGAGAATGCGGTCATTCTAAAGCGCACGGCCGATGGCTGCGTGTTTCTGGAGGGAACCCAGTGCACCGTTTATGAGGCGAGGCCCGGCGATTGCGAGCGCTTCCCGCATCTTCTGCGCGGCAGCGGATCGATTGAGAGCCGCATGTGGCAGTTCGTCGACCGCGCTTCCTATTGCCCCATCGTTTTTAATTGGATGGAAGCGATCAAACCGCTGACAAATTTCAAGGGTGGCCGCTAATCCACCCGCTCCACCACCGCTCCCGCGGGGCGAGCCACCGCGCGGGCCGCGCGCTGTTTGGCGCGCTCCAGCCGTAGCAATTCCCGGCGCCGGCGCCGTTTCACCTGGTAGTCCACCTTGCGCCAGAATTTCCGGAAATAATCCGCGGCCGAAACAATCCCGAACAGCAGCACCGCCCACATGGCGATCAATCCGCTTGCTTTCAGACCCGGCCAGCGGATGCCGCCGATTACCAGCGAAATCGCGATCACCTGTGCGCTCATCTTGGTCTTGCCCAATTCGCTGGCGCGGATTACATAACCGGATGCCGCCGCGATTTGGCGCAACCCCGAAACCGCGAACTCCCGGCCGACCACGAGAATCGCCATCCAGGCGGGCACGCGATGCACCCACACCAGGGAAATCAGCGCGGCCATGATCAGCAGCTTGTCCGCGATGGGATCGAGCAGCGTTCCGACGGTGGTGACTTGACCCCAGCGCCTGGCAAGATAGCCATCCAGTAAATCCGTGGCCGCGGCCGTCAAAAAAATAGCGAGCGCGAACAGTTCCCCGGAAACCGGGAAAAAAGCCTGCCGACGCAGCCCGTCGTCGTCCGCCAGCAGCGCAGCCACAAGCAGCGGTACGAAGAAGATCCGCAATAAAGTCAACAGATTTGGCAGATTCATGCCAGCGTATCCCTAGTGTAAACGCGTACTAACCGGAACGGCTAAAAGTCCCCGCCTGCAGCGCTCTCTTTTGCGGATGATAGAGCCACCCCGTCCCGTGCGCTCCCTATGATACCGAAACCAGATACTTCGCAAGCCTGCGCCTCAGCGATTCCGGCGTCTCGGCTTCCACCTCGCAGAAATCGCCGTTGTACTGGGTGCTTATAACTCGCCCATATTCGTGCAGCAGGTGCAGCGGCGCGCCTTCGGCGGCGGGGATGCGAAACATGCAGGCCGAGACCGGATCCACCGGCAGCGTTTCGTCGATTTTCGATGAAAGCTTGTCGAGCCCTTCCCCTGAAAGGGCGGAGACGGCTACCGCGCCCGCCGGCTGATGCTCGGGATCGCTCAGTATTCTGCGAGCCAACGCCGCCGCGTCCATTCCGCCCGGAATCAGGTCGGCTTTATTCAGCACCAGAATCTGCGGCGTGTGAGCGGCGCCGATCTCGCTTAAGGTCTCCAATACGTGGGTGGTGTGCTCTGTCGCGGCGGGGGAGCTTGCATCCACCACGTGCAGCAGCAGTTCGGCTTCCGTCACTTCTTCCAAAGTCGCGCGAAACGCCTTCACCAGCGTCGTCGGCAGATTGCGGATGAAACCCACAGTGTCGCTCAACAGCACCCGGCGGCGCGAAGGAAGCGTCATGTGCCGCACCGTGGGATCGAGGGTAGCGAACATTTTGGACGCCGTGAGCACCTGAGCACCGGTAAGCCGATTGAACAACGTCGACTTTCCGGCGTTGGTGTAACCCACTAACGCCACGGTCGCGAGTGGCACGGCCTGCCTCTGCTGACGTTGGGTCGCGCGACCGCCGCGCACGCGCTCCAGGCTTGCTTCGATCGCGTGGATGCGCTGGTGAATGCGCCGGCGGTCGGTTTCAAGCTTCGTTTCGCCCGGTCCTCGGGTTCCGATTCCGCCGCCCAATCGCGACATCGCCGCCCCATGCCCAGTGAGGCGGGGAAGAAGGTAATTCAATTGCGCCAGCTCCACCTGAAGCTGTCCTTCGCGCGTTCGGGCGCGGCGGGCGAATATGTCCAGGATGAGCTGCGTCCGATCGAGGATTTTGATTTCCAGCTCCCGCTCGAGGTTGCGCTGCTGCGTGGGAGTCAGCTCGCGGTCGAAAATCACGACTGTGGCGTCGTGGAAATGAATCTTGCTCTTGAGTTCCTCGACTTTTCCCGAGCCCACTAGCGTGGCGGCGTCCGGGCGGGGGCGTGACTGGATCTGGCTTTCGGCGACTTCCGCTCCGGCGCTTACGGCTAGCGCGGCGAGCTCTTCCAGAGACTCCTGGGATTGAGTGAGCGAGTGTGGCCGCCGCGAAGCGGTCGTCTCCAGGCCCACCAGGAGCGCGACTTCTCTCAAGGCTTGCTTCCGAGCGGCGTCAATGCTCCGGCTCTATCGGTACGCCTGGAGCGGCGTGCGAACCCACTGCCGCGGCCGTATGCGGACCGGTGTGGAAGGGCCGCGAAACCACCACTGTCGAGATCGCGTGCTTGAAAATCAATTGCTCCTGATTGTTCGTCTCCAGAACTACGGAGTATTTGTCGAAACTTTTGATGCGGCCCGAAAGTTTCACTCCGCTCATTAGGTAGATCGTCAGAAACGTTTTATCTTTGCGCGCGTTATTTAGAAAAGCTTCTTGTATGTTTTGCGCTTGTTTTTCCACAGGAGCTTCCTCCCTGGCCATTCATCCCAATGATACATTCTTTCAGGAGCGGAATCAGGAGCCTGACGAAGGAGTGTCGGAAATCTGCACTAATTCAGGCCGCGGGGAGGAAAGCAGCGCGGCGGGGAGCTTGCGGCGGTAAATCCACCGCTCCACGGCGGGCAGCGCGCGCCGAACCCATTTGCCGTGAATCAATAGGCTTGCTGCGGCGAGCAGAGGATGCGGGATCGCCGTGCAACAGCGGGAACACATGTCGATCTCGGCGCCCCGGCCGGCGGCGTGAAGCGTGCGCAACCGGCGCATTTCCTCCGAGTTAAAAATCTGTGGCAGGCTCTGGCGGCGCAGGTCGCCTATCGGACCGCCGTCCAGCATGTAACTCTGGCAGCAAGGAAACACGCGCCCGTCGTGCTTCACGTACATCGCGCCGCGCCACAAATAATGGCATTTGCGGCCGGCCCCCCTCCGCGCTTCACCGGATGCCTCCGGCTGCACCAGATTTGTCTCGTCCTCCTTGACTCTCACTTGATCGATGCCCGGAACCGCGCTCCAGAACCGGTGAAATTCCGCTGCTTCGTGCGCGTTGCCGGGCATACGCACCATCTGCGCCACCACCTGCACCTTTGCGCCCCGTTCGTGTTTCATCCGAGCGAAGCGCACGAAATTGTCGCGGACCTTTTCGAACCGCGCGCCTTTGCGGTAGCGCTCGAACGTTTCCTTCGACGCGCCGTCGAAGCTCAAGGTGATATGCGCCAGCGAAGAGTCGAGGATGCGAAGGGACGTCGCTTCATCCAGGAACGTTCCGTTTGTCGAAAGGAGAGTGGCGACCCCATGGCGCTCACAATACTCAATGCGGTCGAAGATTTTTCGGTCCATGAACGGCTCGCCCAGCCCGATGAGCATCATGTGCTCGGCCGTACCGCCGGCGCCTTGCACGAGGCGCTCGAAAATCTCGTCCGTCATGTCTTCCTTGGGCTGCTTGTGCGTCTCGCGCGGGCACATGGGGCAATAGAGATTGCACTTGGCCGTGGTTTCGACAATGTACTCCACGGGCAGGCCATGCACGCGGTCGCTGCCGGTAAGATAGCTCCACAGAATTTTGGCTCGATTCAGGAAAGACATGCGCCGCAACTGCCTTCGCACTATTTTGTCATCCTGAAAGGGATGAATGTCGCCATCACGGGAGCTTCCGGCTTTGTCGGCAGCCGCCTGACCCAGCGGCTTCAAGCCGAAGGCCATGCGACGCGCGCGATTTCGTTGCGCTCCGCGGTTGCGCCGGACGCTCTGGCCGGCTTCGACGCCGTGGTGAATCTTGCCGGCGAGAATATCGCCCAGAAATGGACTCCAGCCGCGAAGCGCCGCATTCGAGAAAGCCGCATCACAGGAACACGCGCGCTGGTGGCAGCCATGCGCGCCCAGCCTCCCGCGGTGCTAGTGAGCGTCTCCGCGGTGGGCTATTACGGTTCTCGCCGAGATGAGGTGTTGACCGAGCGATCGAAGCCCGGCGCCGATTTTCTTGCCCAAGTCTGCGCGGAATGGGAGCGCGAGGCGATGGCAGCCGCGATGACGGGCGTCCGCGTCGCGTTGCTGCGAACAGGGATGGTGTTGGGCGCCGAGGGAGGCGCATTGCCTCGCATGCTCCCGCCTTTCAAGCTAGGCGTCGGAGGGCGGCTGGGGAGCGGCACGCAATGGATGTCGTGGATTCACATCGCCGATCTCTGCGATCTGATCTGGTTCGCGCTCCGCGAGCCCACGGTGAGTGGCCCGCTGAACGCCACGTCGCCCAATCCAGTCAGCAACGCGGATTTCACCCGCGCTCTGGCACGCGTTCTTCATCGGCCTGCTTTATTTCCGGTTCCCGCTTTCGCACTCAAGCTGATTTTCGGCGAGATGGCCGAAGTGCTGCTCGGAAGCCAGCGCGCGGTTCCGGACGCGGCGCTCCACGCGGGTTTCGTCTTTCAACATCCCGAAATCGGCGCGGCGCTCCGGAGCCTCTTGGCTACTTGACGAGGTCGCGCGCGCCTGCCGCCTCGTTCGGCTCCCACAACACTTCCGCGGCGCCCTGCACATGACTAGCCCAGCGGCTCCAAACGAACAATGCGTCGCTTAGCCGGTTCAAGTACCGCACGGCCTCGGGAAGGACCTCCTCCCGCCGCGCCAGCGAGACAACCGCCCGCTCCGCCCGGCGGCAAATGGTGCGCGCCGCGTGCAACTCGGCGTTCAGCCGCGTGCCTCCCGGCAGGACGAAACTGCGTAGCGGTTTCAACTCGGCGTTCATCCCGTCGATTTCATGCTCCAGTTGCCCAACCTCCGCGTCCGTCACGCGGGCTTGCCGCGGATGCACGTCCTCAGGTTTGGTCGCCAGAATTGATCCCAGGTTGAAAAGCTCGTGTTGGACGCGGCGAAGAATGGCTGCAAGCTTCCCAAGCCGCGGATCCGCGGACTCGGCACAGGAGACGCCCGCCAGCCCGAGAAAGGCGTTTAGCTCATCTACAGTTCCGTAAGCCTCGATTCGGAGGTCGTCTTTCGGAACGCGCTGGCCGCCCACAAGCCCGGTCTCGCCGCGATCGCCGCCTTTGGTGTAAATCCGGTTCAGCGCGATGCGCGGCTCGTCGAACGTTTTGCCGCTCACGTCTTCATGGTACTGGCTCCGGCGGCGGAATTATAGCGCCCGCAACGCCGTGGGCGGAAACTCGATCACCCACTCGCGGTTGTCGCGCTGACGCTCGTACTCGGCGCGCGGCAGGTCGACAGCGATGCCCCCGGAGAACTCGAGCCTCACCCAGCGTGGCCTCTCGACGGCGCGCCTTAGATCGGCAGGAATCTGGTTGGCGCCAGGACGGCCGTTGCGAGCCGCCACGGTCAACTGCTCCGGCCGCACGCAAATGGTGATGCGGTCGCCCTTGAGCCGACCCGGAAAGTACGGGCCGTCCAGTTCAAATTCGCCCACGCGAACGCGGCTCGAGTTGCGGCTGGGATCGAGCGCGCGGATTTCGGCGGGGAGCAGATTGAATTCGCCCAGCAGGCGCGCGACATCGAGACTAGCCGGCGCTCGTAGGATATTGGCCGGGGGGCCGCTTTGGACAATCCTTCCGTCGTGGAGCACGATCATTTCATCGCCCAGCTCGAAACATTCGTCCAAGTCGTGGGTCACCAGGAGCACCGGCGTTTTGAAGTCCGCCCGCACCTGCCGCAGCACCTCGTAAAACTCGGCCCGCAACGGCGCATCCAGTCCCTGCGCCGGCTCGTCCAGGAGCAGGACTCGCGGCCCGCCGATCAAGGCTCGAGCTATGGAGCAGCGCTGGCGCTGCCCGCCGGAAACCTCGTGCGGCCGCCGTCCGGCGGCTTCGGTAAGGCGGAAGCGCTCCAACATCTCGTTGACGCGACGATGGCGCTCTAGCCGCGGTCTCTGCTCGGCCGCGAACGCGAGATTCTGGCGCAGCGTCATGTGCGGAAATAGAGCGTAATTCTGGAATACATAGCCGCATTGCCGCGCCTGAGGCGTCAGATGGACGCCGGTCGCGGCGTCGAACAAAATGGCGTCGTCGAGCAGAATGCGGCCTTCATCCGGCCGCACGAAGCCGGCCACCGAATCGAGCGTCAGTGTCTTGCCTGAGCCACTGGGTCCGAACAGCACCGTCACCGCCGCGCCCGCTTGGAATTCGAGGTCGAGCATAAAGCCCGAGGAGTCCTCGCGCGGGGTATACGTTTTGCGGATGCGGGCCTGTATCATTTACGGCCGTCCCAACAGCTTAGGGCCGAGCCGATTCGCCAGGGCGAGAATTGCGAGAGCGACGGCCGATATGATCAACACCAGCGTCAGCGCGACCGTGGAGTCGCCCCTATTGTAAGCGTCGTAGATGGCCAGCGCAGCGGTTTGCGTGCGTCCGGGAATATCGCCTGCCACCATCAGTGTGGCGCCGAATTCGCCGAGCGAGCGAGCGAAAGCCAGCACGGAAGCGGCCAGGATCGAGCGCCGCGCCAAGGGAGCCGTCACGCGCCAGAACAGACGCCATTCAGAGGCGCCGAGCGTGCGCGCCGCGCGCTCGTAGCTCCGTTCCACGCTTTCCAGCGCGGCCCGCGCCGATTTCACCAGGAGAGGAAGGGAATGCAGCAGCGCCGCGATCACGGCCGCTTTCCAGGTGAACACCAGCGGCGATCCGAATGCGCGCTCCCAAAGCTTGCCGAAATAACTGTCGCGTCCGATCACCACCAGCAGGTAGAAGCCGATGACGGTTGGGGGAAGAACCAGCGGCAGGGTCACCGCCGCATCCAATATTTCCTTCCCGCGGAATTCGCGATTGGCGAGGATGTAGGCGATCGGTAGCCCCGCCGCGATGGCCAGCGCGGTCGACACAAAGGCCACGCGCAGACTGAGCCACAGAGGGAACCAGTCGATGTGCATGGCGGAAGGTCAATTATAGCGATTCGCCGCCCTTGACCTTCCCGCGATTTGCTGCGAATTTTTCCCGCCCGCGCCCACTAACGATTGGTGAGGGTTTCGAACGGGGCGAAGTCGATGATTGGGGCCATCAGGGGTCCCGGAGTCGATCCCCGGCCTGCAGCTAACAGGATGATTACATTCGTAATCACCCTCTCTGCCCTGATCAAAGCCATCAGGGTTTCGGTGACTCTCCGTCTCAAACGGAAATAGCCGAACCAAATGGGGCCGGTCTTCCGGCCCCATAACCTCACTTGCAGTATATACCTGGCGCTGGCGCGCCTCTTGAAGGAATACCCCACGCGGGCCGAGAGGAATAGAGAATGCCCGCGTTACTTCTGCGCTTCGATCGGAATCGCGCGTCGCTTGGCGGCCTGCTCTGGCGCCGGCACCGTCACCTCGAGGACGCCATCGCGGAACTGAGCCTTGGCTTGCTCGGCTTTCGCGCCCTCTGGAAGAGGAATCTCGCGATAGAATTGGCCGTACCTTCGCTCAGAGCGGTAAACGCCGCCTTTCGTCTCTTCCTGCTCGGATTTCCGCTCGCCCTGAATAATCACCGAGTCGTCGGTAATTTCGACTTTCATGTCCTCGGGTTTCAGGCCAGGCAGCTCGGCGCGCACTTGAAATTTGCCCTCGCGCTCCGCTACCTCGATCGCAGGAGCCCACGTCACCGGCCCGCCGTCTCCCTCTCTTCCGAAAATACGCGCGAAGCTTCGATCCATCTCATCGTGGATGCGCCGCATCCAGGAGGAGGGATCGGCTCCGAAGAATTCGGGGGCCGTTGACGAAGATGAAAAGGGATCCCCAAAGCGCCGGGCTATCCCGGCCTCGCGCCTCTGAAGCGCTCCCTTCCCTTCGGAGCTTTGTGGTTGTTTCTTGACATCAATTTCAGCCATGGCAATTTGCACTCCTTTCGGATAACCGCTTCCTTCCTGGCAGCGGCTTGAAAATCGGCGCGGGCGGAGTTGGCGTTACGATCTCCGCGCGGCGAATGAACTCTCGCGTTCGCCAAGGAGATGCGCAAGTTCTTGCGCGAGTTTCACCGCTCGGCGCAAATGGCGCGGCAGAACGATTGCAATATGCTCCGCCTGCTAGCATGGCCCTGTGGCATGCCCGTATTTCCTTCCACAAGGCGAGCTTCCGGCTGGCCTTTGGGTCCACGAGCCGAGATGGCCGCTCGGAAAAGCTTACTCGGGCCTCTGCTGCTCGCGCGCGGACGAGCCGTTTCAACCGCCGGAGCAATCGCAAGAAGAACTGTGCAATTACGGCTACGTCCGCGGAGTTTGCGAGCGCTTCCCTGCGGAGAGCCAGGCCGACGCAGTTCGATTTTCCGTGATAGAAGAAGACGAATCACGGCTGCTAATCGTCTATGTTTTCGAAAAGGATCATGCGCCCGCTCAGTTCGGGTCGCTGGAGTACGTCATTCCAGCTCGAGCCCTCCAGCCGCCGCATCCCGACGCCATACTCTCGCGGCAGGCGGAAGCCTTCGCCCACAGTCATCTTGCGGGCGTGAATGCGGCTTGCACTGAGGATTCAGACGCCGTATTGTAATCTAAATCCGTGACACCTTCCCCGCAAGAAGCCGTGCGTGAGCTCATCATTCGTGATCTCGACGGCAAATCCATCACGTTTCCGCTGGATCGCGACCGCATCGGTTTGGGCCGCTCCAGCGTAAACGAGCTCTGCTATCCCGACGACCACGGTCTGTCACGGCAGCATCTGGTGCTGCTTCGCGAAAACGGCTCTTGGCGGGTGGAGGATCTGGGAAGCAAGAACGGCACGCTGCTCAATGGGCAGAAACTGGAAAAGGCCGCGCCGTTCCGGCCGGGAGACCGCATTTCCGCCGGCCATTTAGTGATCGAATTCTCCGAGTTGGGAGAGTTGGGCAAGCCTGAGCCGGTGATGTTTGTCGAGGCCGATCCCTTCACCACCACCAGCACCACGGTGGTTGCAAGACTGGACAACGTTCTGGGCGTGCAGCCGGAGGCCCTCAACGCGACTCAGGTAATGCAGGGCACCCCGCAAATGCGCGCCTTAATCAAGGCGGGCCGCGAGCTCGCCGGGCATCGTCCTCTCGAGGAGTTGTTCCCGCTGATTATGGACCTCACCATGGAGGCCGTCATGGCGGGACGCGGCATCCTGATGACGCTCGACGGCGCCGAGTTGCGTGTGCGCGTTGCGCGGGGCGACGGGTTCAAGATCTCTTCCACGGTGCGCGATCGCGTGCTCAAGAACAAGGAATCTCTGTTGGTGCGCGACGCTCAGCTCGACACCGCCCTGAAAGGGCAAATGAGCATCGTGCAGCAGAAGGTCCGCGGCATCATCGCCGTGCCGCTGCAAACCAATGACCGCGTGATCGGATTGCTGTATCTGGACTCGCCCATGGCCATCCGCGAGTTTACGCGCGAGGATTTGAATCTGCTCACGGTGATGGCCAACGTGGCCGCGATTCGAATCGAGCACGCGAGGTTGAGCGAAGTGGAAGAAGCCGAGCGGCAAATGGCCCGGGATATGCAACAGGCCGCGCAGATTCAGGCGCGCCTGCTTCCCAGCGCGCCCCCGACGGTTGCGGGCTTGGACATGGCCGGCAAGACCCTCGCGTGCCGCACGGTCGGCGGAGATTATTATGACTTTCTGAAGTTCCCCGATGGCCGCGTGGGCATGCTGGTGGGCGACGTCGCCGGCAAAGGGATGCCCGCAAGCCTCCTGATGTCGAGCCTTCAGGCCCGCGTGCAGGTGCTTTTTGAAGACAGCGCCGATTTAGCGAAC
>DASQJB010000486.1:0-15725 GCA_035631295.1 Bryobacteraceae bacterium | reverse complement strand
GTCGGCTGCGACATGATTTCGCCGCTGATCTATAGGCGGTTCTTCAACCTACTTGCGATCGATCCTCTTCACGCCGAGGCCCGCGGAAGCCTGAAGCAGATCTACCACACGATCCTCTTGATCGCGGTTGTGGCGGGCGTTTCCTGGATCGGATGGCGCGCTGTAGTCTTCTCGGTGATGACGTTCGAGAGTCGCACCATGAAGGATCTCAGCGATACCTGTTTCGCGTATTTGCAAAATCACTCGCACCGATTCTTCACCGATAATTTCGCGGGCGCGCTGGTGAAAAGAGTGAACCGCTTTGCTGCGTCGTTCGAGATCATCGCCGATCAATGCACCCTCGATATCGGGCAGACCCTTCTGCGAATTTTCCTAATCGTGGGCGTGTTGTTCTGGCGGAATACGGCGCTCGGCTGGGTTTTCCTGGCATGGACCACGATTTTCGTGAGCTTCAACTTTTTCTTCGCCAGATGGAAATTGAAATACGATTTGGCCCGCGCGGAGCTTGACACCAAGGTCACCGCGCGCCTCGCGGACACCATCGCGAATGCGATTAATCTGAAACTCTTCGCGGGGATCGACCAGGAGATTCGCGAGTTTAAGGGAATCACGGATAAGCATCAACGCGCCCGCTATAAAGCGTGGACCCTCTCGTGGCATTCTGAGGGACTTCAAGGACTGTCGATCCGGGCGCTGGAAATCACAGTGCTGGTGATGGCGGTGCGTTACTGGCTGATCGGCCTGCTTACGCTCGGCGACTTCGTCTTCCTCCGCTCTTACCTTTCGCAGCTTACGGAGAACGTGCGGGTGATGGGACAGGACATCCGGAGAATCTACGAGGCTATCGCCGACGCAAACGAGATGACCGAGATTCTCTCTGCGCCTCATGAAGTAGTGGATGCGGAAGGCGCGGCCATTCTTGCGGTTTCCAGAGGAGTGGTGGAATTTCGCAACGTTCAGTTTTCCTACGCGAGCGGCGCGCCGCTAGTGCTTCAGGATTTCAGTCTGAAAACTGGATCGGGGGAACGGGTGGGCATCGTGGGGCCGTCGGGCGGGGGGAAATCGACCATCCTGAAGCTGCTGGTGCGGCTACACGACGTGAAGAGCGGTCATATCCTGATCGACCATCAGGACATCGCGCTGGTGACGCAGGCTAGCTTGCATCGCGGCATAGCGTACGTTCCCCAGGACCCCATCCTTTTTCACCGCAGCTTGATGGAGAACATCCGGTATTCGCGGCCGGCGGCGACCGACGAAGAAGTGATCCGAGCGGCCAAGCTGGCGCATTGCCACGAGTTCATTTGCGGTTTTCCCGACGGCTATGAAACGCTGGTGGGAGAGCGCGGAGTAAAGCTTTCGGGCGGCGAGCGCCAGCGTGTCGCGATCGCGCGGGCCATCCTGATGGCCGCGCCGATTTTCATCCTGGATGAGGCCACTAGCAGCCTGGACTCGGAATCCGAAATGTACATTCAGGATTCGCTGGCTCAGCTGGTGGAGGGGCGAACGGTGATCGCGGTGGCACACAGGCTGTCGACGATCCGCAAGATGGACCGCATCGTGGTGGTGAAAGACGGCCATATCGTAGAGGAAGGCAGCCACGATTTGCTGCTGAGAATCGAGAACGGAATTTATCAGAGGCTGTGGAACCTTCAGTCGGCCGACGCATTGCCAGCGGCGGCCGCGGCGGAGGGCGGCGCGTATCTGCAATAGCGTCGCGCGATCTAACTCGGAAGAAAGACTACCTGCATAGCCGCGTGCCGCCCCCAGCGTCTAAGTGTGCGCCGGGCGGTAAGGAGCGTTCCACAGGACTGCATAGGCGAGGCCGGCGCAGACTAATCCGAGAGCGATGCAAATGGCTTTGCCGGCCCGACGCGGGTATTGGAATGCTCCCGTACTTGTACCTGAATGTCTTGACAGAATGTGCCGCAACGAGTAAGCAGATTACACCCTAAGCAAGACGACGACCAACCAGAAACGATCTTCCATTGCTACGGGCTAGGCTAGCAACTCGGAAGGCTTTCACGTGCTACCGCTGCCGCCATCTTTGCGCCCGTCTGTTATGCTTTGAAAGAGAATCCATGTCAGGTCATTCTAAATGGGCGACCATTAAGCATAAGAAGGCCGCCCTCGACGCCAAGCGTGGCAAGGCGTTCACTCGAATCATCAAGGAAATCATGATCGCCGCCCGGAGTGGCGGCGACCCGGACGCCAACCCGCGGTTACGCACGGCCGTCACGGCTGCGAAGGCGGTCAGCATGCCCGCTGATAATATCAAGCGCGCCATCATGCGCGGCACGGGCGAGTTGGAAGGTGGGCAGATCGATGAAGTGACCTTCGAGGGCTACGGGCCGGGCGGCGCAGCTGTGCTAGTGCAAGTAGCCACAGACAACCGCAATCGCACTGTGAGCGAGATAAGGCATTTGTTCACCAAGAATAACGGGAATTTGGGTGAGCAGGGCAGCGTCTCGTGGATGTTCGAGCGCAAGAGCCAGATCCTAATTGAAAACGACAAGGCTGGCGAGGACTCGCTCATGACCCTGGTGCTGGATGCCGGAGCGGAAGATCTGCGCAACGACGGAACGAACTGGGAAGTGATCTCCGCGCCGGAATCGCACGAAGCGGTTTTGGAAGCGATTCAGAAGGCCAAGATTCCGACGGTTTCATCCGAGATCGCCATGGTTCCGAAAAACCTCGTCAAGCTGGAGGGCAAAAACGCCAGCGGAATGCTCAAGCTGAGCGAAGCCCTCGAAGAACACGACGATGTGCAGAACGTCTATTCCAACTTCGATATCGACGAAAAAGAGATGGAGGCCCTGGCTTCTTAAGGAAGCCCGGAAATGCCCCGCGTGCGTGTTCTCGGAATCGACTGTGGAACGCACCGCACCGGCTGGGGCGTAATCTCGAGCGACGGCCGAACGCATCGCATTTTGGGACACGGCGTCATCGTCACTTCTCAACGCGAAACCCTGGAGCAGAGGCTGAGAACGATCGCCGCGGCGCTGCGCGACGTTCTGGCCAGGCATCGGCCGGATGCCGCCGCCGTCGAAGAAGTGTTTTATTCGCAAAACGTGAAGACGGCGCTGAAGCTGGCGCATGTGCGCGGCGTTGCGCTCTTGGCGATCGCCGAGGCACAGATTGCGCTGGGCGAATATTCGCCGCTGGAAGTGAAGACTAGCGTGGTCGGGTATGGCCGGGCGGAGAAGCATCAAGTGGGACGAATGGTGCGGACTCTCACGGGCTTCGACCGCGAACTGGAGACCGAGGACGTTTCCGACGCGCTAGCAGTGGCAATTTGCCACGCGACCAGAAACTGCTCGCTCACGGACGCGGCTCAGAACGCGCAGGCGGCTGCGGAGGTGTTGCATTGATGCGCCTGGCAGCTTTCGGGATTCTGGCGACCGGCCTCGCTTTCGGGCAAAGCGGACCTCGCGTTTTGTATTCCAAGTCCTTCCCCGGCTCCGCGCCGCCGTACGTTGCGATTACCGTGGAACAGAGCGGGGCCACCACGTATACGGAATCCAAGGACGACGATCCAGAAACGTTTGCGCTCGAAAGCGACGTCGCTACATCGATTTTTGATGTGGCCGCCAAGCTCGACCACTTCAAGCGGCCCTTGGAGAGCGGATTGAAAGTGGCCAATATGGGAGCCAAGACTTTTCGCTGGGAAGACGGCGCCGAGAATCACGAAGCCAAGTTCAACTATTCCTTGGACGAAAATGCGCGGGCGCTCCAGGACTGGTTTGAGAAGATCACGGAAAGCGAGAGAGCTTACCTGACGCTGGACCGCGCGGTGAAGCACGACCGGCTAGGCGTGCACCAGGCCATGCTCCAGCTTGTGAGCTTGTGGGAGCAGAAGCGGCTGGTGGGGACGCTGCAGATGTTGCCGCTGCTGGATCGCGTTGCCAAGAATGAGGCCTTCATAAACATGGCGCGCGAGCGCGCGACATGGCTGGCGGGGACGATCCGCGCGAGGACGAAATCGGAATGAAGGTGGCGGCTTTTTTCCTCGTTGCAGCCGTAGCGTTGGCGCAAGCGCCGTCCCCCTTTCAGATCCAACCCGCGCCCGCTAAGCAACCGACGGACGCCGAGCAGCAAGCATTGATGAAGGCCGTAAACGAATCGGCCAACTCCCCGCTGGATCTGCTGCGTTCGCTCGAAGCGTACCTGCAAAAATATCCGGATACTGTGCAGCGGCCGGATATCGAATTCACGATCGCGAAAGCAGCCATCGAGCTCAAGGACGACCGTCGCATCGTGCAATACGGCGAGCGCGTTCTTGGCCGAACGAAAGATGACGTGCTGATGCTCGACCGGGTCTCGCAATCGCTGTTGGCGCTGGGCGGGACGGAGAACGCGCAGAAGGCGATCCAGTATGCGCGCACGCTGGAAGATTTGATCGATGGGATGGGACAGGCGACCGGGACCGGCGCCGCGCAGAAGCAGGACGATCGCGATCTTGCGCGGGCGCGCATGCTGCTGGTTCAATCGCGGGCGCGCGCGGTGCTGAATGAGAAGCTGGAATCCGAGCAGCTCGCCGCAAGAGCGTTTTCCGCTTATCCCGCGGAGTCGACCGCGCGTGTTTGGGCGGAGAGCCTGGTTCGGCTGGGGCGCGAACAAGACGCCCTGACGCACTACGCCGAAGCGTTCGCCATTCCCGACTCTCGCGCCACCGACGCCGACCGCCAAACTGACCGGCAGCGCTTGGGCGAGCTTTACAGCAAGGCGCACGATGGATCGGAAAAGGGCTTGGGCGACCTGATCCTGGAAACATACGACCGGACGTCGACGGTGGCGGGCGCGAGGCGGCTGAAGCTGAGATCGCTAGATCCGAACGGCGGGGCGACCAGCGCGGCCGAGTTCACCATCACCGGCCTGGATGGAAAGAAACTGCAGATGTCGCAGTTCGCCGGAAAGGTGTTGGTGTTGGATTTCTGGGCGACCTGGTGCGTGCCCTGCCGCGCGCAGCATCCTCTTTATGAAGAGGTGAGAAAACATTTCGGCAACCGCGACGATTTGGCGTTTCTGGCGCTGGACACCGACGAAGATCATTCGGTGGTGAAGCCATTTCTGGACGAGAACAAGTGGGACTCGCGCGTGTACTTCGAGGACGGAATGGCGCGGTTGATGGGAGTGACCGAAATCCCCACCATGATTCTGCTCGATAAGCAGGGCAAGGTGGCCAGCCGGATGAACGGCTTTCAGCCGGAGAATTTCGTTGACGTTCTGATCTCGCGGATCGACGCCGCGCTAGCCGTCAAATAGCCCCGCGAATGCGCATGTTCCGTCGAGTTGTGTGGATCGTGCTGGATAGCGTGGGCATCGGCGAAATGCCGGATGCGGAAGCCTACGGCGACAAAGGCAGCGACACTTTGGGCAATATCGCGCGACGGCGGCGGCTCGAGTTGCCGAATTTTTGCCGACTCGGATTGGCGAACATCAAGCCGCTCGAAGGACTCACGCCCGATCCTGCGCCGCTAGGCGCTTATGGACGAGCCGCGCTGGCTTCTCCGGGAAAAGACACCACCACCGGCCACTGGGAAATGGCCGGCATTCATCTGGCCAAGCCGTTTCCTCTTTACCCGAGGGGCTTTCCAAGAGAGATCATGGACGAGTTCGAAAACCGCATTGGGCGGAGTACGCTGGGCAACAAGGCGGCCTCCGGGACGGAAATTATTAAAGAGTTGGGTGAGGAGCACATGCGCACAGGCTCGCCCATCATCTACACGTCGGCGGACAGCGTTTTCCAGGTGGCGGCGCACGAGGAAGTGATTTCGCTATTCGAGCTTTACAAGATTTGCGAGATCGCGCGCGGCATTTTGCGAGGTCCATACGAAGTGGGGCGGGTGATCGCACGCCCGTTCACGGGCCGGCCCGGAGCGTTCGCGCGCACGGCGAATCGCCATGATTACGCAGTGCCGCCTCCCAAGGGCATGCTGCTCGACCGGCTGGCGGAACGGGGCGTGGAAATCTTTAGCGTGGGGAAAATCTTCGATGTTTTCCTGGGCCGCGGCATCCGCGATACCGAAAAGACGAAAGACAACGCCGACGGGATGCGGAAAACGCTGGACGCGATGGAGACCGTGGACGACGGATTGATTTTCGTAAACTTGGTGGATTTCGATCAGCTCTACGGTCATCGCAACGACGTCGAAGGCTACGCACGAGCGCTGGAAGCAGTAGACGCCTGGCTGCCTGGTTTCGAGGACAAGCTGAGAGATGACGATCTGGCCATCCTGACGGCGGATCATGGCTGCGATCCCACCACTCCTTCCACCGATCACAGCCGCGAATATGTTCCGATTCTGGCCTACGGCAAGCGGGCACACGCCGGCGTGGACTTGGGTCTACGGTCGACGCTTTCCGATCTCGGACAAACTGTCGCTGAGAACTTCGGAACCCGCATCGAGAAGGGCGAAAGCTTCTTTCCTCGGCTCATCTAGCTCGAAGGGGCTACGCAAACCGGGCGTTACAATGAAATCACGTGAAGACCTTCTATATCGAAACCTTCGGGTGCCAGATGAACGCGCACGACTCGGAGAAGGTCGTGGGGACTCTGCTCGCGCAGGGTTACAAGCAAGTTGGCATGCCCGAAGAAGCGGACCTGGTCTTCTACAACACCTGTAGCATCCGCGACAAGGCGGAGCAGAAGGTGTTTTCGCGTTTGCAACAGTTCAAGAAGGAGAGCGGCAAGGGGAAGACATTCGCGGTGCTGGGCTGCGTCGCGCAACAGGAAGGCGAACGGATCTTCGAAAAAGCGCCGCACGTGAGCTTGGTGTGCGGCTCGGCAAGCTACGCGAAGCTGCCGGAAATGCTGGTGCAGTTGGAAGGCGGGAACCGCCGTGTAACGGGGCTCAGCCTGGATGTGGAGGATGCTTTCGAAACCCCGCTCACTCGGCGTGGCAACCCGCATCGGGCATACATCACCATCATCGAAGGCTGCGATAAATCCTGCGCCTATTGCGTTGTGCCGTTCACGCGCGGACCGGAGCGCAGCCGCACTAGCCCGTCGGTCCTGCGCGAGGCCGCGGAGCTGGCCGCAGCCGGATATTCCGAGATTCAGTTGTTGGGTCAAAACGTGAACAGCTATCGCGATCCATCGGAAGCCGGCTGGGATTTCGCGACGCTGCTCGATCGGGTGGGCCGCGTGCCGGGAATCCGGCGGGTCCGGTTCACCACTTCGCACCCACGCGATTTTGTGCGCGAGATCGTAGATGCGATCGACGCCAATCCGGCGCTGTGTAATCATGTGCATCTCCCCGTGCAATCCGGATCGACGCGGATTTTGGCAAGCATGCGGCGGCTGTATACGCGGGAACAATACATGAGCCGCATCGGGTGGATCAAGGCGGCGCGGCGGCCCATCGCGATCACCACGGACGTCATCGTAGGATTTCCAGGAGAAACCGAGCAGGATTTCGACCAGACTCTGGAGTTGCTGGACGAGGTCGGGTACGATTCGATCTTCAGCTTCAAGTACTCGCGGCGGCCCAACACTCCGGCGTTGGAACTGGGAGATCAGATTCCGGAGGAAGAAAAAGGCCGGCGCTTGTCCATTCTTCAGGAAAAGCAGCGGCAGATCCAGATCCGGCAGAACGCGGAAGAGGTGGGCAAGATAGAAGAATGTCTGGTGGAAGGATTCAACAAAGCAACGGAACAATGGATCGGGCGGACGTCGCGGAACAAGACTCTGAATTTTCTATATCCCGGCGCCATGGAGGATCTCACGGGAAAGTATGTGGAAGCGCGGGTGACGCGCGCTGGTCCGAATTCACTCGCGGGCGAGTACGTGAATTGAGGGTGCCGGTTTCTGCGGGAGGGCGGAAATGGAAGTAGAAATGAAAATCCGAGGCCTGATGATGGACCCCGTGACCAACAATCCGATCGTCGTATTGAAGGATGTGAACGGAACCGCCATTTTGCCGATTTGGGTGGGAATCTACGAAGCCAACGCCATCGCTTTGGAGATCGAAAAAGTGGCCACGCCGCGGCCGATGACGCACGATTTGATCCGCAATCTGTTGTTCGGCTTGGAGGCAGGCGTGAAGAAGGTGGTGGTCAGCGAACTGAAGGAAGATACATTCTACGCCGTCATTTGGCTGGAGCGGAATGGCGAAATGATCAGCATCGACTCGCGCCCCAGCGATGCATTAGCCGTGGCGCTTCGCCTGGACTGCCCCATATACGTCGAAGATGCGGTGTTGAAGACTTCGAAAGACGCGAGCGCGGTGGCCGAGGCGGGCAACAATCAGGAGCTCCGCAAGTGGCTGGAGAACCTGAGCGACGAAGACTTGGGCCGCTATAAGATGTAGGCCGGCCGCGTCCATCGCTTGCTACCATAAACTTAAACTTTGCGAAACGTCATTATTGTAGGATCCGGCTGCGCCGGCAATACGGCGGCCGTGTATACGGCCCGCGCGGGACTGAATCCTTTGGTGGTCATCGGCCATGAGCCTGGCGGCCAGCTTTCCATCACCACCGAAGTCGAAAACTTCCCCGGATTTCCGGAAGGGATTCAAGGTCCGGATCTGGTGGAGAACATCAAAAAACAGGCCGAGCGTTTCGGCGCTGAGTACATTTGGGGCTCGGTAGCGGAAGCCGATCTGGCGAGCCGGCCTTTCCGCCTGAATGTCGAGGGTACGTGGGAGGAGGCGCGCACGGTGATTATCGCTTCCGGCGCGTCGGCGCGATGGCTCGGGCTTGAGAACGAGCAGAAGCTGATCGGACGCGGCGTCAGCTCTTGCGCGACATGCGACGGTCCATTTTACCGGGACAACAAAGTCATGGTGGTGGGTGGGGGCGACTCCGCCATGGAAGAGGCGACTTTCTTGACGCGCTTTGCTTCGGAGGTGACGCTGGTGCACCGCAGCGACCAGTTCCGCGCGTCGAAGATCATGCTGGATCGCGCGCGCGCCAATCCGAAGATTAAGTTTGTCACCAACACCGTGGTGGAAGACATTTACGACGTGGCGGACCATCGGGTCACTGGAGTGAGGCTGCGGCATGTCGCTAACGGCAGCGTCTGGGAGCAGGAGGTGGAAGGGTTCTTCGTGGCCATCGGCCATATTCCCAACACCAAGGCATTCGCAGGCCAGATCGACCTCGATCAGGACGGCTATATCATTTCCAAGGGCGGTGCGAGGACCAATATTGTAGGCGTCTTTCACGCCGGCGACGTTCAGGATCGCATCTACCGGCAAGCGGTAACGGCTGCCGGCATGGGCTGCATGGCGGCGATCGAAGCGGAGCGCTTCTTAGAGACCGAAGGCCACTAGCTGTAGTTCCCGGAGGATCGGAGACCACCTTTAGCCTTCTGCCTCCCGCACCAGAGCGTTCAGAATCACCGACACGATGCTCACGATGAGCGCGCCAAAGAACGCAGGGAAGAATCCGTTCACATAGAATCCGACGTGGAAGAAATTGACCGCGATCACGGAGGCGAGCCACAACGTAAACGCGTTAATTACGAAAACAAACAATCCCAGCGTGAGCAGAATTAAGGGGCAGGAGAGCAGCTTCAAGATCGGGCGGATGATCGCATTGACTAGCCCCAGAATGATAGCCATGACCGCGAAGGCCGTGAAAGCGTTAGACGCAACATGAATTCCCGGCACAAGCCACGCCGCGGCGACCAACGCCACGATCATGATAGCCCACCGAATGAGAAGTTGCATCGGTTTATTGCGGCTCCTCGGTGACCGCCAGCACCGGCACCGAGACTTCGTGGCGCACGGCGTTGATGGTGTTTCCGAACATCAGGTCCTTGACGCCGCGATGGCCATGCGCGCCCATAACGATCAGATCGGGGCGGAGGCGGCGGGCCGTCCGCACGATTTCGTCCTTAGGCGAAGGACCGTGCACGATGGTGAGCTCCGACTCGATGCCTTGGCGCGCCAGCGACTCGACGATTTCGCGGAAGTACTCCTCGCCGGCGGTGACCTCGGCGGTGGAGGCTAGGGCGCCAAACAACCGGCTGGTGGCGCCTTCCTCTACGTGGAGCAGGTGCAGAACGGCGTTGTGCGGGCGAGCCATGGCGGCGGCGTGGGCGATGGCGGCCCGGTCGCGAGCGGAATGATCGAGCGGGACCAGGATTCTGCGGTAAACTGGCGCCGGCAACTCCGCGGAGATGGCGGCGCCAGCAGACTCGACGCGGGTCACTTCCGCGCCTGGCCGCCACCGGATGGGCGCGAAGAGGATCCAAGCCAGCAAGAGCAGAACCGCGGCCAGCAGCGGAGCGACGATCCACAAACGCCATACGGCGGCGCCCACCCACGAACGCGTCGCGTCATAGACTAGCCAGAAGTTCAGCGCAAGAATCAGCGCCGCCGAAGCCCAGGCGAGCAGATTGAGCCAGGTCTTGTTGGCGAATTCGCCCATCCTCTTGCGGTCGCCGGTAAAGCGAATGAGCGGAACCACGGCGAAGGGAAGCTGCATGCTAATAATCACCTGGCTTAAGATCAACAACTGGAGGGTCGAGCCTTCGCCGCGGAAGGCCACGGTGAGCACCGCGGGAATAATAGCGAGGGCGCGCGTAATCAAGCGCCGCATCCAGGGCCGCAGGCGAAGATCGAGGAATCCTTCCATCACGATTTGGCCGGCATAGGTTCCTGTGAGCGTGGAGGATTGGCCACTGGCCAACAGGGCGACGGCAAAGAGCGCGCTGGCGAGGGCCGTGCCGAGGAAGGAAGGAAGCAGCAGATAGGCCTGCTCGATTTGTTGGACTTCGATGCCATGTGCGAAAAATACGGCGGCGGCGAGCACCAGAATCGCGCCGTTCACAACCATGGCGCCGTTCAGCGCCACCACGGAATCGATGAGGTTGAATCGGCAGGCCTCCCGGCGCAGCGCGGAAGTTCGGCCGATCCGCCGGGTTTGAACCAAAGCCGAATGGAGATACAAGTTGTGCGGCATTACTGTCGCTCCCAAAATGCCCACCGCGATATAGATGCTTTTATTGTTCAGCCGTGGCGCGAGACCGGAAAAGACTTCGTGGAACGACGGATGCGCGAAGTACAGCTCGATGAGGAAACATCCCGTCATGATCGCGATGAGAGAGAGTATGACGGCCTCGATGACGCGAATTCCGAAGCGCGATAGCCACAGCACCAGAAACGTGTCGAGCGCCGTGAGCAATACGCCCGCTACCAGCGGCAAACCGAACAGAAGCTTGAGGCCGATGGCGGCGCCCAGGACTTCCGCGAGATCGCAAGCGGCGATCGCAATTTCGCACAGAACCCAGAGGGCGTTACAAACAGGTCTGGGATAGGCTTCACGGCAGGCCTGCGCCAGGTCGCGGCCGGCGACGATGCCGAGCCGCGCCGCCAGCGTCTGCAGCAGGATGGCCATCGCGTTGGAGAGCACGATGACCCAAAGCAACTTGTATCCGAAGCTCGCGCCGCCTTGAAGATCGGTGGCCCAGTTGCCCGGGTCCATGTAGCCGACGCTGACCAGATAGGCCGGCCCGGCAAACGCCAGCATGCGACGCAGGACAGTGGAACGCGCCGTAGGTACGCTCTGGTGTACCTCAGGCAAAGAGGCTGCCGCTACAAGGGGCTCCTGCATCTAGTATCAATATAGCTTTCGTCCATATCCGGCTGTCGAGGTCCACGGCGCCGCCCGGGTGAGGGGCATGGCCTCCGTACCAGATTATGCTCAACATGGTATACTTTGCTCAAATGGTAGATCGCACAAAAGTGGCAGAGGGCGGGAGAATCGTCATACCAGCCGCTTACCGAAAGGCGCTGGGGATCAAGACTGGCGACGAAGTCTTGTTGAAGCTCGACGGTGGTTCCCTGCGGGTTTACAGCCGCGCTCAAGCAATCCGCCTGGCGCAGAAGATCGTGCGCAAGTACGTGCCCGAAGGTGTATCGCTGGTGGACGAGCTGCTCCGTGAACGCCGGCAGGAAGCGGCCAATGAGTAACTCTATGCTCGACGCATCTGCGATCCTTGCAGTCCTGAATCAGGAGGAGGGAGCCGAGAAGGTCATGAGCCTGGAGGCGCCGGCCGTGAGCGCGGTGAATCTTGCCGAGGTGGCTACCAAACTCTCCCAAAAGGGTGTTCCGGAGCCCGAGATGCGCCGGGTAGTGGCTTTGTTGGATCTCGAAGTCATCCCCTTTGATGAAAGGGCAGCATATCGCGCTGGCGGCCTACACCCCTTGACCTCCAAATCAGGATTGTCGCTAGGAGATCGCGCCTGCCTTGCTACCGCCGCGCTCATGAAGGTTCCCGCGGTCACCGCGGAAAGGTCGTGGCGTTCCCTGAAGGTCGGCGTCCCCATTCAGCTCATCCGCTGAACTCGGTGAACGAGCTGTCAGCGAGCGGCTACCAGCTTCTTTGCCAGCCGCGGGTAGACCGTTCGCGCGTTGCCCTCAAACAGTTTGTAGCGGTCCTGCTGGCGAAGCCAGGAGCAAGCGTCGATGTAGCGCTTGGTGTCGTCGAAATACTGGCCGGTGCGGGAGTCGATGCCGCGCACGGCGCCCACCATTTCTGAGCCAAACAGAATATTGTCGATGGGGACCACTTTCAGCAGCAGCTCGATGCCGGGATAGTGATAAACGCAGGTGTCAAAAAATACATTGTTGAGCAGCGCCTCTTCGATCGGCGGCCGCTTCAAATCCTGGGCCAATCCGCGATAGCGGCCCCAGTGGAAAGGGACCGCTCCGCCGCCGTGGGGGATGATGAACCGCAGCGTGGGGAAATCCTTGAACAGGTCGGCGGTGATGAACTGCATGAAGGCCGTGGTGTCGGCGTTGATATAGTGCGCGCCGGTAGCGTGGAAGTTCGGATTGCAGGAAGCGCTGACGTGCACCATCGCCGGAACATCTAGCTCCGCCATTTTCTCGTAGAGCGGATACCACCATTTATCGGTGAGCGGCGGCGAATTCCAATGGCCGCCGGAAGGGTCTGGGTTCAGATTGCAACCGATGAAGCCGAGCTCGTTGACGCAACGCTCAAGTTCCTCAGCGGAGTTTTCGGGCTTCGCTCCCGGTGACTGCGGCAGCATGCACACGCCTGCGAAGTTGTTGGGATAGAGAGTGCAGACGCGGTGAATCAGGTCGTTGCATAAGCGCGACCACTCCAGGCTGGTTTTCTCGTTGCCGATGTGATGCGCCATGGTGGAGGCGCGGGGAGAGAAAATCGTGAGATCGGTGCCGCGTTCGCGCTGGAGCTGGAGCTGCGCGTTTTCCAGGCTTTCCCGAATTTGATCGTCGGTGACTTTGGCGGGTTCCGCCGGACTCAGCGCGGGATCGTCGATCCCGGCGATCTGGCTCTTGCGCCAGGCCTCCACTTCTTTCGGGGCGGTCGTGTAGTGACCGTGGCAGTCGATGACCATAAGGGTTCATTATGACAAACCAGGATGCTGTGATACGTTAAATCTCATCTCCATGAAATTTGCCGGATTCTTGCTGCTCGTTTGCGGCGGCGTCATCAGCGCCACGGCCATCGCCATTCTGGCGGCGAGGCCGGCGATGACAGGATTTCTGTTGGCGGGAATTGCAGTGGAGCTGGTCGGCTTGGCGCTTGTTTTCCGCGCTCACATTCCTCCCAAAGAAGCCCGAGAGGATAGAGGGTGACGCTTGCTCCGGTGACCGTGGCCGTCTGCGCGGCTTTGATTCTGCTGATCCCTTTCGCGTTTGCAGGGCTGGCGCTCATGAATTGCGGGTTCGGAAGGTCGCGCAGCGCCGCGCACGCATTGATGGCGGCCCTGACCGTGGCCGCCGTGGCCGCAATCGCGTACGTCGTGTGCGGATTCGCGTGGCAAGGCTTCGCGGGTCGCCCGGCGTACGCCTTGATCGTGTCGGGAAAGCCGTGGAATTGGATTGGAGCGGAGCGCTTCTTTTTGAGCGGACTCGATTTTGAGGGGTCGCCCGCGGCGCTGGCGGCTTGTTTCGGAGTTTTCGCCGCGGCTTTGGCAGCGTGCATCCCGCTAGGCGCTGGAGCAGAACGCTGGCGCTTGGCCGGCTCTATCGCGTCGGCCGCCGTCCTGGGCGGCTGGACTTTTCCTTTGTTCGCCCATTGGGTGTGGGGTGGCGGCTGGCTGGAACAGCTCGGCTCGAATTACGGTTTGGGAATCGGATTCGCCGACGCGGGCGGCGCGGGCGCCATTCAGGTAGTCGGTGGACTAACGGCGTTGTCCGTGGCCTGGATTCTGGGGCCGCGCCGCGGCAAATATTCGCCCGATGGCATGCCCGCGGCCATTCCCGGGCACAATTCCGCATTCGTTTTATGCGGATGCCTGCTAGCGCTAACCGGGTGGCTGGGGTTGAACGGCGCGGGCGCGATTCTGTTATACGACGTTGCTCCGGCGCGATTGGGACTCATCGCAATCAACACGTTCCTGGTTGCCGGCTCGGCGCTGCTGGTTACCGCGCTTGTCACGCGCGCCCGCTTTTCCAAGCCCGACGCCTCGCTGAGTGCGAATGGATGGGTAGCGGGGCTGGTTGCGTCCAGCGCCGGCGCGCCCTTCCTCCCGCCTGCCGCGGCGTTAATCGTTGGGATTGTCACCGGCGCGCTGGTTCCGGTTTGCATCGAATGGTTCGAGCTGCACCTGGGCATTGATGACCCCGGCGGAGCCGTTTCCGTGCACGGTGTCGCGGGCCTGTGGGGATTACTTGCGGCAGGGCTGTTCGCGCGATTTCCCGGCGGCAGGCCCGATCAGGTGCTGGCCCAGCTTATGGGCATCGCGGCTCTCCTCGGCTTCGTACTTCCTCTGACTTACGGCGCTAATTGGATTCTGAACCGGTTGGTCCGATATCGCGTCGCGCCGGAAGGAGAGCGCCAGGGACTGGATCTGCACGAACTGGGCGCCAACGCGTATCCCGAGGCCGCGGGATATCTCGACGAAATGCAGCGTTAAATTACGCTGAACTGGGCTTCACCGCCCGTCCAGTGACTCCTTTTCCAAATTTCCAACTTTCGCGCCTTCTTAAACATCCCGATTAAAATCCGCTGCCTCGCTCGCTGCTACGCGCGAAAAGAAATCAAGGTGTTTCCATGAACTCAGCCGCATCCCTCGTCCCTTCTCTGAAAGAAACCAGAGCCGCCGTCAACTGCCGGAACGCAGCTCGCTCCACCGGCCCGGTCACCGCGGAAGGCAAACGCCGGGTCTCTCTCAACGCTCTCCGCTACGGCCTCACCGGCCAGACTGTCGTTCTGCCCGAAGACGATCTCGCCGCCTATCAAAACCACTGCGCCCAGTTCCACGCCGAGCTCAAACCCAAAGGTCTGCTCGAAACCAAAGCCGTCCAGACCATCGCCGACACCTACTGGCGCCTCGCTCGCATCCGCGCCATGGAGAACAATCTCTGCTCGCTCGGCTTCCAGGAGCAGCCCGAAGACTTAGCCACGGACCCCGTCATTCACTGCGCCCTCGCCCAAGCCAAAGCCCTCGACACCCGCGGCGAGCTGCTCGCTCGCCTCAGTCTTTACGAGCAGCGTCTGAACCGCACCCTCGTGCTGGCCAAAGCGGATTTGAAGCAGCTCCAGCAGGAGCGCGCCGAAGCGGAAAAGAACGCGCTAGAAGCCGCGGCCAACATCCTGTAACTGGAAGGAAGCATTGAGCCAGCTCTGGCGACCCCAGCGAGAAGGCTTTGAATTTTCGAATGCCGAACTGACCCTCTGGATGCGCCGCCGCGACCTCGCCAAACGAGCCGAAGAGTTCAAATATCACGGCCGCCGGCGACCCCCCGAGCCTACTCTGGCGCGCCATGAGATGCTTGGAAAACAT
>DASQJB010000485.1:0-16825 GCA_035631295.1 Bryobacteraceae bacterium | reverse complement strand
GACCCAGCTTCAATCGGTTTCCAAATCCCCACAAACCGATCCTGGGTCATGCACTATTTTTATTTTACGATTTTGAGGCCGGTCATGTCGAGGGGCAGGGCGTCAAAAATGCCGAGCCGTCAGAAACTGGCCAGGGCATTGGCTTCGTCGTCAAACACCTCAAAAAGCGTGGAAAGCTTCGTGATCTGAAGTAAATCCTTCACCCGCGAAGTCAAATGGAGCAGCTTGATCGCTCCACCGCGGTTTTTGACCGTAGCGTAGGCCGAAACCAACTCCCCCAAGCCGCTGCTGTCGATGTAACCGACCTGGGCCAGATTCAGAACGATCTTCACGCGCCCATCCGAGGTCAGCTCGTGAATCTGATCGCGAAGAGAAGCGACGCTCTCCCCCAAGGTGATGCGGCCGGCGGCTTCAATCAGGGTGACGTCGCCCAGGTGCATCGGGGTCAGGTAAAGGCTCACTTGAAGTCGCCTACTTGAAATCGATGACCAGCTTCCCGGCTGGGCCTTTGTAGATAAGAGAGACATCCTTGGGTTTCAGCTTGCCGTCCAGGGCGAAGTACAGCAAGCCTTCAACAGGCTTCTTGGTTTCCTGATCCTGCAGCGCCTTTTCCTTCAACACGCCAAGCAGACGGCTGTCCCCATCCTTGGCCCCGCCCGCCTTCGGCGTCACGCCGCCCCAAATCGGACCATTGGTGCGCGTGCCGTCGCCGCCAGGCTGTTGCGCCGCGGGTTTTACGATCAGCGCCCCGCCCGTGCCCGCGATCTGCTGCGGATCGAGCGCGGGGCTGCGGTCTCCATTTTTGCGCGATAGGAGCGTAAAATCGTCGGGACCGACGCGCAGCGCGGCATCCCCCTTGGGGGTGACCTTGATCTGCACCAGCATGTAACCGGCGCCCATATCCATGCCCAACTCCTGCTGGATTTGCGGGCGCTCGATGACGACGGTTCCTGCCAAGTCCACATCGTCGTTGCCGGCCTGATTGGGCAGCGGCTTGTTTTCGGCGAACGCGAGTGCGGCCATCAGCAGCATCGGAGCAAGGCGCATCATAAGCTCAAATCTCCCCGCTTCTGGCGGATTTCCATGCAGCCCCGGCCGGTGGGCAGCACCTTGCCGGGATTCAGACGGCATTCGGGATCGAACAGGTGCTTCAACCGCGCGATCATCTCTAGCGTATCAGGCCGGAACTGATGCGCCATCATCTCATTTTTCTCCATCCCCACGCCGTGCTCGCCGGTGATGGAGCCGCCCACGGAGATACAGTATTTCAGAATCTCGTCGCTGGCCTCCCGCACTTTTTCCATTTCCCCCGGCACGCGGTGATCGAACAGAATGAGCGGGTGCAGATTGCCGTCGCCGGCGTGAAAGATGTTGCTGATGGTCAGCCCGTAGCGCTCAGCCACGCCGTAGATGAACTTGAGGGTAGCGACGGTTTCAGTCCTCGGCACCACGCCGTCCTGCGTGTAGTAGGAAGGCGCGCAGCGGCCCACGGCGCCGAAGGCGTTCTTGCGTCCTTTCCACAAAAGCTCGCGTTCCTGAGCGTCGCGGGCCACTCGGCACTCGCGGGCATGGCACGCCGCGCACGCCTCGCGAATCTGCTCCGTCTGCTCTTCCACGGCCTCGCTCAAGCCTTCGAGCTCGATCAGCAGCACCGCGGCCGCATCCAGCGGATAACCCGCGTGCACGGATTCCTCCACCATGCGCAGCAGAACGCCATCCAGCATCTCCACCGCCACCGGCGTGATGCCGCGCGCAGTAATTTCGCTCACCGTGTTGCCCGCGTCTTCGGCTCTATCGTAGATCGCGAGCAGCGTTTTCACCGACTCGGGCCTGCGCATCAACCTAACGGTCGCCTGCGTCACCAAGGCCATGGTTCCCTCCGAGCCGACCAGCAGCCCCGTAAGATCGTAGCCTGCGGCGTCGGGCGGGCCGGCGTTCAGCACGTTCCCGTCCGGCAGCACGACCTCCAGCCCCAGCACGTGATTCGTGGTCACGCCATACGCGAGCGTGTGCGGGCCTCCCGAATTTTCGCTGACATTGCCGCCAATGGTGCAAGCGCGCTGGCTGGAAGGGTCCGGCGCGTAGAAATAGCCGTCCGCCTCTACGGCCAGCGACAGGTCCAAATTCACCACACCCGGCTGAACCACCGCGCGCTCGTTGGGAAGATCGATCTCCAGAATGCGGTTCATGCGGGCAAAAGAGATCATCAGTCCGCCCTCGCGGGCGATCGCGCCGCCGCTCAACCCGGTCCCCGCGCCGCGCCCGGTGATGGGAACCCCTCGCTCGCGCGCCAGCTTCACCAGGGAAACCACTTGCGCAGTGGATTCGGGAAAAGCGACCAAATCCGGCCGAGCCTTATCGATGCTGCCGTCGTATTCGTAGTTCGCGAGATCTTCCTGCCTGTACAGGCACCCCCGCGCGCCGACAATAGCTTCAACGGCTTCACGCATGGCGTTACTCATTGCGCTTTGCATGCTTCGCGCCTTTGCGAGAGATCTTCTTTCTCCCCGTCTCAGAAGCTCCCTCACGAGGAGGCAAAGGCGTCAAGAGATTCTTGTGCCACGGCCTCTCATAGAGCTGTTCCCGGTCAAATTTGAAATCGGGAGGGACAGGACGGCTCAAACGCCGCATCGTCTTCAAAGCCCACTCTCTGTCCGTATCGTGGCTAACCTCGAATTTGCGCTTGCCGGTCACGCGGATCTCAACCTCATCGCCCTCCTTCAGGTTAAAGGCCTTCACCACGGCGACGGGAAGGCGCACGCGCCAGACCATGGCCCCATTTGGAGACTCGCATGATACACATTATCCGTCGCGGAGCAGCACTTTCAGAACACCTTTAGCCGCGGCCTGCTTGTAAGCTTCCTGCCCGCGTTCTAAAGGCAACTGCTCAGATATGAGTGGGTCCACTCTCACTCGCCCCGACGCCAACATTCGGATCGCCGGCCCAAAGCGGCCGCAGCGGGAGCCGACCAGCGTCACTTCGTTTACAATCGCCGGCGCCGTATCGATCTTCACCAATCCGTGAACCGTGGACTTCATGATCACCGTGCCGCGAGGCTCGCACATGCCGATGGCCGCGCGCAGACCATCGACCGATCCACTCGCTTCCACGACCATGGGCCATGCCCGCTCCGGCAACGATCTTCCGGCGATCTCGGTCGTAAGTCCGTCCCCTTCCACCAACCGCATCTTGTCGCGATGCCGGCCATACAAGTGCACCCGCGCCCCCCGCGCGCGCAGCACCTGCGCGATCAGCAGGCCCAGCTTGCCATCCCCGAGCACCGCGATCCTCGATCCCGCGAGCACTCTCACCTGATCCAGAATCTCGCAAGCCGCGGCCACCGGCTCGATAAACACCGCTTGCTCATCGGAAATGGAATCGGGGATGGGATGCAGATTGCGCAGCGGAAGGGTCAAAAATTCTGCGTGCGCGCCCGGATGCTTCACGATCCCCAACACCGTCCGGCTGGGACAATGCCTTCCGAGGTCGCGCGCGCACCATTCGCATTCCCCACACGCAAGATTGATCTCGCCGCCGACGCGCTTGCCGATCCACACGGAGTCTTCGGCAGCCTCCACTTCGCCCACAAATTCGTGACCCGGCGTTCCGGCAAATCCGTAGTAGCCGCGCTGCAGCTCCAAATCCGTGGAGCAAATTCCGGCCGCCAAGACGCGTATGCGCGCAAACCCGCGCGGAATACGCGGCAGCGGCCGACGGCGCACGCTTACGCGCCCCGATTCCAGGTGAACGGTGAGCATCTTAAATTAAGATTGAAACATAGTGACCACAGCCCAGAAAACCGCGACGGCGGAGTTGGCATGCTTCAACCCTTCCTGTCGCGCCCATTACGAGATCACGGAAATCCTCTACAACTGTCCCAAATGCGGCAGCCTGCTGGAAGCGGACTACGCAGATTCCCGACACGACCCGTCCACCTTCCGGCGCCTATTCCGCGACCGCCGCATGAGCAACGCCCCTTTGGACCAGAGCGGGGTCTGGCGGTTTCGCGAACTGCTTCCGTTCCTCGAAAACTACGATCGCGTCGTCACCTTGCGCGAGGGCAACACGCCGTTGCTCGATGCTCCGGCCGCGGCGGCCTACGGCGGCTTGGACCGGCTCGCATTTAAGCATCAGGGCTTTAATCCAACCGGTTCTTTCAAAGACAACGGCATGACCTGCGGCGTGGCGCAAGCGCTGCGCTTGGGAATGAGGCGCGTGGCCTGCGTCTCCACCGGCAACACCTCCGCTTCCATGGCGGCCTATGCTGCGGCAGCGGGTCTGGAGGCCTTGATCTTTCTGCCGCACGGCAACATCTCGTTCGGAAAGCTCGCACAGGCGCTTGAATACGGAGCCAAGACGTTTCAGGTGGAGGCGAATTTCGATCAGATCCTGGCGCTGGTGCGCGGGCTGGCGGAGAGGCTGGGAATCTACCTGCTGAATTCGGTGAACCCCTTCCGCATCGAAGGTCAGAAGACCATCATGTTCGAGATGCTCGAGCGGCGCGACTGGCGGGCGCCGGATTGGGTGGTGCTGCCGGGAGGCAATCTCGGCAATGTCTCCGCGTTCGGAAAAGCGCTTCGGGAGGCTCGCCAAAATGGGCTGATTGATCGCTTGCCCAGACTGGCCGTGATTCAAGCGGAAGGATCGGCGCCGTTTTACGAGTTTTGGAAGAGCGGCGCACGCGAATTTCATCCCGTCGAGAAGCCGGAGACGCTCGCCACGGCGATCCGCATCGGCGACCCGGTCTCCTGGCCGAAAGCCTTGCACGAAATTCGCGCCTCGGATGGCGCCGTCGAAAAGGTGAGTGAGCAGCAAATCGCGGACGCCAAGGCGATCATAGGCCGCTGCGGAATCGGCTGCGAGCCGGCCTCTGCCGCCACGCTCGCGGGCATCCGCAAGCTGACAGCTTCCGGAGTCATCGATCGCCGCGCCGACGTAATCGCCGTGCTTACCGGAAATCTCCTCAAGGACCCCGATTACATTTTCAAATACCACACGGGAAAACTCGAAGCGCCTGATGGCGCAAAGCTCCAATCCACGTTCGGCAACCAGCCCGTTGTGGTCCCGAATGACGCTGATCGCATCGCCCAACTGCTTTGACACCTTCGTCGTGGCGCAGGCACTCTTGCCTGCCGCCTCGACACTTGTGTCAGGACCTGGGCCGGCTCAACGCAACCGCCCGTCGGAGAATGAATGCGGCGTCTCCGATTGCAGCTTAGCGATCGCGGTGTGAACAGACCGGCTTGCATAAATCGCAAGCACCCGCATGCTTGCGTCGCGATCGCGCAGCGTCTGGATCAAAGGCTCAATCGCGGCAGCGATCAACACACGCTACGCCGTCAGCTGGGAGCGAGGCCGTCAACCTCCGGCAACCGAAAGAGCTGACAGAAATAGCTCCGGATAGGAGGGATGGGCCAAACTTAGATCTTCTAACTCGTCGAGCGCCACCCACCGTAGATCATCGTGTTCGTTTGTGGCTCGGTTGACCGACGCACCAGTCCAACCTGTCACGACGATCCAGACACTCAATCGAAAGCCCTCGTCGGCGACGACCCGATATGGCAGGTTCGATGGATTGGTTATTTCGATCCCAAGCTCTTCACGCAACTCGCGGGCCAGAGCCTCCGCCGCCGTCTCGTCGAGTTCGACATGGCCGCCCGGGATGGCCCAAACGTCGGGATACCACATTCGATCAGCCCGGCGGTGCACAAAAAGAACTCGATGTCTGGAAATCAGGAGGGCGCCAACGGAAGTTCTCATGGGCACACGCCGTGATCCGGGGATTCTAACATCTATCCGGGTTCTCCCGGCGCCAATCTAAAAGGCGGTTATTCACAAACGCCGTTCAGATCGCATCCTTGTCGCGTAGTGTTTGCGGCTCGGGCCGGATCACGCACGACAATTTGGTTTTCCTCGGAATTCGCGAGCGGAAGGACCCGCTCACATTCTGGGAACGGTTTACAGCCCGTTCGGCAGGCCCCCTTTCGCAAGTGTTACTGTAATCCCTCGTGGCCCGCCAATCCCGCCGCGCCAAGCTGTTCGTCCTTCCTTTGACCACAGCCATTTCCACCGCCATGCTGTCCTGCTCATCCAACCCCCGCGAATGGCGGACCAACGCCGATATAAAGATCTGCGTGGACGATTTGGACAAGCGGGTCCCCGACGGGGACTGCAGCAATCCTGGCGATCAACACCATCGTTGGTACTACATTAATGAAGGTGGCTATGTCCCTTACCCTGGCTATCCCGTGCGGAGCGGCTCCTACCAGCCCAATTCTGCGGGCGGCTCATACGGTCCTTCTGCAGGCGGCTCCGATGTGGCAACTCCTGAATCTACCCGAGCAGGCGCCATAACTCGCGGCGGTTTCGGTGAGAGCGCCGAAGGCCACGCCGCGTTTGGCGGCGTCGCCGGCGAATAACATGCGCCGCGTGTCCGTCCGGCCGCGATCCGGCTGGCAGAAGAAAGTAGAATCGCATGGGCTGATCTGGCACACCGTCAACGGCCAACCGTATTGGAACGAATCCGCCTGTTATCGCTTCTCCGCGCGGCAGATCGATGAGATCGAAGCCGCAACCGCCGAACTCTACCGAATCTCGATGCAGGGTGTGCAACACGTCATCGACAACAATCTCTTCGCCCAGCTCGGTATCCCGCAGTTCTTCGTTCCGCTCATCATTCGGGCCTGGAACGACGAACCTCCCGCGCTGAATCACGGGCGCTTCGACCTGGGCTACGACGGCGTCACGCCGCCAAAGCTCTTCGAATACAACTGTGATACGCCCACCTGCTTACTTGAGACCGCGGTTGTTCAATGGGACTGGAAGGAAGAGGTCTTTCCGCGGGCCGATCAGTTCAACAGTCTGCACGACAACCTGCTGGCGAAATGGAAGGACATCGCGCCCTGCCTGAACTCGAGCGTCGTTCACTTCACGCACTTTGACGATGCCGCGGGAGAAGACACCCTCACCGTGACCTATATGCGCGATCTTGCGTCTCAAGCGGGGCTGTCATCGGTTGGGATCTTGATCGGAGACATCGGCTGGAATTCGACTACCCGCCGGTTTGTCGACCTGGCGAATCACCCGATCGATGTTCTCTTTCATCTCTACCCATGGGAGTGGCTGATCAACGAACCATTCGCATTAAACATCGCCAAATCCGCCGATGCAATGTGCTGGATCGAACCCGCGTGGAAAATGGTCCTCAGCAACAAAGCAATCCTGGCCGTGCTTTGGGAACTCTTCCCGAATCATCCCAACCTGCTGCCATGTTCCTTCGAAACGCCTTCGTTCGACCACGTGCGCAAGCCGTTCCTTGGCCGCGAAGGCGCCAATATTTCAGTCGTGAGAAACCGCCAGACCGTAGCCGAAACCGGCGGCGGCTATGGTGAGGAAAGATGGGTTTATCAGGCTCTGTTCAATCTGCCGGATTTCGACGGCAATCGCACGGTTCTGGGTAGCTGGATCGTCGATGGCCAACCCGCGGGCATGGGAATTCGCGAGGGCGATCTCATCACCGGCAACACAGCGCGGTTCGTTCCGCACGTTCTCGACTAAAGCTCTCCGTCCATCAACCTCTCGAACCCTCGCTCGCCGCCCGGCCCTTGGACTTACGCTCTTATTGAGGATTGCCATGCTCAAACTTGCACCGGCGCCGCCGGTTCCCACATTGCCACTCGCGGAATTCAGTGCGCGCGCATGCAGAATTTCAAAACGAACCCAACAACGAGCAACTCTCGCTCGCTCTATAAGTTGCCTGCTCTCCGAGTGCGGCCGCATCACGCGGGACCGGCGACTCTCGTCCAGGCTCGGGGAATCGTAGTGGAGCTGAGCGACTCACGCGGGCGATGGGAGGGCGAAACGCTGGTAGTGGAAACTACGACGGCCCGCATCCGGATGAATAAAGTGGCCCTGCCTTTGCTAGAATGCGCCTGCCATGAGGGCAACCACGGCCTGGCTGGTTCTCTGGCCGGTGCAAGGTCGGAAGAAAAAGCGGCCCGCGGTCGTATAAGCAAGTAAGCCCGTGGCGTAGCCGGTCGCTTTCTGTCGGCTGCGGCTCTGGATCGCGCGGCTGGCAGTCCTCGAACCAAGCGTAACTTCAGGGAGGGATTGCGCCGCCATGATACTTGGGCATATTATTTAAGAAGGTGGCAGGCGTTGTAAGTGCTTGCAAAAGCTAGAGTCTAATGCGAAACCACGTCGTTATATCCCTACTGCTTTGCGCCGGGGCGACGGTGCAGCTCTCCGCACAACGTTCCGTCGACTTTTCCAAAGACGTCCAGCCCATCCTCAACGAGAACTGCATCCTCTGCCATAAAGGGGATGCCGCCCCCGCGGGCTTGCAGTTGGATACTGCGGCCGGACTATTGAAAGGCAGTTCCAGCGGCGCCGTGGTCCTGCCAGGGGACGCAGCCAAGAGCGTTTTGGCGCAGAGGATCTCGGATGCCAGCGGCAATCAGATGCCGCCCAACGAACCCCTCGCGAAGGAAAAAATTGCCCTCATCGTAGACTGGATCAACCAGGGCGCCAAAGCCGACGTCCCACCAAGCCAAAGCACGCAAGCCGCCCCGCCCGCCAAGCTGCGAGGTCCCGCACCTGCGATCGCCAGCGTGGCCAATGCGACGCAGGAACACGCCATGCTCGACTACTATTGCGTGGTCTGCCATCAGGGCTCCTCGGCGCCGAAAGGTCTGAAGATCAACGAACTCGATCCGGCTGATGTCGCCAAGAATGCCGCCACGTGGGAAAAGATCGTCCACAAGCTGAGAACCGGCATGATGCCTCCCGCCGGCCGTCCGCGCCCGGCGCAGGCGACGTTTGATTCGATGATCGTGTATCTCGAAAACGAGCTCGACAAGCACCTGGCCGTGAACTTGCCGCCGCCGGGACTGCATCGCCTCAACCGCACCGAGTATCAGAACGCGATCCGCGATCTCCTGGCTCTACCCATCGACGCGTCCCGGTACTTGCCCTCCGACGATTCCACGCGCGGCTTTGATAACGTAGCCGCCGGTCTTTCCCTTTCGCCGGCTTTGATCGAAGGCTACACCGCCGCGGCCAGCAAGATCAGCCGCCTTGCCATCGGCGACGTCAGCGAAGCCACCGAAGCCGTCTACCGCTCTCCGGAAGACACGTCGCAGGACTACCACATCGAAGGCATGCCGTTCGGCACGCGCGGCGGGCTTCTGGCGAAGCATGAATTCCCCGCCGACGCCGATTACATTTTCAAGGTCTTCCCGATCAACAAGGGCAACATGGACAACAACACCGCTTTCGGCGAGATTCGCGGCGAAAAGCTGGAGTTGCTGATCGACGGCGAGCGCGTGAAACTCTACGATTGGGATACCGAGATCGGCCGGGGCGCGGCTGTCCACGCAGGCTCGAAAGACGTAAAGGTACCGGTAAAGGCCGGCCTCCATACCGTCGTAGTCACCTTCCTGGCAACCAACTATGCGCCCGGCAACGATCTTGACGAACATTTCCTCCGCAGCACCATCGAAACCGGCGGTCTGCCCGGCTACACTTTTTATCCCCACGTTGGCAAGCTGACGATTCAAGGGCCCGAGAACGCCAAGGGCGCGAGCGACACCGCTTCCCGAAAAAGGATCTTCGTCTGCCGGCCGGCCAATACCAGCCAGGAGCAGACCTGCGCGCGGCAGATTGTTTCCACGCTGGCGCGCCGCGCCTTCCGCAGGCCTCTCACCGCGAACGATACCGAAACGCTGATGAGCTTTTATCAAATGGGCCGGAATGAAGGCGGCGATTTCGAGCATGGCGTGGAAATGGCTCTGCGCCGCATTCTCGCCGACATCGAGTTCGTGTTCCGTAAGGAAGCCGAGCCGGTCAATCTCAAGCCCGGACAGAAATATCGCATCAGCGACGTGGAGCTGGCTTCGCGGCTCTCCTTCTTCCTCTGGAGCAGCATTCCCGACGATGAATTGCTGAACCTGGCCACCCAGAACAAGCTGCACGAACCTGCCGTTTTGGAGCAGCAGGTGAAGCGGATGCTGGCGGACGCTAAGTCCGACCAACTCGTTCTCAACTTCGCGGGTCAGTGGCTGAGTCTGCGTGCGATTCCCACGTTGAGCCCGGTGACCGCTCTGTTTCCGGATTTCGACGACAACCTCCGGCAGGCCATGCGCCGCGAAACGGAACTGTTTGTGGACAGCATCGTCCATGAGGACCGGCCGGTGACGGAGTTGTTGGACGCGAACTACACGTTTTTGAACGAGCGTCTTGCCAAACACTACGGAATTCCCGGAGTGTATGGCAGCGGCTTCCGAAAAGTCGAATTGACGCCTGAATTTGACATGCGCCGGGGTATGCTCGGCAAGGCCAGCTTCCTCACCACATCGGCGCAACCGAACCGAACCTCGCCCGTGGGGCGCGGCAAAACCACGATGGAGGTTTTTCTGGGAGCGGAGCCGCCGGAGATGCCCGCCGGCGTGATCATCAAGCTGGTTGCCACCGAAGCCACCCACGGAGCCGCGCCGCCTTCCATGCGCCAGCAAATGGAGATGCATCGTGCCGTTGAACCTTGCGCCAGTTGCCACAAGATCATGGACCCGATCGGCTTCGCGCTTGAGAATTTCGACGCCATTGGCCAATGGCGCACCATGGACGGTCGGGATCCGGTGGACGCCAAAGGCGAGCTGGTCGATGGAACGAAGATGGACGGCGTCAAGGGATTGCGCGAGGCTTTGTTGCGTTATTCACCCGCGTTTGTGCGGGTGGTCGCCGATAAGTTGCTGATTTACGCGCTAGGGCGCGGCACCGAGTATTACGACATGCCGCTCATGCGCTCCATCGTCCACGACGCAGAGAAAAACAACTACCGCTTCTCATCGTTCGTGCTGGGCGTGGTGAAAAGCGAGCCGTTCCAGATGAACATGAAGATGCAGTTGAGCGCGAACCCTCGGGAGAATCCACAACGTGCATCGAACTAGCGGACAACGGTTTCTTATTGAAAGACAGGGAGACGGGAAACATAATGTTCATTACTAAGAAGCACATCTCGCGGCGGACAGTTTTGCGGGGCGCGGGAGTCGCCCTGGCTCTGCCGCTGCTGGATTCCATGATTCCCGCGCAGACGCCTTTGAGCAAGACGGCGGCCGCCGGGAAGCCCCGCTTTACCGGCATCTTCGTTCCACACGGCATGGCGCCGGGCTATTGGATTCCCGAATTCGGCGGCCCGGGCGAGCCGAAATCCGCGCCGGGCGCGGCGCACTTCGCCTATCCCACGATCATGCAGCCGCTCGAGCCGTTCCACGATCACACCGTGATCCTCAGCGGACTGTGGGCCAAGTCGGCCGAGCCGCCTCCGGGCGTAACCGGCGCCGACCACTGGGTTGCGGCGGCGTTTATGTGCGCTAACAAGCCCAAGAAAACCACTGGGGCCGATATCTACGACGGCACCACCATCGATCAGCTCATCGCCCAGAAGATCGGCCAGGAGTCGCTGCTGCCGTCATTGCAGCTTGGCTTGGAAGACCCCGGCGCTAATTCCAGCAACTGCGGCGAGGGCTACAGTTGCGCTTACACGAATTCAGTTTCCTGGGCTTCGCCGACGCAGCCGCTGCCCATGGAGCTGAATCCGCAAGTCGTTTTCGAGAAACTGTTCGGCGACGGAGCCAGCCCGAAAGAGCGCGCCTCGCGCCGGGAGCAGGATCGCAGCATTCTCGATTCGGTCACGCAAAGCCTCGCGCGCTTCAAGAAGGATCTCCCGGCCGGCGACCGCGCCAAGCTGGACGAATATGCCCAGGACATTCGCGAGCTGGAGCGGCGGCTGGAAATCGCCAAGAAAGCTACCGGCGAGGTGACCACCGACGGAGTGAGCGTCCCCGCGGGCGTGCCGGAAGAGTTTGACGAGCACGTGAAGCTGCACTTCGACCTGACGCACCTCGCGTTCAAAGCCGACATCACCCGCGTGACAGCCATGCTCTTCGCGCGCGACCTGACCGCCCGCCGGTATCCTCAGAGCGGCTCGAACAGCGGCTTCCACGGCGCTTCGCACCACGCCGAAAACCCGGACCGCATCGCGGACTACTCGAAGATCAACCGCTATCACGTGCAGTGCCTGGCGTATTTCATCGACAAGATGAATAAAACACCCGACGGCGACGGCACTCTACTGGATCATTCGCTGATTCTGTACGGCACCAATATGGGCGATTCCAACCAGCACCTGCATTACGACGTGCCGCACATTCTGGTGGGTGGCGCCAACGGGCAGCTTAAGGGAGGACGCCATCTGCATTATGAAACCAAGACCGTCAGCTCCGGCAATCTGCTGCTGAGCATCCTGGATCTGTACGGGATTCATCAGGATTCGATCGGCGACAGCACCGGAAGATTAACGGGGTTGGTATAAACATTTGGAGGGCGGGCTTCAGCCCACGCGAGGCTTTAGCCTCGCCGTCCGCAAGCGGCGCTGAAGCGCCGCGCGGGCTAAAGCCCGCCCTCCGGAGCGTCCCTGACAAAGCGGAGTTTTGTGGAGACAATCAACATGCGACGTGGAACCAAGGCTTGTTCCTTTACTCTCGTTCTCGCTCTCGCCGCATTTGGAGCTGAGTCCAGTCCAATCGCCGACGCCGCCATGAAAGGCGACAAGGCGACCGTCAAATCGCTTCTTCAACAGAAGGCGGACGTCAACGCGCCGCAGGCCGATGGCGCCACGGCAATTCAGTGGGCCGTCTATCACAACGACCTCGATCTCGCGGATGTTTTAATCGCCGCGGGAGCCAACGTCAAGCTGGCCAACCGCGACGGAGCCACTCCGCTTTCTCTCGCCAGCCTCAACGGCAACGCGCCCATGATCGAGCGTCTATTGAAAGCCGGTGCGGATCCAAGGGAGCATGGCCCGAAAGGCGAGTTTCCGCTTCTGTTCGCCGCGCGCAGCGGAAACGTAGATGCAATTCGCGTGTTGCTCGATCACGGAGCCGATATTAACGCCAAGGAAACGCTGCGCGGAACTACTGCGCTCATGTGGGCGGCGGACCAAGGCAATACCCCGGCAGTCAAATACCTGCTCGAACGCAAGGCCGATCTTAGCGTCGCCTCGAAGCCGGACTCCAAGGGCAACACAGCCTATCTCGCGCCAACCAACTCGGATCGGTCTCGCTCCGCTCAAGCAACTGGCGGCCTGGGAGCGTTAGGCCGTGGAAGAGGCCGTGGCGGAGCGCAGGCAGGCGCGGGAGCAGGACGAGGAGGCCGCGGGGGCGGGGCACAAGCGGGCGCGGGCGGCGCCACGGCTACTGGAGATGACGGCCTCGGCTTCGATGTAGTCGCCGCCGCCGATCAAGCGGCCGCCGAGTTTGCCTTCGGGCGCACCCAGAATACCGATGGCGGCGGTCTGACCGCCCTGGTTTTTGCAGCGCGCCAGGGGCACATGGATTGCGTGAAGGACCTTGTGGAAGCCGGCGCCGACATCAATCAGACCACTCGCTATGGATGGACTCCGCTGCTGGTCGCGACCCAGAATCGCCACTACCAGATCGGCAAATACTTGCTCGAGCACGGAGCTAATCCTAATATTCCCAATAAAGGCGGCTGGAACCCGCTCTATCTGGCCACAGACAACCGCAACATCGAAGGTGGCGACTACCCCGTGCGGCCCGCCGACATGGACCACCTGGAATACATCAAGCTGCTGATCGACCACGGCGCGGACGTCAACGCGCGCGTCTGCGGCGCCAAATCGACGGGCGCCAATTGCGTCGGCGACAGCACAGAAACCCGCACGATTTTCACCATGCAATGGGTGCGCGAAGACGGCGCCACCGCTTTCTGGCGCGCCGCCCAATCCGGCGACGTTGCGTTAATGAAGCTACTGGTTGAGCATGGCGCCGATCCGAAAATCGCAAGCGCGCACAAAGTCACGCCGCTGGCCGTAGCTTCGGGCATCGGCTGGGTGGAAGGCATTACATTCGAATGGTCGCCCGAAGAGAATCTGGAAGCCGTCAAGATGTGTCTCGACCTCGGCATCGATCCGAACGCCGTGGACGATGAAGGCCGCACCGCTCTGCACGGCGCCGCTCACAAGGGGCGCAACGACGTGATCAAGTTGCTTGTGGACCGCGGCGGCAACCTCGAAGCCCACGACGTGGGTAGCCGTGACACGGTCAATGGCTCCATGAAAGGGATGACCTGGATTCCGCTGCACTACGCTGAAGGATTGGTCCGCGTGGGCGTGCAATCCGCCATCGCCCACCCCGAGACCGCCGCCTACATCAAGCAGTTAATGAAAGACAAGGGCCTCCCCATCCCGGCCGACATCACCTCGTCGATCTGCCTGACCAAGGGCCTTAACGGCTGCCAGTAGCCCCTGGCTCAGTTGCCCAGCGCGCCGCGGAATCGTTGAGAGAGCACACGCGCGCAATTCTCAATAGCACTGCCCCGAGAAGAAGAAACATAGCGCCCCAAATCACCAGTAGTATTCTCGACAACGCCGGACGCAGCAGACCAGTGCGGTGCGCCAATACAGGAAAAAACCAGGGCGTAAGGGAATGGTACCGGTCGGCGAGCGTCCAGCGGTTCATCAGCCCCCATGCCTCGCTTTTCCCCAGCGCTGAGGCGACGATGTTCCGGGCCCGCAAGCCGACTACAAAAGTCGGATGCCCCAGCGTCCGCGCCTGAAAGGGTTCCAGAGAATGCCAAAACACGGTGGACTCTATCTGGATTGCGACGCCGACCACCAGCACCGCTCCTGCCGACTTCCGGGCGAACGGGCGCAGTTCCCGGAGATAGCGCAACAGCAGTGGCGTTGAAAGGAGCGCGGCCAACTGGACCGGCGTGGCGACAACGCGGTCTCCCCACGCGAAGTCGCCCCCACTGGAAGTAACGGGCGTAGAAGAAGACGTAGCTCAGCAACAGGACCAGGAGCGAGAGCACGAAGGCGCGAATCGCCGGCCCGATTCCTCGCCAGAACGGCGCCGCCAGGACGATCGTCACGAGAATGAGAGGATCGAACAGGAAGATTTTCCGGAGACAGGAAATCACCGCCAGACCCTTCAACAGCGATCCCGAAAAGGGGAAAGAGGGAGGCGCCTCCGGATGCAGCATTCGATACTGGACGCCGAAGACGGAGATGTAGGTGGTCGTCCAACTTTCGAACCGGTAAAAGTTATAGGCGCGATCAATGGCCAGGAATAGCAGGAACACAGGGATCGCGGTTTTCGCATATTCCAGGCCGCGGGCGAGGAATTTCGATCCCCGCATGCCGCCGAACCAAAAAAATAGAAGCGGAAACAGGATCGTGGCGATCCATTCAAGCGCGATGGTTAGTCGCGTCAAAAGGTTCGCTCCACATGCGAGGCATCCCCACAGCAGCGCTCGCTTTGAGCAGGTTGTCGCCCACTCATACTGAAGGCCCAGACCGGCCAGAGTCAGCAACAATAGGTAATTGCTCTCCTGCATGTGTTGGGTGTAATGCATGAAAGTGGTCGCGAACACCAGCGTCAAGCTGCCTGCCGCGGCTTCGCGCGCGGTGAATTCGAAAAGGAGCAGCAGGCGGAAAGACGCCAGGATGGCGAGGACGCAAACCAGCGCCGAGACGGAATAGACCACGAAGATCCGATTCCAGAGGGCTGATTTCGCCGCGTTGCCGGCGACCATGTCAAAAGGAAGCATCAGCAGGCTTAGCCCGATTCCAAACTTGCTGTAGATCCGCCCGCCGCGCCCCACAAGTCCCATGTTGGGATCACCGCTGGGGGCCTGGGGCGTATTTGTCCAAAAGGAATGGCTGGTTTGGAGCCGCGTGGCGGTGTCCGAGCCAAGCCGCCCTGGCTGCACGATGAGGGTCGTAAGGAGCGCGGAAGCCGCCAGGAGTCGTTGAAGACGCCCGATCATAGACTGACATTCGTTTGCTAAGCGCGATTCAATTTGGGAATTGAATTATTGTTTTATCGAGTTCAAATGGGACCGGGGCGGACGCTGATTCGCGGAATCGATGTCAAGAGCCCGCTGGGGGAACCGGCGCCAGGTCGCGTAAATATTCGGGGAAATTCAGTGTATATATACGCTAGTATGGCGTCATGAGGCGAACGACCATCTTTCTGCCGGAGGAGCTGCATGAGCGCTTGCACGCCGAAGCGTTTAGGGCGCGTGTCAGCATGGCCGAGCTGATTCGCGCCCGCTTGGAGCGCGGTAGCCATCGCCGCGCGCAAAAGCCAGTTCCTAAGCGCGACCCCTTGCTCGACGTCATCGGCATCATTCACGACGGGACATTGACGCAGAACCTCGATGAGGATCTCTACGGCCCCGACTCGGACTGAGATCCTCTTCATCGATACATGGGGTTGGTTGGCTCTGGCGGATGATCGGCAGGCCGGCCACGCACGCGCTGTAGCTGAGTATCGAAATCGTAAGGCTCCAGGCGCCAAAGTAACAACCGACTTTGCGCTCGACGAAACGCTCTCCCGCCTGTTTAAGAGCTCCTGTTATGAACACGCCCGCCAGTTCTGCCAGCGCGTCTTCGATTCAGCCGCGGCTGGCTTTGTAAGGTTAGAACGAATCGATCCCGAGCGATGCCAAGGCAGCCTGGCGGCTCCGGCTTCGCTATCACGACCACCGCGGTATCTCGTTTACTGATTCACCAGCTTCGTGGTCATGAGAGAACTAAAGATCCGCGACGTGCTGACTGCCGATTGCTCACTTCACGCAGCTCAATCTGGGCTTCTGGCGGCTGCCGAGCGGCGTAAACTAGAGAGTCAGCTTATGGCAGCCGCAGACACCTCCACCGGTATCCGAACTGTTAGGCACTGGATCGACGGCAAACCGTCCGCATCCGAATCCAGCCGGTCCGGCATTATCTGGAACCCCGCCACG
>DASQJB010000484.1:0-4599 GCA_035631295.1 Bryobacteraceae bacterium | reverse complement strand
CGCCAATTTCGGCCGGCTATTCGCAGCGCAACGCCAGGATGGGATCCACCCTCGACGCACGTACTGCGGGCGCGATACAAGCCGCGAGCGCGACCAGAGTCAGGGTAATTGCCGTGGCGGCGAAGGTTGAGGCATCGCGCGCCGCGACACCATACAACAAACTTGAAAGCACCTGGCTCACCAGCAACGCGCTCAGCACGCCCGCCGCGATTCCGGTCAGGGCCAAGATCATGCCTTCCTTGATCACCAAACCGATTACACGCTGCCGCTGTGCGCCCAGAGCCATTCGTAGCCCTATTTCCCGAGTCCGCTGATTCACCAAATACGACAGCACTCCATAAACGCCGATCGCCGCCATCAGCAAGGCCAAGCAGCCGAACGCCGTCACCAGTACCGCATTCAAGCGCGGTTGCGCGATACTCCGCGACAGCCAATCGTTCATGGAACGGACGCTAAACATCGACAAATCAGGATCGAGTTCGCGCAGTCTTTGCCGCGCCCCCTGCAGCCCGCCGTAGGGATCTTGAGCGATACGCAGCACCACGTCCATGGTGGGCCACGTGACTGCATTGGTTGAGTAATACATGGTGGGATACGGCTCCGCATTCAGCGCCGAGTTGCGAGCGTCCCCCACCACGCCTATCACGGTGTACACCTTGCCCGAGCCGACAATTCGCATCGCGCGTCCCAACGGATCTTCGCTGCCCCAAACTCGTTCGGCTAGGCCCTGGCTCACAATCATTACATTCGGCCCTGTAGCGGTATCGCCGTCGGTGAACTGCCGACCTCGGAGGAGCGGGATCTCCATCGTTCGGAAGTACCCCGGACTTACACTTCGCCAGTCGATTGGAATCGATTGGCTGGGCTCCAGCAGAGAACGGCCCACAGGCGTTGCCGGCGTTCTCGACTGCAGGCCATTGCCGAACGGCACGCAGGTTGTCATTGCGGCGCCGCTGACTCCGGGCAGCGATTCGAGACGTTCCACCAAGTCGCGATACAGCGCAGTGCGCTTCGCGACAGTGTCATACCTCGCTGGTTGTGGAGTGATTTCAAACGTTAGCAACCCCTCCGCCCGAAATCCCAGGCGTGCATTCCCCAAGCGCAGCAAGCTCTGAAGAAGCAAACCCGCCGCAATAAGCAACAACGTAGCCAGCGCCAACTCGCCGCCGATGAGCGCCTGGCGGACCAGCGAACGTGGGACGTCCGCTCCCGACCGGCCGGCCTCCTTTAGCAGCGAATGAAGATCCGTCCGCCACGCTTGCCACGCCGGAGCCAACCCGAACAAGATCCCAGAGGAAACGGTTACGGCGAACGCGAACAACAGCACGAAGCCATCGATGGTCACTGACACCGGAAGCAAATTTGGCGGCAATGACGCGTTCATCGAACGGACGGCCAAGGTCCCCATCGCCACACCTACGGCGCCGCCGGCAAATGCGAGCACCGTGCTCTCCATCAACAATTGACAAAGCAAATTGGTCCGGCTTGCGCCTATCGCGATGCGAACCGCAACCTCTTTTTGCCGCGCTACCGCACGCGACAAGAGAAGATTGGCGACGTTGGCCGCGGCAGTGATCAGCACCAGAATCGCAGCCCCGAGGATCACCAGCAGGGCTATCCGAAGTTCCTTCGCGACAACATAATCGTAGATGGCCTGAAGGTGGATGCCCCAATCCCGCACCTCCGGGAATTGCTCGCCCACTCTTCGCGCGACAATGTCCATTTCCGCCTGAGCTTGTGGAATGGTCACGCCCCGTTTCAGTCGTCCCACGACGACGATGAGATGATTGAGACGCCTTTCCTTGCTTCGATCAAGGACCAGCGGAGTCCAGATGTCTCCCTGCGACAGAATCTCGGGGGCGGAGGGCGCAACGCCTACCACCGTGTAGGCGGCGCCGTTCAAGGTGACGTTCCGGCCTATAACCGACGGTTCTCCCCCAAAACGGCGCTTCCAGAGTCCTTCGCCGATAATGGCGACGGGTTGGCTGGCCGGTTGGTCTTCGTCCTCCTGGAAATCGCGCCCCAGCACGGGCCGGACGCCTAACACCCGGAACAATGACGGGCTGATTTCATTTCCGGTGAACTGTTCGGGCTCGCCCTTTCCCGTTAGGTTATAGCTCGATTGCCGGATCGCACCGAGTTGGTCGAAGCTCACTTGTCCCTCGCGCCATGAGAGGTAATTGAGCACGGAAGCCGCAAACCAAGGAAGGCGCAACTTATCGTTCTTCTCAGCCACCCAAACCAGGCGCTCCGGCGAGGCGAACGGGAGCGCGCGCAGCATTACTGCGTTCACTACGCTAAAAATCGCCGTGCTCGCTCCGACTCCCAGGCCGATGGTCAAGATCGTGGTAAGGGCGTAAGCGGGCGACTTGCGCAGGGTTCGAAAGGTAAACCGAAGATGCGTGCTTAGCATGACCCGCCAACCTTTCTAACACATCGTGTCTCTATCACATCGCGTTCGGGGAACGGCACTACAAAGATCTGGAAACCGCCGAGGTGGTAGTTCATATATGTGTCGGAGGCCCCATGAAGAAGTCGATCACCTCTGCTGCGCCGCTGGCGAGCTGGAGCAGATTCAGTTTCTTCTTGGCCACGTCTTCGTCCAAACCACAGAGCGTTACCGCGGTTCAATCGATCGAAAGCGAGAATCTCCGGCCCGAACGCAAGTCGCCCGGCACCCGCCTATTTCGTAGAAGAGAAAACGCCTGAGCTGAGCATCGCTGTACTGGCCGGTATCCGGGCTAGAAGGCCGAAAATAGCCCCTGAATTCTCGGACTCAGGGAGCTTGTGGATCGTTTCTCAAAGGAACTAGATCTGATGGCATTCGTCCGGACGAGTTCGTGTTCCAGCAGAAGCGTGCGCCGGGAAGCCTCGAGAATATTCAATGAACGGGAACCGACGCGAGCTCAAGAAGATGTTGAGGAAGGTTATTCACGCCTGGACGCCGCCGTTCAGGGACTCCCCTACGGGTAATCCATGGGCCTCCCGTGCCCGCAATACCTGGCCTCTTGTGAGCCGTGGTAAGGATTCAATGACTCGCACCCCTTCTCGCGAAGCAATGCCGACCCTCGAATTGGAAGCTGAGGTCACGGTTGCGCCGGAATTCGTCGGCGCACGGTATTCCACTTCCAGGCCATCTAAACGGGTACCCCGGCGGCCGCGTGCAAATTACACCTCGAACAGAAGCGCGGTAGCTCAACTTCCGGATCGCCGTCCACCCAAGCGCAACCGAGTAACAGTGCGGTCATTTAGAATACGCTACATGAAGCGTGTACTGATTGCCCTCGCCCTGGTCGGCAGCCCCTGCCTTCACGCGCAGCCCAGCCAGACCATGTTCGTCTTTCAGACCCGGTTCTGGCTGAACTTGCATCAATTCCTCAGCGGCGAAGCCTACCGCCGCAGTGTTAAGGCGGCTCCCGGCCTGGACGCGGCAACTCTCAACGCGAGCGATCGCGCCATCTGGATTTCAGCGATCGATCCCTACAACGACGTCTTCAAGCGCAACATGGTTCTTGACGAGGACCTCATCCGCATTGCGAACGCCCTCGCCGTGACCGAAGATGCCATGCGTCTGCCCGAGAGTCTCGACGGCGCCCTGGGCGCCAATATTGCGGCTGCATTGAACGCAGCTGCGCCGATCTACCGCGCCCACGTCTGGCCCGCACGCCAGCGCGATAACGACGCTTGGATCGCTTCTGCGAAATCTCTCATGCAGGGCCACGAAACCGCGATGAAGGCGGCCCTTGAAGCCGTACTTCAGGTTACTTGGCCGCCGGAGCCAATTCTGGTCGATGTGGTCGGAGAGACTGGCCCAGCCTCGGCCATCACACACAATGCCCCAACGGGCTTCGTGGCCCATACGCAAGCTTCCGCCGGCAGTCCGTGCAACACGGGCATTGCGCCGCTGAGGTTGCTTTTTCACGAGGCTACGCATATCCCGCAAGTGGCCGGCCGCATTGCTGCGCGCATTAATGAGGAAACCGAGCGGCAAGAGCTGCAGCCCGTGCCGAACCTGTGGCACACGCTCCTACTCTTCACTCCGGGTGAGATCGCGAAGCGCGAACTGGGCCAGACGGAAAAGGTGGACTATGCCCGTTACCCGTTCTGCAAGCTCCAGCTCACACCCGCGGAACAAGCGGCATTTGAGCAAGATTGGCAGCCATATCTCGATGGCAAGACTTCCTTCGAGAAGGCGCTTCACGACCTCGTTCGCGATGCTCGTTGAGCGTCAATTCATCGTGTTCAGTCGCACGATGTAGGCAGTTTTCATAGTCGAGTATCGATCCCGCTCGCCGGACGCGACAACCGCCTGCGCCGCCCGTGGTGAATGGCAGCCGGCCGACCTGATCTCGTTTGGAACCTAGTTACCGTTTTTTCGGCTGCCGCTTCCGCCCGCCCGTTATTTGCGTCGGCGGCGCGGAACCTACATTGTCAATAGCTTCATACGTGTTGCCGACATTCGCTCGAAACTTGGCGCAGGCACTTCGAACGATAGGGCGTTTCCGTCAAGTTGACTTGATCCGTTCACAAAAGGAAATCCAGATTGACGGGCTCGCTACCGGACGCCAGTCAAAGCTTGTACCTCTGCGGTTCCGGCGG
>DASQJB010000483.1:0-3562 GCA_035631295.1 Bryobacteraceae bacterium | reverse complement strand
CTGCATACAGCTGAAGGGCGCGCTTTAGCCCGCGCGAGGCTTTAGCCTCGCTTCCGCAGCGGCGCTACGAAATCACTCGTCGGTACAACTCCCGCTTGGGGATCCCCCGAGCCTTGGCCACCTGCTTCACCGCCTCGACTCGCGCGATCCCCTGGCGTTCCAGCGCCCGCACTTCCTGTTCGGCGGCGGCCTGATCGGCGACTGATCCTGCGGCCGATTCTTCCTGCTTCCCGATTAAAATCGTGATCTCGCCTTTCACCGCTACTCTCCCCGAGAGCTGCGCCCTCACCGCCGCCGCGGTTCCCCGAAGGAATTCCTCATGCATTTTCGTCAGCTCCCGCGCAACAACCACCGACCGCTCGCCAAACACCGCTTCGATATCGGTGAGCGATTCCATCACACGATGCGGAGCTTCGTAAAAGATCAAAGTGCAAGTCTCTCCCCGCAAAGACTCTAACGCCTTCCGCCGCTGGCCCTGCTTGGCCGGAAGGAATCCGCAGAACCGGAAGGAATCCGTGGCCAGGCCAGAGCCCGCGAGCGCGCTCAGCGCGGCGGAAGCGCCCGGTATCGGAACCACCGGGACCCCAGCCTCGATCGCCGCCCTCACCAGTCGATAGCCCGGGTCCGAAACCAGCGGCGTGCCGGCGTCGGAAACCAGGGCGATGTTCGCCCCCGCCGCCAATTTTTCGGCGAGTTCTCTCGCCCGCGCCGCCTCATTGTGCTCGTGATAGCTCACGGTGGGCTTTGCGATGCCGAAATGATCCAGCAGCTTGCGCGTCTGGCGCGTGTCCTCGCAGGCGATCAGGTCCGCTTCCCGCAACACGCGGAGCGCGCGTAAAGTAATGTCCTCTAGATTGCCGATCGGCGTCGATACGAGATAGAGAGGCAAGCTTTTAGCAATAAGCTGTATGCTATAGGCTAAGCTATCGAAATGGCGGCAAGCACACAACCGCTCCCCGGAGTCTACGTATGGGAAGCGTCCGGGAAAGCCCCCGCGGTGCATCTCGACTTGGCCGTCGTCGACAACCTGCTGCCCGAAGTGATGCGGGGCTTCGCCGCCGTTCCCAAGCGCGGCGCCGAAGTGGGCGGCATCCTGATCGGCGCGGTCGAGGGCGGCGTCATTCATATTCAAGACATCGAGGTTGTCCCCTGCGTCTATGCGCGCGGCCCATCCTATCTATTGACAAGCGAGGACCGGACGGCGTTCGAACAGGCCTGCCAGCGGAGGAGAGCGGAGAGCGGTGGAAACCCTGCCAAACAACTGCTGGGCTACTTTCGAAGCCACACGCGCGAAGACCTGGCGCTGAGCGCGGAAGACCTTGAGCTGCTGGACCGGTATTTCCCCGATCCGCATCAGGTGGCGTTGTTGATCCGCCCCTTCCCTGCCAAGCCCGCCCAAGCTGCTTTTTTTGTCCGCGAGGATGGCGCGTTTCCGCGGGAATCGCCGCGCACCTTTCTGTTCTCCCGGCTCCCCGTTCCCAGCCGCGACCGCGAGGAAGCGGTTCTCGATAATGCCGCGGCCCCCACGAGCCTCGCGGCGCTCCCCGGCGAAACTCTGAGCATCGAAATGCTGCCGCCGCTGGGCGCCATCTTGGTAGAAAAACCGGCGCGCGGCGGCAGGCCCAAATGGATGTGGATTCCGCTGTCGCTTGCTCTCCTGCTGGTGGGCGCAATGGGAGGCTATCAGGCGACGCAAACCATGGCCTCGTGGACCACGGCTCGCCCGGCGGCAAGGTTTTCGCTGGCGTTGCACGTAGTCCCCATCGGCGACAATCTGGCCGTTCGATGGGATCCGGAAGCGCCTGCCGTGCGCAACGCGCAAAGCGGACTGCTGGAAATCGAGGACGCGGGTTATTCCAAGCCCGTGGACCTGGATTCGGCGCATTTGCAAAGTGGCAGCGTCCTATACCGCAACACCTCGGCCACCGTCCGCTTCCGCTTGATTGTCTATGAGAGCGCGCGCGTCAGCATCACTGAGACAGTCGACTGGCCGCACTGATTAGACTAAAAGAAAAATGCGTACCGTTCTTCTGATTGCAGCAGCCGTATTGTTTATCGCCGGATCGATCTGGTTTCTCCGCGCTCCGCAGATCCGCCCAGATCCTGCTCCCGCTCCGGCAGCCTCGGCGCCCGCGCCCGAAGCGCCATCCACTGGAGCACTCACCCCGCCCGACACGATCCTGTTCGAAGCCTCCAACGGCAACGTCACGTTCGATCACAAAAAGCACTACGAGCGTGTCGGCGGCAATTGCAGCGTTTGCCATCCCAAAGTGTTTCAGCAGAGCCGCGCGCCGTTGAACTATAAGAAGGCGTCCCATCGCGCCGCGGAGGCGAGCCTGACGTCGTGCGCCCACTGTCACGCCGTAGGCGGCACCTCCTTCGCGGCCGACAGCAACTGCCTGAAGTGCCACGTGAAGGATTATTCAAAGCAATAGTCTCTCGCAAGGGCGCCAAGCACGCAAATAAAATTCTTTGCGATCTTTGCGCCTTTGCGAGAGTAGTTCGCTTTTCGTGCTACTCCGGCAGCCTGTACGCCCGATACTCCGCGGAGTAATCGTTGCTGCCGATCGCCACCACAATGTACTGCTTTCCGTTCAGCATGTACGTCATGGGCGAGCCAGTCTGCGGCGCAGGCATGTAGACCGCGCCCGCGTCCTTGCCGGAAGCTTTGTTATAAGCGCGCAGATAGGCGCCACGCCGGCCATCCGGCATCGTGACCACGCCCTTCTCGCCCACCACCACCAGCGTCCTGGTCACAAGCTGGCCGGCGGTTCCCGGACGGCCCGTGCGAGGAATGTCCTTGCCACGCAGCAGCGGATGGTTGCGAATGTTATCCGGAGTATCGCCGTGCGCAACCGCCCAGGCAATTTCGCCGCGGTCGAGATTGACTCCTGTGATGCTTCCGTATGGCGGCTTGATGAGAGGCAGACCCTGCACCGTCGTTCCACCGCCTCCACCGCCGCCAGCCGGCGCTGCCGCGGGAGGAGCGTCGGGATCGGCGGCCGCCGTAGCCGGCGAGGGAACGAACGCAGGGCCGCGTGCGCCCGCGCCTCCGCGCCCCGCAGCGGCTTGCGCTCCGCCTCGTCCGGCGTTGCCTCGCCCCCCCGCCGGCTGCGCTTGTCCGGAAATGTAGTTCATATCGCTCCGCTGCCCGCCCGGCACCAAGCCGATGGGAGTCACCGCCGCCTGCGACGACACGAATAGCATGTGCGTCTCGGGATCGTACGATCCACCCGGCCAGTTCGATCCGCCGCCCGCCGTGGCCAGCGTGAGCGTCGCCAGCGGGCCTTCGGGCTTGCTGAGAGAGCCAGGCGTAAACGCCGGTCCGATGCGGTAGCGGGAAACGATCTGCTCGGCTTCCGAATGCAGCTCAGGAGTGAAATCGATCAGGTAGTCCATCAGGAAGCCTTGCCGGTCGTAGGCGGGCGGCTTGGTGGGGAATGGCTGCGTGGGCGAATACCATTCGCCGGGTACATCGCCTTTCGCCACGGGCCGCTCTTCAATCGGCCAGATCGGTTTTCCCGTTTCCCGATTCAACACATAAAGGAAGGCCTGCTTGGTC
>DASQJB010000482.1:0-39510 GCA_035631295.1 Bryobacteraceae bacterium | reverse complement strand
GCCATGTTCGGCGAATGGTTCCACACCGGCGACATGGCAGTGTGGGACGAACAATCCTACGTGAATATTGTAGACCGAAAAAAGGAGATCATTATCTCCGGCGGCGAAAACATTTCCTCTATCGAAATCGAGAAAGCTATCGGGTCCCATCCGGCTGTTTTGGAATGCGCGGTGGTGGCCGCGCCGGACGACAGATGGGGCGAAGTCCCCGCGGCCATCGTCGCAAGAAGGCCCGGCGCTACGATCACCGAAGAAGATCTGCGGGTTCATCTGGAGCAGCGCCTGAGCCGCTACAAGCTGCCCCGCATCATCGAATTCCGCAACGAGCCGCTGCCCAAGACAGGTACGGGCAAGATCCGGAAGCTCGATCTGCGCGAGAAATTCTGGAGCGGGAAAGAGAAACGGGTCCAGGGCTAGATGTATTCGGTGCGGCTGTCGCCGGAGCCATCGGACTACGACACCGTCGTCGCGGAATTGTGGGAAGCGGGCACCGCGGGAATCGTCGAGGGTCCCGGATCCTTGGAAGCCTTCTTCGACGATGCCGAAGCCGCGCGGCGTTTCGGACAACCGCGGCAAGTTCCGGATTCTGATTGGGTCCGCCAAACCCATGATGCCTGGCCGCCGATCCTGGTGGGCGAGAGATTCTTTCTGGTCGCGCCGTGGCGGACGGAGCCAACGCCGCAGGGCCGAATTCGGCTCGAAATGAACCCGGGCATGCAATGCGGGACGGGCCAGCATCCTTGCACGCGGCTCTGCCTGGAGGCAATGGAGCGCGTCGTTCGTCCGGGCGATTCCGTGCTCGATGTCGGCAGCGGATCGGGGATTCTATCGATTGCCGCAAAGTTGTTGGGCGCGGGCCGCGTAATCGCCTGCGATCTTGATCTTGACGCCGCCAAGCCAGTCCCGTTTTTCGTGGGCAGTGCGGATGCGGTTCGCTCCGGCGCTTTCGACGTCGTGGTCGCGAATATCAGCGAAGATGTACTCGGCCCATTGCGCCCCGATCTGGAGCGTGTGGCGCGGAAGCGAATCTTATCCGGTTTCCAGAATGAGTCGGGCGACTGGTCTTGCGTGGTGTTGTAGACCGAAACCCGGCTGCCTCGCCGCGATCGGGATCGTCACGCACCTGATCCGGATCCATGCTGCCATGATATCTTGCAATTCATGCGAACGATACTCTTCACCTTGATAGCGGCCTTTGGCGCGGCCCAGGCGCCCATCTCCACTGCGCAGCCGCCGCGAGTCGTGCGGAAGCAAGTCCAGACTATCGATGGCAAAACCCTCGAAGGCCAGGTGCTAAATGAGGGCTTCGAAGATCTCCAGCTCCGCACGGACGACAAGAAGGTCGTATTGCTTCGCAAAGCCGCGGGGGACCGCTATCGCGTCGCCACGTCCCAAGCGGATTGGCCGACTTACCATGGCGATCCCGGCGGCAATCGCTATAGCAAGATCGCGCAAATCGACAAGAGCAACATAGCGCGCCTGGCGGCCAAATGGATTTTTCCCATTCCCAACGTCACGCAGATCGAAAACACGCCTTTGGTGGTCGACGGCGTCATGTATATCTCGAGCGCGAATGAATGTTGGGCATTGGATGCGGGCAGCGGCCGCGCTATTTGGCACTATCGCCGTCCGCGGACTTCCGGACTCTCAGGCAACGCCGCCGCCGGGTTCAATCGCGGCGTCGCCTGGACGGGCGACCGCATCTTCATGCTCACCGATAATGCGCACTTGATCGCGCTCAATCGATTCAATGGCGAGCTTCTCTGGGAAGCCGAGATGGCGGATTGGCGCCAGAACTACAACGGAACCTCCGCGCCGCTCACCGTGGGAAATTTGGTCATCTCAGGGACGGCGGGCGGCGATGAGGGTGTGCGTGGTTTTGTCGCCGCCTATGATCAGTCGAGCGGCAAAGAAGTATGGCGATTCTGGACGGTGCCGCTGCCCGGCGAGCCGGGATCGGAGACCTGGAAAGGCAAGGACGTGGAGCATCGCTCCGGAGCCACGTGGATGACCGGCGCCTACGATCCGCAGCTCGATATCGTCTACTGGCCTGTTGGAAATCCTGGGCCGGATTTCGATGGTGACGACCGGCAGGGCGACAATCTGTACACTGATTCGATTCTGGCGCTCGACGCCAAAACCGGCAAGCTCAAATGGCATTATCAGTTCACGCCTCACGACGTTCACGATTGGGACGCGCAGGAGCCGCCCGTGCTGATTGATGCGAATTGGCAAGGACAGCCTCGCAAGCTGCTGATCGAGGCCAATCGCAATGGCTTCTTTTATGTGCTGGATCGCAGCAGCGGTCAATTGCTGCTGGCCAAGCCGTTCCTTAAGAAACTGAATTGGGCGGAAGGCATTGGTAAGGACGGCCGTCCCATCCTGAAGGCGCTGCCCGAACAGCCCAACGGCGACACTTACGTCTGCCCCGGATTCCAGGGCGGAACGAACTGGTTTTCCACCTCGTTCAACCCCGCCACGGGTTTGTATTATTTCAATGCGCTAGAGCGCTGCAACGTATTTTCGAAATCTCATGGCGAATGGCAGCCGGGCAAGAGCTACATGGGCGGCGCTGCTCGCCCTGCCCCCGGCGAGACGTTTGAGAAATTTCTCCGCGCCGTCAATATTCAAACCGGAGAGATCGCCTGGGAGGTCCCGCAAGTTAGCGGGCAGACCACCGCTTCCGCGGGGGTGCTCTCCACCGCCTCAGGCTTAGTGTTTTTCGGGGAAAACAGCGGAACGTTCATGGCTGTCGATGCGAGCAACGGCAAGCCTCTATGGCAGTTTCAAACCAACTCCGTCTGGAAAGCTTCGCCGATGACCTATATGTTCGACAACAAGCAATACGTGGTCATCGCGGCGGGTCAGGAGATTCTTGCATTCGCGCTGCCGGACTGAGTGGCGGGAGAACCGCGAACGTGAGCAGAATCAAACCAAGCGAGTGTCCATAGGTGTAATCGAAAAAACCCGCCGCCAAAAATCCGGTGAGAGCCAGAAGGGCCGTGCGGCAGACGAACAGTTCATCGCGATGGACGGCTCGTTTGTGTTCCTTCCGCAGATCCCACAATAGGACTACGACGAAGATTGTGGCGGCAGCCGCGGTGGGAAGGCCGAACTCGGCGGCCAACTCCGCCAAATTGTTATGGAGATGGCCACGGTAAGCGGGCACTGCATCCCCGGAGGAGAGGTAATTCGTATACAAAGCCTCCACGCGGCCCGGGCCAATGCCCGTAATAGGATTCGCGCGAATCACTTTCCAGCCGACCTTCAACATCTGGACGCGCTCGGCATTCGAATAATAGTCCGGACGAGAGGACTCGATGATGCGGGAGCGGACTGGACCCGGCGCCAGAAGGAATAACACAAACGGCGCTGCTGGGACCGCCCAGGTCCAGCGAGAGCGACGCCAGGCGAGATGCAGCGCCAGCAATAGGAGCGAGCAAATCCAGAGCATGCGTGTCAGGCTTAACACAATGGCCGCCACGTTCACGAGCAGCGCGGGCGCCAGCCACCAGCGTTCCTCCGGATAGTAATGAAGCAACTCCAATAAGGCGGCAAAGACCACGACCTCAACAGTTGCATAGACCATCCAGTGATGGAGCAATCCTCCGCTACGAAGGTAAATTACTGGATTCGTCTCGGCGCCGTGGAAAAACAATCGAAAGAAAAAATGCCCGATGAGGAACAGAGAACTGAGCGTTGCCGCTGCGATCACGCCTCGCCAAACGGCCACACGTTGCGCGGGGCGGCTGAGAGCAGGTAAGACCAGAAACATGAAAACGAGCAGGAGCAAATGCCGTATCTCGCCCAGACCAGCGCGGAGGTCTGGAGATTGAAACCACGCCACGAGTTCCAACGCCGCCCAAGCAAGCCAAAATCCTAGGATGCGAGGAAAGTACAGTTGCTCGCGTCTGCGAGCGAGCGCGAAGACGCGGAATAGCAACGCGCCTCCCAGTAGCGACTCGGAGATCGCGACCGAGATGGGCACGCATGAGATTCCCAAGCCAAAAAGGAGAGCGTCGGGATTCCAGCTTCGGAGGCCTCGCCATGCCTCTGCGGCGCCGCTGGCCGGCGGGGCTATATCGAGCCGGTCGTAAGCGGGTTGGGAGTTCGCGGACATGTCGCCCGATTTGGCATTCCTATCAATCAGACCAGCGATGACCCGTAACGGGAACGTCACGTAGAATTTACGACCGTGGCCGGAGGCGCCCCTCCGCCCGGTACAATGGTCTTTTTCTGGCCGCCCCAACGGAGATTTCTATGACCCATTGGCGCCCTGCGCTCCTGATCCTCTGCGTTTCTGTTCTTTGTTCACAGCCCTCCGGCCGCGAGCAGGTGGGCAAATTGCCCGACGGCAGCTTTTTGCTTGCGACCGGCTGGCGGATCAAGCCTGCTGGGCGGCAGATCCCGCTGGACACGCTGCCGATGTCCACGGCGCTCTCGAAGGACGGGAAATACCTGCTCGTGCTGAACGGCGGGTATCGTCCGCCGTCGATCAGCGTGATCGCAGTGGATGGAATGAAGGAGACGACACGGGTTCCCGTGGCCGACGGCTGGCTGGGTTTGACCTTCTCGCCCGATGGCGGCAAAGTGTACGTTGGTGGCGGCTCGAAATATGGCGTGTTCGAATTCTCGTTCTCTCCGGCAGGGGAGTTAAAGCCAGTTCGCCAGATCGAGATCGCGCCTGGCGCAAAGCCTGGTCAATTCGATTTCATCGGCGACGTCGAGGTTTCGCCGGATGGCCGCGTTCTCTACGCGGCGGAGCTGTATCACGATTCAATCGCGGTGATTGATGCGCAGACGGGACGCGTGTCGGCGCATTATAAGACCGGCCGGCGTCCATACAAGATCCTCTTGAATCCCGACGGCAAGTCGTATTTCGTCTCGAGCTGGGCGGACGGCGCGGTATATCAACACGAGGCGAAGACGGGTTTGGAGATGTCGCGCATTCGCCTCGGCCCACATACGACGGACATGGTGTTGAGCGACCGCAAGGTTTCGGATGATTCAAAAGGATTCCGCATATTCGTTGCCGCCTCCAACACCAATGCGGTATTCGTCGTGAGCGTGGACAACGCCAACAACATGAAGGTTGCGGAGACGCTGAACGTGGGCATGACTTCGCGGCAACCGGCCGGCATGACTCCAAGCGGCCTGGCGCTCAGCCCGGATCAGATGCGGCTGTTTGTGGCATGCTCGGACGCGAATGTGGCGGCGGTGGCCGATATTTCCGAAGAGCGCAGCCGAGTGGAAGGGTTCATCCCCGCGGGATGGTATCCGACGGCCGTCCGCATGCTGCCCGATAGCCGCATGCTGATTCTGAATGGCCGCGGCGGCGGAAGCTATCCCAATCCGCATTTCCCCGGCCCGATGAGCGCGGCGCTGGAGGAGAGGCAAGGCGACGGCCGCCGCGAATACGTCGCGTCGATGCAGACGGGAACCATGTCGGTGGTCGATCCCCTAACTGAAGAGAACCTCCAGACTTACACGCGCTCGGCCATGGAGCTCTCGCCGTATCGCGATGCACAGCTCGACGCGGCGAATGTGCCGGCGGACAGCGTGATCTATTCGAGGCCCGATAAGCCCTCGCCCATCCAGCACGTCGTTTACATCATCAAAGAAAACCGAACCTACGATCAGGTCTTCGGAAAGATCGGCAAGGGCAACGGCGATCCCTCGTTGACGCTTTTCGACGAATCGGCCGCGCCGAATCACTACAAACTGGCGCGGGAATTCGCGCTGTTCGATAACTATTACTCGAACGCAGACGTGAGCGCGGACGGACACAACTGGGCGACAGCCGCCATCGCGCCCGATTATACGCAGAAAACCTGGCCAAGCGAGTACGCGCACAGGCTGCCGTATTACGGCTACGAAGGCGGCGAACCGGCCAACACCCCGCCCGCGGGCTACATTTGGTCCAACGCATTATCGGCCGGCCTCTCGGTTCGCGATTATGGCGAGTTCGTCGAAAACAAGAAGCAGGCTGGGGCGGATGGAGTGCAAGTGGCGAAGGTGAGCGATCCTGCCCTACAGGGCATCGTCAACATGCGTTATCGCAGCTTCGATCTGGATTATCCCGACGTCGAGCGCGCCCGTGTATTTCTGGACGACATGAAGCAGTTCGAAAGTAGCGGAAACATGCCGCGGCTGACGATCGTGCGGTTGGGGAACGACCACACTAATGGGACCACGCCCGGCAAGCTCGCGCCCCTTTCGCTCTTCGCAGATAACGACTACGCGTTGGGGCTGATCGTGGAAGGAATCTCGAAGAGCCGCTTCTGGCCCACGACGGCGATTTTCTCGATTGAGGATGACGCGCAGAATGGGCCGGACCACGTGGATTCGCATCGCTCGGTGATGCTGGCGATTTCGCCTTACACGCGTCGCGGCATCGTGGATAGCACCATGTACAACCAATCCTCGGTGATGCGCACGATGGAGCTGATTTTGGGCCTTCGGCCGATGACCCAATTCGACGCGGCGGCGCGCCCCCTGACCGCGGCCTTCGCCGCGACTGCGAATCCCGCGCCTTATGCCATCGAGAACCCGCGAATTTCGCTGACCCAACGTAACCCGGCTGCATCGGCCACCGCGGCGCGGTCGCGGAAGATGAATTTCCGTGAGGCGGATGACATCGACGACGACGAGCTGAACGACATTCTGTATTTGGCGATCAAGGGCGAGCACGCACCGCCGCCAGTGAGGAGTTACTTCGTCCGGCCGTGACCACTCTCTGTTTTCTCTGGCACATGCACCAGCCGTTCTACAAGAATTTGTGGACCGGCGAATACAAGCTCCCCTGGACGCGCCTTCATGCGCTGAAGGATTACGCGGGGATGGTGGAAATCCTCGCGGAATTTCCACATATCCGCCAGACGTTCAATCTGGTTCCATCGATGCTGGTCCAGATTGAAGACTACGCTGGCGGCCAAGCCTCCGATCCGTTTTTCGACTGCGCTGTGCTTCCCGCTGAGGATCTGACTGCGGCCCAGCGCGCCTTCGTCGTCAAATACTTCTTTCAGGTGAGCACGCGCGTACTGGATCGCTATCCGCGCTACCGCGAGTTGTTTAATCGGCGGCAGGACCTGTCGACCTCCGACATTCGAGACTTGCAGGTGCTGAATCAACTGGCATGGTTCGACGAAGACCTACTGGCTCGCGACGCGGATCTTCGGGAACTGGCGCGCAAGGGCCGCGGCTATACGCGAGAAGACCAGGCGCTGCTCGAGGGGAAGCAGCGTGAGGCGCTAAAGCGCGTTCTGCCCGTGTATCGCGAATTCGCGGCTCATGGGCAGATTGAGATTTCCACCACGCCGTTTTATCACCCGATTCTGCCGTTGCTGTGCGATTCTCAAATCGCGGAGAGCGCCCATCCGGGCGTCCCGTTGCCTCTGCGGTTCCAGTATCCGCAAGACGCGAGGGAACAGTTGCAGCGCGCTCACTCTTACATGCGGGAAAAGCTGGGTGTGACGGTAGCGGGTTTATGGCCCTCGGAGGGATCGGTGTCGGATGAAGCGCTGGCCATCGCATCGGAGTGCGGATTTGCCTGGGCGGCGACGGACAACGGCGTGCTCGCCAGGACGCTGGGACGGGATGCGGGCGTTGAAGAAACCTACCGCGCTTATGTGTGGCGCCAACAGGGCCGCGAGATGCGGATGCTTTTCCGCGACCATTATTTGAGCGACTTGATCGGATTCGAGTATCAGCATATGACGCCTGCCGGCGCGGCGGAACATTTTCTTTCGCGAATTCGCGTGAATACGCAAGGCCGCGACATGTTGGTTCCGATTATCCTGGATGGCGAAAACGCTTGGGACTGGTATGAGGCGAACGGCCGGCCGTTTTTGCGCGAGCTCTATCACCGCATTTCGGACACGCCCAACCTGGAGGCGATGACGATTTCCGAAGCGCTTTCGCATCATGAAGCGCGCCCGCTGGACCATATTTTTCCCGGTTCTTGGATCAACGCGAATTTCGACGTCTGGATCGGCGCCGAGGAAGACAACCAGGCTTGGGAACGGCTGCTGGAAGCGCGTCAGGTCTACGATCGCAAGCAAGGCTCGGTTTCCGAACACGCGCGCAACCTTGCATTCGAGGAAGTTCTGATCGCGGAAGGCAGCGACTGGTGCTGGTGGTATGGGCCGGAGCATTCCAGCGATAATCGAGCTGAATTCGACGAGCTGTACCGCGATCATCTGTCGAACGTTTATCGCGCTTTGGGTGAAGCGCCTCCAACAAACCTGTCCTACCCGATTTTGAGAGAGCAGCCGGGAGCGATTCACCAGCCTCCTATGAACGCGCTGAAGGTGACGCTGGATGGCGAAATCACGTCGCCGTTTGAGTGGATGGGCGCCGGCCACTACCGGCCCGACTTACGCTCGGGCTCCATGCATTCGGGCGAGCCGCCGCTGCGGGACGTCTATTACGGGTCGGACGGCGAGAAACTGTTTGTCCGCGTGGACGGAGCAGGCCCGGCCGCGGTGGGAATCGAGTTTGAGGACGGACCGGCAGAGGTGAGAATCGCTCGCAGACACATTGTGGAGATGGAAACCCCACGCGCGCGGGGCCGGTTCCGCATAGTGGTGAATCGAGACGGACTGCCGCCGGCGACGTTTCCGCCCGAAGGTTGGCTGGAGGCGGCCTAATACGACGACAGACCGGCGGAAGCAAGCCGGGCAGGTTAACAACGCAACCCTCCTAGAGATTCCTATGAAGCCAAAGCTTCCATGAGCGTTCCGAAGCCTGTTGAGACGTTTTATGAGCGGATCTGGAATGACGGGGATCTTGAGGCGATATCAGATCTGCTTACCGAGGACTTCAAGTTTCGCGGTTCGCTCGGCATGGAATTGCAAGGGCGGGCGGCGTTCAGGGATTACGTGCTTTCGGTGCGCGCTGCACTCGCCGATTATCGCTGCGAGATCTTGGCCTGTGTCAGTGAGGGCCCGCATGCGTTCGCCAAAATGCGCTTCGCCGGCACTCATGTCGGTCCGTTTCGCGGCTTTGCGCCTACAGGCAAGCCCGTTTACTGGCTGGGCGCCGCGCTGTTCACGTTGGCCGGCGATATCATTTCTGGCTTGTGGGTTTTGGGCGACCTGGCCGGGCTCGACGCGGTCCTAAAGATCAACCAGAACGCTGCACTCTGACCGGTATCGCATCCGTATGGGACTTACACTGCCGCTAGCTCGGCGATCTCTAGTCGTCCCTCGCTCAGCGGTTCGAAGCGGACGCTGACGAGCTTGGAGATGCCCGGCTCCTGCATGGTGACGCCATATAGCGCCTGCGCGGCTTCCATGGTGCGCTTGGCGTGCGTGATCACGATGAATTGCGTCTCGCGGGACATTTCCTTGATGAGATGCGTCATCCGCTGGATGTTCAGCTCATCTAGCGCCGCGTCCACTTCGTCGAGTACGCAGAAGGGGCTCGGAGTATAACGGAAGATCGCCATCAGCAGCGCCATTGCGGTGAGCGACTTTTCGCCGCCGGAAAGCAGCGCGACATTTTGTAGACGCTTGCCCGGCGGGGACGCCATGATGTCGATGCCGCTCTCGGCCAGGTTGGATTCGTCGGTGAGGCGCATTTCGCCCTGCCCTCCGCCGAAGAGCGTGCGGAACTTATCGCGGAAATGGCCGTTGATCGCCTCGAAAGCTTCCTTGAAGCGGCGCCGCGATTCGGCGTCCAGATCCTGAATCGCCTTTTCGGTATCGCGGATGGAATCGAGCAGGTCTTGGCGTTGAACGTTCAGGAAATCGTAGCGCTGCTGGGCTTCCTGGTACTCTTCCAGCGCTTGCGGATTGACGGGGCCCAAGGCGTCGATTTTGGCTCGCACCTCACGGTAGCGCTGTTCCGCCTCCTCGACGGCTTCCTGGATGTTAGGAGCATCCTCGGCACCCGAGGCGACCTCGGATGCGGGCGCATTCAACTCCTTCTGGCTGGTCTCGTCGAGATATTTCAACTCGCTTTGTTTCTTGACCAATTCGAGCTCGACGGCGGCGCGCCGCTCCTGGGCCGCTTGAGCTTCGGCGCGCAGCGTCTTGAGCGCCTCGTCAAGCTCGGCGAGAGAGGCTCTGCCGCTGGTCTCCTCGGCCGACAAGCGCTCGACTTCAGCCGCTGCCGCGCTGGCGGCTTCGGCCAAGCCGGCCGCTTTGCGGTCCAGCTCGATATTGTCTGCGAGCAGGCGAGCGCGCTCCACGCCCATGCGCTCCAAATCCTTCGATAGCTCTTCGCGCCGCGCGATCACTTGGCGAATCTGCGCCTCCAGCCTGGCTGAGGCGGCCTTTTCCGACCGCAGCCGCTCCTCGCGCGCCGCCAGATCCGCGCGGAGAAGAGCGTGCTCTTCAGCAGCGGCGTGCGCGCGCGCTTGCAAGGCTTGAAATTCCGCCCGAGCGGTCTCCATAGCCTGCTCTTGATCCAGCCGAGCCTGATCTTTCTCCACGGCCAGTTTCAAGCTCTCTTCGCGCTGGGCCCGCACGCGGTCGCCTTCGCGGCTGAGCCGCTCCAGATCAAGACGCGATACCGAGAGACGTGAAGCGGCGCGAGCATGCTCTTCGGCGAGTTTGCGCTGCTCATGGTCGAGCGCCAGCGCGTCTTTCTCCTCCGACTGCTGGCGGTGGCGGACGTGCTCTAACTCTTGGGCGAGCTGTGCGGCGCCACGCTCGAGGTCCCCGATTTCCGCGGACAGGGCGTCTGCGTCGCGCTGGCGATGTTCGACTTGAGAGATGAGCTCGCGCAGCTCGCGTTTCAGCGCCAGAGGACCGCCGCCGGTCTTGCGCCCACCGCTCACGGCATAGCCGTGATAACTGACGCCGTCGGGCAACAGGAAGTAGGAATCGGGGTGTTCGATGGCAAGCCGCTGCGCGGACTCCCGATCTGCGACTAGGAAGCAACGAGCCAATCGCGGCAGCAATCCTTCGGGTGCAGCAGCCAGACCGTTGGTGAAGCGAACGACGTCCGAAAGCCGCCCGGACGTTCCATCAGGCGCGGCATTCTGTCCCCTGTCCCCAGTTTTCTGTCCCCTGGGATGAACCAGGAACGTGGCCCGTCCGTCCGACTCAGCGTACATCAACTCAACGCCGCGCTCGGCCTGACGCCAATCGTCCACCACCACAAACTCGAGCTCTTCGTGCAAAAACGTTTCGCAAGCTTTTTCCCAGGCTGGATCGGCAACCTCAACGAAATCGGCGAGGACTCCGGCCGGTTTGAATCCTTCCACCTGGCCGCTTTCGATGGCGGTGAACAAGCGCTTGACGCTTTCGGTGGTGTAGGCGCGATGGGAAAGGATTTCTTCGAGGGAATCCTTGCGCGCCCTTTGCCGGGATAGCAGCGCGCGGGCTTCTTCGAGCTTGGCGCGCGCGGCGATGAGGCGGCTCTGGCGTTGCTTGATTTCTTCCTCGACCCGGCCGCGGCGGTCCGCGAGCGATTCCAGCTCTAACTGCCGCGCGGCCAATTTCGCGGATAGCTCGGCTTTGGCTTGTTCCATGCGCGCCAGATCGGCGGCGGCGGACTCGGCTTCGCGGTTGGAGCGAGCGGCTTCCCGCTCCATCGCGGCCTGGTACTCCTCAATCTGGGCGAGTTGGTTGCGCAGCGTCGAAGCTTCGCCGAGCAGGCGCAAGACCTGTTGGCGAGAAGCCTCCATTCCGCGTTCGCGCTCGCGGAGCTCTGCCGAGAGCGCATCGCGCTCCGCGGTTCTGGCTTCCAGAGTTGTGCGCGCCTCGGTGCTTTCCGCTTCGATCTGCGACAGCGTATGGGCGTGGGCCTCGAGCTCCGCTTGCTCGCGCTGGCAGCGCGATTCCAGCTCCTGCGTTTCGGTTTCACCCGCGGCGAGGCGCTCCCCGATCGCGCCGATCTCCTTGGCCTGCATTTCCAACCGCCCGCGCGTTCGCTCGGTCTCGAGGTTCAGCTCCGCCACTCGCGCGCGCGCGCCGGTAAGCGCGGCGTCGGTCCGATAGCAGGACTCCTGAAGCCCGGCGTGCTCACCCTCCTTTTGCTGCACCTGCGAAGAGATTTCCTGAAACGAGGACTGGGCCTGACTGAGATCCAAAGCGAGCTTGGCGGCCTCGCGTTCGAGGGCTTGAAATCGCCCTGCGACGGCGCGCCGTAGCGCGGCCAGCATCTCCGACCGGAGTTCTTCGTAGCGGCGCGCCTTGGAGGCCTGCCGTTTGAGCGAATTGGCCTGGCGCCCGACTTCCTCCAAAATGTCGAACACGCGCGCCAGGTTCTGACGCGAGCTTTCGAGCTTGGCTTCCGCCAGGCGCTTCCGAGTTTTATACTTCCCGATGCCCGCGGCTTCTTCGATCACCGCGCGGCGGTCGGCGGGCTTGTTGGAGAGGATTTGGCCAATGCGGCCCTGTTCGATGATCGCGTAGCTTTCCGGTCCGAGTCCAGTGCCGGAGAACAGATCCTGAATATCGCGTAGACGCGCGCTGCGTCCGTTGATCAAGTAATCGCTTTCGCCGGAACGGTACAAGCGGCGCGTAATCGTGATCTCCTCGGGTTTCGGGGGCAACGCGTGAGCGCCGTTGGAGTGGCCGTTTAGCTGCGAGTCGAGCGGCGTATGTGCGCCGTCCGTGCGGGCATCGGGGTCCACCATCGTGAGCGTGACCTGAGCCATGCCGAGCGGCTTGCGCTCTCGTGTCCCCGCGAAGATGACGTCCTCCATTCGAGTGCCGCGCAGGCTTTTCGCGCTTTGTTCTCCCAGCACCCAACTGATGGCGTCGCCGATGTTGGATTTGCCGCAGCCATTGGGTCCCACAATGGCCGCGATGCCGGCGCCATGGAAGCGGAGATCGCTGCGGTCATAGAACGACTTGAAGCCTTGAATATCGACTCGTCTAAGCTTGAGCACGACAAATCCTTCCTAACAGACAGTTCAGAAGGGGGAGTATTTCCATCGTATACCCGCGCCGAGGCGAAAGTAAAGACTTTCCATACTGGATCTTGGGGTAAAAGCACCTGAGGCCCTAGATCTTGTAGGCGAGATTCAAACGGCCGACGACTAGAATGGTTCAGGCATGACCAAGAGGCGTTGGAGCATCGTCTCGCTGCTGTTTGCGGCTTCCTTGATTAATTATCTCGACCGCGCCAGCCTGTCACTGGCCTTGCCCAAAATCTCAAACGATCTCCATCTCGACGCTACGAACAAAGGCGTGTTGCTGTCGTCCTTCTTCTGGTCCTACGCAGCCTTGCAGATTCCCATCGGATTATGCGTGGACCGTTTTCCGCTGCGCTGGTTCTACGCCGGCATGTTCGCGCTGTGGTCGCTCGCCTGCGGAATGACTGGGCTGGCGAGCAGCCTGGGCGTTTTTCTTGTGCTGCGCGTGTTGCTCGGCGTTGGCGAGTCAATCTATTATCCTGGCGGGACGAAGGTGGTCGCGCTCATGTTTGATCCGCCCGATCGCGGCCTGCCCAGTGGCTTATTCAATTCGGGGACGAGGGCGGGGATCGTCGTGGGCGGGATGGTTCTGCCCTGGCTGATCATTTCGTTCGGCTGGCGGACGATGTTCGTTGCATTAGGCTTTGGTTCTTTGATCTGGCTGATTCCCTGGCTAGCGGCAGTTCCCGCGGAGTTGCGCCCCCAGCGCGAGGAGATGAATAAGGGCTTCCGGCTCCCGCCTTACAGCAATCATCTTTTGGGAATCTGCCTGGGCTTTTTCTGTTTCGATTACTTTCTGTACCTGCTGCTGACATGGCTTCCGGATTACCTGGTGCAGGCGCGCCATTTGACGATCATGAAGGCCGGAATTTATTCGGCGCTGCCTTTTGTGACGTTCACCGCAGGCGAGGCATCGGGCGGATGGATCGGCGACCGGCTAATTCAGCGGGGTTGGGACGAAACGCGAACCCGCAAGTTCATCGTGACCGTGGCCTTCTTGTGCGGACTGCTGTTGATACCGGCGGTGCTCGTCGAGAACGCCACTTTGGCTATCGCGCTCATCATAGGCGCGTGTTGCGTTGGGCTGGCGATGGGGAACCTGATCGCCATGGTGCAAAACTGTGCGCCTCCGGGCGAGATCGCCGCCTGGGCCGGGCTTCAGAACTTCGCCGGCAATTGCGGAGGCATCCTCGCCCCGCTGATCACTGGAATTCTGCTCGCCCGCACCGGCTCGTACATGCCCGGCTTCGTTATCGCAGCAGTGTTGCTGGCACTGGGCCTCCTTCCGTATTGGCTGCTGGTGGGCGAAGTGGCAGTTGTTAGTGGTCGGTCGTCAGTCGTCAGCTTTCAGTCGTCGACCGTCAGACGATAGCTGAAGGATCGCGACGATTGTTAATCAAGCGGGCGCTGATCAGCTTTCTACCCCGGTGAATCTGCAGGCGATGAGCAACGCTCGCCGCACCTCGGCCCACCGCGGTTCCGGCAGGTTGCACAAGATTGGACCAAGCCGCTCCCGCTGCGCGAGCGATACGTGATCCAAATTCAGCGCGCAAGTCACTGGCATTCCATCTCCAGATTTAGGATCACCTCAGTGGTTAGCCCGCGAATGGTTCGCGTTATGGGCACAACCATGATTTCATTCAGGCGATCGATGACGTCATCTCGCGTTAGCAGGAGAACTGGACGACGTTTGTCCGGGGGACGAAATGCGTACCAGCGGATCTGGCCACGCCTCACCCAAACTGCTCCCAGCCTTGCGCATCCCAGGCCAGCGGTTCCTGGTCCGCCGAGAACTCGTCGGGTGAAGGCGGGACAGCCCGGTAGACGGAAGCGTCATCGCCCGGCGACGCTATTAGCCGTATCAAGCGTACGCGCTCCTTTGGCGGCAATGACGCAACCAAGGAAAGGATGTCTTCGGCGGTGAGTTGGTCCGGCACTGCTCGCATTTTATCAGCCGGGCTATCGCCTCCGCGCGGACTTATCAGTCAATGAGGCCGTTTCTGAGCGCGAAGCGTACCAGCTCCCCGGTCGAGTGAAGATTGAGCTTCTCCATCACGCGCCCGCGGTGGGCTTCCACGGTGTAGACGCTCAGACTAAGCGATGTGGCGATCTCTTTATTGGTTTTGCCTTCGGCGATCATCTGTAACACTTCACGCTCGCGGCTGGTCAGCAGGTCGAGAGGATCTGTGACATGACGCCGGTAATCCGAGAGGACGGCCCCGGAGACGCTGGGGCTGATGTAGCCGTCGCCCTTGGCGACGGCGCGCACGGCGGCCACCAAGTCGGCGTCGCCGGAATCCTTCAGCAGATATCCCCGCGCGCCGGCGCGCAGGATTTCGCGCACATACATCGAGTCCTTGTGCATGCTGAGAGCAAGCACGCGAGTGCGGGGGCTCACGGTGGTGATGCGCCGGGTGGCTTCAATGCCGTTGAGCTCCGGCATGGCAACGTCCATCACGGTGACGTCGGGATGGAGCTTGGATGCCAGCTCCACGGCCTCCCGGCCATTGCCTGCTTGTCCCACGATTTCCATGTCCGGCTGAGCTTCCAGGATCATGCGGAACCCCTGACGGACCAGCGCGTGATCGTCGGCAAGAAGGATCCGGATCATGTTTTCTCAGGCCGGGACGTGATGAGCGGCCTCCGGAGTGGGAGACTCCGCCACCGGCCCCTCGGCCGGGGCCTTTCGCGGGGCCCAAACGTCGATGGTGAGGCCTTTTCCGGGGACGGAGTGAAACTTCAGTTCCCCTCCGGCGCTGCGGGCGCGCGCTCGCATTCCCGAAATTCCCATGCCGGGCCGGGCGCCGGGAGCGAGTCCACAGCCATTATCGGCGAGCGTCAAACGAACCAGGCCGTCGGTGGCGCGGAAGTGAATGGAAACGCTCGTAGCTCCTGAATGCCGCGCGACGTTGGTGAGCGCTTCTTGCACGATGCGGAACAGATGGGTTTCGGTCTCGTCTGCAAGCCGGCCATCGAACTCCGTGCGGTAATCGACGGCGATTCGGGTGCGCTCGCGGAACTTTTCAACCAGCCAGCGCAGCGCCGCATCGAGGCCGAAATCGTCGAGAATGGTGGGGCGCAGAAGCTGCGAAAGCTCGCGGACGTTGGAAATCGAGTCGTCGATGAGCTTGTTGCAATCCTCCAGACGGCTGCGCGCGTTCGCATCTAGGCCCTCAGCCGATCCGAGGACAGCAAGATTAGTCTTGATGGCCGTCAGCGAGCCTCCCAATTCGTCGTGCAGCTCATGGGAGAAGCGCCGCGCGACGGACTCCTGCAGCTCCAGCATGCGAAAGGAAACGCGCGAAAGTTCGCTCGTCTGGCTCTCCATAGTTCGGAACAGGCGCGCAGCGATGCGCACGCTGAACACCGCACAAGCCAGAGCCACCGCCAGGCAACCTCCCACCAGCAGAGCGGATTCCGCCGCGACGCGAGCCGTCTGTGAGTTAATGCGCTCCTGAGTCACGATGCCGCGCTGATAGCTGAGGTCCACCAGACTTGCCACCATGGACGTGACCTGTTCATGGCGGATGAAGAGATTCCGAGTGCTGTCGGGGCCCACGGTCCTTTGGCGCAACAACCGCCGGGCTTCGGCGGAAAATTCGCCCATGGCCTCGACCAGTCCTCTCCACGTGTCCTGCCCTTCGGCGATGGTCGGGTCGCGGAATAGATCTTCCACGTCGCGGTCGGTTTGGTCGAGATCGGCCAGAACCCGCTCGCGATCCACGATTTCCGGCGTGCGCGAAAGCCGGTAGAAAACGGTGTTGAGCACTTTCTGCTCCCGTTCCACGTCGTCAAGCAAGCGGGAGATGACAAGCTGATCGGAAACCAGGCTCAACGCGTTTCGACCGCTAGAGCGGGCGTTGCTGACGCCGATCGCCGCCGCCATCGCCAGCAAGAGGATGACGACCGCGAACCCAATGGCCAGTACGCGGATGAACGTAGGCATGTCTATTTCTATTGTCCCGCGCCCGCGGGGCTAGTTCGCCCGAGTTCGACAGCCGTCTTGACAGGAGCGGTTGTGACGAAGTTCGGCTAGAAGTTCACCTGGGAAGGGGCGACAGGGACGGAGCCGCTGAAGTTCAGAGTGACATCGACCTTTTTCGAGGCTTCGTCGATATGGGTTTCGGAGCTGGTCTTGCCCAAGTTATCCAGGATGCCTTCATTCCTCACGCGCGCCAGAAACGAATCGGGGAATTCGGGATTGAACGGCTTGCCCTCGAGCGCTCCCCACATTTTACGAATTTCGGGTTCGGTGAGGATGTCCAAACCCTTTATTTCCAGCTTGCCGAACACGTAGCGCGGGCCGGGTTCCAGCGCCACCGTTAAATCCACCGTATGGCTCTCGTCGTGGATATCGCGGTTCACGGTATAGGTCGCTCGGAGGTAACCGCTGTCGCTAAGGCGTTTGTGAATGCGCTCGAGAGTCGCGTTGATTTCGTCGAAATTGACGACCGCGCCTTTCTGGAAATCCGCAAGCTTCTCGATCTGTGTGGACTCGCCCGCCGGAGTACCAGAAACCCGCACAGAGCTCAGGTTGTACACGGCGCCTTCGTTGACTGTAACCGTAACGACGATGCCGTCGACGGTTTTCGCTTTTTCCGGAGCGATGGCCGGGAACGAGATACGGATGAGACCGCGAGCTTCGTATAGATGGCGGATGGCGGCGTCGAGCCGCTCCCGCAACGCGGCTTCGGTATACGGAAGGCCGATGGCCACGGCGTTGATTGCGCGCAGCAGCGAAGCGGTGGGAATCGCCTGGTTGCCTGTAAACCGCACCTCAGCGATATTAGCGCGCGGCGAAGAGGGGCGGAACAGAACGGCAAGACCGCCGGAGCCCTCCCCATTGAGCTTGCCGCTGACCGTGACGCCGCCTGCTCCGTTCGCCGCCAGGAACTGTTCAAGCGCCTTGGTGAAACGGTCGAGCACCGGCGCGGTGGCGGGAATGCGATCTTCGAAAATCGGCTCGGCTTGCCGCAGGGCGCCGCGAAGGGCGTCTTCACTTGCCGATAAATCCTCGAAGCGGTAAGGAAACAGTTGGTTGATCTCGACGACTTCGATCACCCCGTCGTAGCCTCTTCCGTCGGCGGCCGGCTTATATTCGTAGCCTGCGTTCTCGAACGCGCCGGTCGCCATGAGGCGGGCCCGGGCGGTGTCGAAAGCAGCCTGATCCACGGCGCTTCCTATTTTCAAACCCGCGGAGGCGGCAATCCGCTCTGCGGAAATCTCATGATTGCCGGTGACGCGGAGCGACTCGAGAATGTATTTCGATTGCTGGGCTTTCGTTGGTTGGGCAGAGGTAAGCTCTGCCAATGCCGCTAGCAGCAAGGCGATCTTCGTCATTCCAGCTCGATGGGCAGGTAAATCAGTTTTCCGTCGCGCTCCACCTGCATAACGACGGGGTCGCCCGGCTTCTTCGATGCAAGGACGTCGCGCAGCAGCTTGACGCTCACGACCGGCACGCCGTTTACCTCATAGATCACGTCTCCTGGCTCGAAGGAAGGGCCGGAGTAGGGTGGGTTGGGCGACCGCGCGGCCACCACCAAGCCGAAGTCATGGCGCAGCTCCGGCAGCATGGAGGTCAACCGATCGTTCAGCTCGATCGTGAGAATGCCCAGCTTGTCCACCAGATTGCTTTCCGGATTCACCATGTCCGCGAATCGCTGCGGATCGTCTTCGCGTTCATGCACCGGAACAGAGACCTGGAGGAAGTCGCCGCCGCGGATCAACCCGAGATCGACCGTCTGGCTGAGATTCAAACGGTAGACGGCGTTCTCAAACTGGCTGGCGTCTTCCATTTCCCTGCCGTTCAGAGTTTTCACGATGTCGCCGATTTTCAGACCGGACCCTGCGGCGGGGCCATCCTGCTCGATGTCGCTCACGACGACGCCCCAGTCCTGCGGCAGGCTCAGCCCCTTGGCCAGAACCGGCGTGATGCTCTGCACGATGACGCCGATATGGCCGCGATGCACGTGCCCATCCTTGAGGATCTGGTCGTAAACGTTGCGCACCGTGCGGCTCGGGACGGAGAAGCCGATGCCCTCGCTTCCGCCAGACTGGGTGAATATGAACGTGTTAATCCCCACGACTTTTCCGTCCATGTCCACCAAAGGGCCGCCGCTGTTGCCGGGATTGATGGGTGCGTCGGTTTGAATGTACATGCGCGGATCGTCCGGCTTAATCTGGCGGGCAGTAGAGCTGACGATGCCCATGGAAGCCGAGCCTTCCAGGCCCAGCGGATTGCCGAAGGCCATCACGAGCTGGCCTTGACGAAGTTGATTGGAATCGCCCAATTCCAGCGTGGGCAGGCCGACGCGCTCGATCTTGAGGACGGCCAGATCCGAGTCGCGGTCCGTGCCGACGACCTTGGCGGGGGACGTCATTTCCGAGGCGCGCCGGGGATCGTGCGTGGGTAGCTTCACTTCGATCTTGCGGGCGCCCTGCACGACGTGATTATTGGTGACAATGTAGCCGTCCGGCGAGAGGATCACACCGGAGCCTGTGCTGGTTTGTTTAGTCAAAAGAGCGGTGTTCGCCCCTGCTTCGCTCTCTTCGGCGGCGGCGTAGCCTGTGGAGAAAATCTGCACTACAGCCGGCCGCACGCGAGCGGCCAGGGCTTCGAATGAGCCGCTGAGGTCGCGCAAGGGCGAGGCGTGCGCCGATGGCTCGGGGGGACGCACAACGGATTGAGTCGCGGGCGGCGTTTGGGAAAGCGCCGAAACCGCGAACACGGCGGCAGAAACAAAAGCGCTGAATCGCATAGGCCAGTCTGATTCTATGGTGTCATATTGACCCCGCCGCGCAACAGCCAAAGTGCTTACTTCGTTTCAGCAGGCGTTTTTGCGGCGAGACATGCACCGGGCCCGGCGTTGGCGGGCCTAACGTCCGCGACCCAATACTGGGTTCCCTGAACGAACACGGTGGCGTCGATGCATTCGTTGGGTTGAAGCTTGGAGAAATCCTGAGCGTCCTTAACGGGATACTCCATGCTCATCGCATCCATCCAGCCTTCGATCTTCTGGGCATTGATGGTGGCGGTCTTGCCTTGCGGGTCCAGGCGCGTGACTTCGCCATGAAGCTGATATTGCTTGGGCGCCTCGTTGCTGGTTTCCGCCAGGGGCTTGGAGCCGCAGGAGATCGCCAAAACTGTGAGAAGCGGCAGTTGGCAAACGAAGAGTAATCTCGCTTTTAGCGTCAAGAATAGACCTCATAATCAGGGTACGTTCCGGCTCTCCCAAAGCTGAACGTCTAGGGCCCTGTAGCGGCCATCAAAACTCCACCCGCGCCTTCATCGCCTCGATCTTTGCGCCGTCGATCCCTGGAGCTTTCTTCAAATCATCGACCGTGAGAAACGCACCCTTTGTCTCCCGGTAACGCACGACGGCTTGCGCCTCTTGCGCGGAAATCTCGAGCACCGTCTGGATCTCCTTGGCCGACGCTTTGTTCACGTTCACGCGGCGGGGAAAATTTTGGGCTAGGTATTCGGCGATGCGGTTGCGCTCGGCTTGGGTCACGTCGGGGCATTCCTGGAGCATCTCGAGAATCTTCGCTTGCCAGTCGGCTTTCGTGCCTTGCTTGGCGGCGATGCGCGCCGAATCGTGACATGCCGTGCAGACGGCTTCGACCAATTCTTTGTCCGGGCCATCAGGCAGACTCTGCGCGAAAACCGCCCAGCTCACCAAGAAGAAAGCGGCTCTTACGCCCACAGCTTTTCGATCAAATGCCCGCCGGTCATGGTCGGGCGCTCCATGCGGCCGTTTCGCAGATAGGTGGTTCGCAGATGATCCAAACCCAGCAGATACAGGATCGAAGCGTGAACGTCGTGGACGTGGCGCGGTTCCACCACCGCGCGCAGGCCGATTTCGTCCGTCGAGCCGATGGTTTGGCCACCCTTGACCCCGCCGCCTGCCAGCCACATCGTGAAACCCCACGGGTTGTGGTCGCGGCCATATTGATCCGCCGTTTGCCCTGCAGTAACCTGCGCGAACGGAGTGCGGCCGAATTCGCCGCCCCACACCACCAGCGTGTCTTTCAACATGCCGCGTGACTTCAAATCCGCCAGCAGCCCGGCGACGGGCTTGTCCGATGACCTGCACCATTTGGTGTGGTTCTTTTCCACGTTCTGATGCGCGTCCCAGCCGGAGCCCGACCCGCTATAAACTTCAACGAAACGCACACCGCGCTCCACCAGTCGGCGCGCCATCAGGCAGTTGGCGCCGTAGACAGCAGTCTCCGGATCGTCCATACCGTACAGCTTTTTCGTCGTTTCGCTTTCTTTACTGAGATCCACCGCCTCAGGCGCCGCCGATTGCATCTGGTAGGCGAGCTCATAGGAGCGAGTGCGGGCGTCGATTTCGGTGTCGTCTCCCTTGTCACGGCCATAAATGCCATTCAGTGCGCTCAGGAAATCGAGCTTGCTCCGCTGCTGCGCGTCGCTTTCGCCGGCCGGCCGCTTGAGGTTCAAGATCGGTGTGTCGCCCTGGCGAAAGAGCGTGCCCTGATAAGTGGCCGGGAGGAAGCCGGAGCCATAGTTCTGCACGCTGCCCAGAATCTCTTTGTCGTCCTGCATGACGATAAACGTGGGCAGGTTGCGCCGCGCGCTACCGAGGCCATAGGTGACCCAGGCGCCCATCGACGGGCGTCCCGCGAGAATGTCTCCCGTGTTCATCTGGCAGACGCCGCCGACGTGATTGACAGCGTCCGAAGTGACGGAGCGAATCACGGCGAGATCGTCGGCGTGCTCGGCGATGAACGGCAACCAATCGGAAACCCACAAGCCGCTCTGGCCGTGCTGCTTGAACTGTCGGCGTGATGGGAACAGGCCGTCGCTGGGCTTTGCGCCCTGCGCGGTGAGAAGCTGTTCTGGATGGAATGAAGCCGGCACCGGCTGAAGCGCCAGCTTATCGAGCAGAGGCTTGGGATCGAACAGGTCCACCTGGCTCGGCCCGCCCTCCATGAAGCACCAGATGACGGATTTGGCGCGCGGAGGAATGTGCGGTTGCTTGGGCGCGAGCGGATCGGCAGAGGCAGCCCGCGCATCTTCATCCGACATCGCCGCGAGCGCGACGGCGGCCAGCCCGCTACCCGCGCGCGTGAAAAATTCGCGGCGATTGGTGACGTTCCAGTGATGCTTCAGTGTGTTCAACATGTCGCCCATATGCTAGCCTCCTCACTGCATGTGCTTTACATCCACTTGCGCATTTGGCGCCGCAGTGCCATCCGGCTCGGTGACTGTACCAGTGATGGTAGCGGCCTAAGAAAGAATCGGGCCACAGATGAACATGGATAGACGCAGATGCCGAAGGATTCTTATCTCTGTTCATCAGCGTTCATCCGTGGCTAATTCACGTATAGGAACTCGTTGGAATCTAAGAGCATTTGGCTCAAGTCCACCATCGCCGCCGCGCGGACCGGATCGATGCCCGCCGGCAGGTTAGCGGGAACGGGCGGCTTATCTTTGTCGCCCTTGGCGAGCCGCTCCGCCAGAATCGGCATCTGCTTCGCAATGAAATCCGAAGCCAGCTTGTGTTCTTCCTTGCTGGGCGCGCGGCCGTAGGCGAGTTTGAACGCGCGCTCGATTTGCGCTTCTGGCGTCAAGCCGCTGTCGTTCAACACGCGGCCCGCGAAAGCTCGGGCCCAATCCAGCACCAGATCGTTGTTCATCAGATCCAGCGACTGCGTGGGCGTCACCGTAGGCTTGCGGAAATCGCAGCTTTCAAACGTATTCGCCGAATCGAACTCCTGCAGCATGGGATAGCGCAGGTTCCGGCGAACGAAGATGTAAACGCTGCGGCGATTGTTTTGCGCAGGATCTTTTTCGCTCTTCCATCCGCCCGCCGCTGCGGTAGCCGAAAGCTCGCTGATCGCGCCCGCAGGCACCGGCGGGAAAACACCCGGCCCGCCCATATTCGTATTCAGCAGCCCGCTCACCTCCAGCATCGAATCGCGGATGGCTTCCGCTTCCAGCCGCTTACGCGGCCAGCGCCAGAGGAGCTTATCGTCAGGATCCTTTTCTGTTGCCGTCGCCACAAGATCCGCGGACTGCTGATATGTATTCGAAAGCAGGATTAGCCGTTGCACCTTCTTAATGCTCCAGGCGTTGTCAGCGAAATAAGACGCGAGGTAATCCAACAGCTCGGGATGCGACGGGCGTGCGCCCATGCGGCCGAAATCGCCAGGAGTCGCGACAATCCCGTGGCCGAAGTGATAATGCCAGATGCGGTTCACCATCACCCGGGCCGGCAAAGGATTCTTGGGATCCGTAAGCCAGGCAGCCAGCGTGCTGCGTCGGCCAGTGGAATTGAGGCCAACCGGCGACGTAACCTTGGCGTCCGTAGGATCCAAAATCGAAAGGAAGCCAGGCCGAACTTCGTCGCCCTTGAGGTCCGGATTGCCGCCGCGAAGTACATAAGTCGCGGGTGCCGTGGCGCTGTTGTCTACCATGTACTGCCCTTGGGGCAGGGGAGCAGGCCGCAACGAATCAAACTCAGCAAGCTGCTTCTTCAATTCCTGGTAGCGCTTGGCAGCGTCGCCTTTCAACGTGCGAAGCGTCCGCGCATCCGGCTCTTCATCGAAGGCGACCCTCGGCTCGGCCGTCTTATACATCACGGCTTCCCAAGGCGTGCGCTCCTCTGGCTTCTTGAAGATCGCCGTCTTGACGGACTCTTCGAACGTGTGCGCGCCGCTCTCGGCCTTGGCGGCGCGCAGAGGCTCCAAAATCTTCGCCATTTCGGCGCGGATGTCCTTCGTCTTCTCTTCCCAGAGCGCCTTCTGCTCGTCGTACTTGCGCCGCTCCGCCGGATCTTTAATAGGAAGCGGACCATCGCCGGCGACGGTATTGGCGAAGAAGGCTTGCAGGCGGTAGTAATCCTTCTGCAGGATCGGATCGAACTTGTGGTCGTGGCAGCGGGCGCAGCCGTACGTGAGCCCCATGAACGCCTGGCCGGTGATGGCGGTCATATCGTCGAGCGTTTCCTGGCGACGCGCGATGAGGCCGGCTGCGTTGGTTTCGTCCGTCCAGTTGCGGTTGTAGCCCATCGCAGTGAGCGCCTCTGGATCGCCGGGATACAGCTCATCGCCCGCGATCTGTTCCTTCACGAAGCGGTCGTAAGGCTTGTCGTCGTTGAAAGCTTTGATGACGTAATCGCGGTAGCGCCACATGTTCGGGCGCGTCTCGTCGGCCTTGAAGCCGTTGCTGTCGGCATAGCGGACCACGTCGAGCCAGTGCCGTCCCCAGCGCTCGCCGTAAGCCGGCGAGGCCAGCAGCCGGTCCACCACCTTCTCCCAGGCGCCGGCCGAACTGTCGTTCAGGAACTGCTGGATCTCCGCCTGCGTGGGCTGCAGGCCGGTCATATCTTCCGTGGCTCGGCGCAGCAGCGTGAGCTTATCGGCGCGAGGATTTGGCTGAAGACCCTCGGCCTCCAGTTTGGCGAGCACGAAGGCGTCAACGGGCGTGTTCACCCATGATTGATTTTTCACCGCTGGCGGTGCGGGTTTGGAAACCGGTTGCAGCGACCAGAACTTTTTTTGCGCGTCGGTGAACTCGTGAGTCTCAGCCGAGTAAAGGGCGAGCGTGGCCGCGCCTAAAACGGCCAACAGCGTGACAGGGCGCATCGGATCCTCCTACTTGGGCTCCTGTTACAACTGGCCGAAATTATATCAACTTTAAGGGCCTCCGTGGGCGTCTTGTTATTTTGGAAGCACACTATGGGAGCCGCCACCGAAGTTAGTCCTCGCGAGAGCCGCGCGGCTAAGATCCTCCGCGAAATCTTCGAGTCCGGACGGCCGTTAACATACGTCCGTTCGCCGGAAGAGCAGCGTGTAGGCGGGGTGCTGGGCGATGTGAGCCGGCGCCTTTTTCCCGCCGGCCCCGTGCCAGTCTGGATCTGGAGTCTCACCGAAGGCATGAGACGCGATGGCGGCGCGCCGAACCCCAGCGTCCGATCTCCGCGCGAAGCGCTGGATTTCATCGCCTCGCACGATGGAGCCGCGATTTTTCATCTGAAGGACTTTCACGAGCCGCTGCGCGAATCTCCCGAGATCCGGCGCCGGCTCCGGGATCTGTACGAGAGCTGCCAAGGGCAAAGGAAATTCGTGGTGATCAGCTCTCCCAGCCGCTCCATTCCGGAAGAGTTGGAGAGATGCGTTTTGTTTGTCGAGCTCCGGCCGCCCGATTTAGTGGAGCTGGAAGAGTTGATTGGCGAAGAGGGAGGCGACGATGGCGTCGCGCGCCGGCTTGCGCCGTCATTGCAGGGTTTGACGCTGGACGAAGCGCGTTATGCGCTACGCCGCGCTTTATCGGCGGGTGGGCGATTGGGTCCGGAATCAGCCGCCGTGCTGCTGGAAGAAAAACGGCTGCTGGTGAACCGCGGGGGCGTGATCGAATTCATCTCTACCGGCACGAGAATCGATGAAATCGGCGGCTTGGAAGGCCTGAAGAAATGGCTCTTCGAGCGGCGCAAGCTCTTTCATCTGCGCGAGAGCCTGGCCGGCGACATTGTTCCGAAGGGCGTTCTCATCATGGGCATTCCCGGCTGCGGGAAAAGCCTGTGCGTTAAGGCGATCGCTTCCAGCTTCCAGCTTCCGCTGTACCGCATAGACATGATCGAAATTTTCTCGGGCCGCCATGGCAAGCCGGAAGCCGCGTTTGTGGAAGCCTGCAAAACGATGGAAGACATGGCCCCCGCGGTTTTGTGGTTCGACGAAATCGAGATGGGGATTACCTCTACTGAGTCAAGCGGAGAACAAGGCCGGATTTTCGCTTTCTTCCTGACGTGGATGCAGGAAAAGGCTCGCGGACTCTTTGTCGCAGCGACGGCGAACCGCATCGACCTGCTTCCCGCCGAGATGATCCGCAAAGGACGCTTCGACGAAGTCTTTTTCGTGGATCTGCCGCTTGAGGCGGAACAAATCGAAATCTTCAAAATCCATCTTGAGCGCCGCGGCGTGGACATTTCTGGTTTCCATATCGAGCAATTGACCAAATTCACCAGCGGCTGGACCGGCGCTGAGATCGAGCAGTGCGTGATCGCGGCGATCACCAAGGCGCGGCTCGAAGACCGCGAGGTGACGCAGCAGGACTTGATCGGCGTAGCCGTGAAGATCGTGCCTCTCTCTCGCACCATGAAGGAGCAGATCAATCACATTCGCGGATGGGCATTCGAACGGGCCGTTCGGGCGTCGCCGCAGTACGTGGGCCGGTAGGGCGGAGTACAGCGCTGACCGTCTCCATTGGTTCTCCCTGTTCTTCCAGCACATATCGAATCGCGCGGCTCAGCGGCCGGACCGGGCAATCTTTTCCCGAAGCAGATCCGCGATGCCGCCCAGATCCTCCACGGCGACTTTCGTCTTCCGCCGCCAGTTGGGATATTGCCAGGTGCTCGCCGGCAGATTCTGCTGCTCCGTCTCGCCGGTCAAGTCTTCCTGATACACGATGGCAAGCTCGCACGGCGTGGAAAGCACGAATCCGAGCGGGTCTCCGGCAAAGCCCGCGGCTGCCAACGCCTGATTAAGGTGCTGCATGTCGCGATCTCGGTCCGCGCGCTGCCGGTGAAAGGATGCCTCGTCGATAAGGCCCGCCTCACGTCGCGCTTCGATGTCGCGGCCGGTGAAGAAACCAGCGAGCGTGGGCAGGTCGTGAGTCGTGGTGGAGACGGCGGCGGAGGGCGCGTACTCGCCGGGCCCGCGGAAGCTGCCATCCAGATTTCTCTCAAACCATAGAACGCGGCAGCCCATCATCGCCGCTCGCGCCATCCTCTCGCGAACCGAGCCTTCCACCGTTCCCAGATCCTCGCCGATCACCACGAACCGGTTTCGCACGCTTTCCAGCGCCAGAATGCCCAGCAGATCCTCGGCGCGATCGCGAACGTACGCGCCATCGGCGGGCCTGAACTCATCTGGAATCCAATATAAGCGGAAGAATCTCATAAAGTGATCGATCCGCAAGGCGCCGCCGTGCCGTGCGCAATGGCGAATGGTCTGAGCGAACAAACCGTAGCCGTCTGAGCGATGCGCGTCTCTTGCGGGCGGCGGAAAGGCCCAATCCTGGCCATTAGGTGCAAATCCGTCCGGCGGCGCCCCCACGCGGCAGCCCTCCACGAAGTACTCGCGATGCGCCCACAGATCGGAGCCGTACCGATCGGTCGCAAGCGCCAAATCGTGATACAGTCCGATGCTCATGCCGCGCTCGCGCGCGTAGGACTGCGCTTCGGCGAACTGCGCGTCTAACTGCCACTGAAGAAACTTGAAGAATTCGATCCGCGCCCGGTTGTGGGCAGCGAATTCCGCGACCGCGGGCGAATGCGGATCGCGATACTCCTCGGGCCATTGTGTCCAGATCCAGACATTTGGATCGCACCGGTGCATTTCTTCATCCAGGACGCAATAGAGCGCGTAAGCTTCGAGCGGCGCTCCTTCGGCTTGGGCGAAGGAATCGAATTGCGCCCTGTCACTCGACGCCCCGCCCGATGCGAAGCGCTCGAAGGCGGCGGCGAGTGCGGCCAGCTTCACCTCCGCCACCCGCTCGTACTCGACAAATTCGCTGCTGCGGAGAGTTTCGACCTCCGAACATATGCTTGCATCCGCCCGGTAGCCCGGCACGCGCTCGACGTCGAGGTACAGAAAATTGCGGTATCGGGAGCTCTGCGGCAGGTACGGGCTGGTGTTGTAGGGCTGGCGGTTAGCGATGGCGTGGAGGGGATTCAGGGCGATGAACTGCACGCCCGACGGGCCGAACGCATCAATGACGCCGCGCAGATCGGCTGTATCGCCGATGCCCCAATTTCTCGCCGAGCGCAACCCGAACAGGCTGATCGCGAGACCTGCTTTTCGCCTACCGAGGTTGTAAGCACGCTCGGGACAGACGATGAACCGGGTCTCGCCGAAAACCTCCAGCTCGGGATCTTTCATCCAGTAAACGCGCACGCGGTGATAGCCGAGCCGCAACGGCTTGGGAAGGGGCAGAGGCTTCTCAAGGAACTCGCGCTCTCCAAAGGATGCCTGCCGGCGGTTCTGCAACTCTGGCAGCCAGAACCAGTGATGCTGGATATCTCCGTTTTCCCACTGAATCTCCAGCTTCACGCTGGCGCCGGCCTGGGCGGCGGGAATCCGCAAGGGAAGAGCATCGGCGTCTTCGCGAACCACTACCGTTGGATCGAGCGCGGAGGACCACGCCGCGGCAGCGCGGCTGTCAAGGTATCGTCCGATCTGTTCGACCGAACCGGTGGGCACGTTGAGTGCGCCCAATATGGACCCGGTGATCTCCTGGGAGGGGGAATGAGAGCGGCCCCAAGTATCGGTGTACTCGGGTTCGATTCCGGATTCCGCGGCGGCGCGGGCAAGCGCTTCGCTGTAATCCATTCTCCAGTGTAGGGCAAGCCGCCGCCGCGCGACTGGATGCATTCGGCCAGCTTCAGCCCCGCCCGCCAGGGCGGGGTACGGTGCTGAACGTCTCAGATAGCTCAACTTTTAAGTCGCGCACCAGCCGCCCGCGCCGTACAAAAGAGAGGTCATAAAATCCTCTCGATGCGGGGTGTGCAGACCCCAGCGTGGATCGCTAGTTGGGGGAAGAACTTACTGCTTGCGATGGTCGCGGTGCGCTTACCGGCGGCCGCGATGGAAGTTGCCCTCCGCTGCTTGCCCAAATTCAGACCCCTTCCGCGCATCTTCCCTGGTCCGTTTGGAAATCACCCGCAGAACAGCTATCTTACAGAAGACGCTGTTATCGGGTGGAGGCTCAAGCCCAACCGCCGATTCGGGCGCGGCGGGATCTACCGTAGCAACTCACAGGGATTTCGGAGCGAACGGGAATTCGATCCCTCGCCGCAAATCCCCAAGGTCGCGCTCGCGGGAGATTCGTTCACGTTCGGTATGGGCGTGTCGGGAGGAGCAGCGTTTGGCTCGCTCCTGGAACAAATGCTTCGGGGAACTGCGGTCTACCATCTCGGCATCCCCGGTTTCGGCCTGGATCAGATGTGGCTGACTCTGCGCCATTACGGCTTGCCGTTGCATCCAAGGCTCGCGATCGTCGTCTTCATCAGCGGGGATCTCACCAGAAGCGAGGAAGCATACCGGCCACGGGAGGGTTTCAACAAGCCGGCATTCAAGCTGCTCGGGAGCGAATTGGCTCCGATGACGATTGAGGATCGTCCCGCTGTGATATCGGGATTTCTCGACAAATACTCCGCGATGTGGCGGATGGGGCGTCTGGCCTCCCGCGCAGTGTCGCACCACTTTCCCCTCGGAGAATGGTGGCGCTTGAACGCTGCGATCCTTGACCGCATTCGATGGAACGTGCAAAGAGCGGCGTGACGCCGCTATTTGTCTATGTTCCGACGGGCGAATGGCGGGAGTTCCCCACACTCAGGTCCTACATGCGGCAGACGCGCGCCGATTTTATCGATATGACGGAAAACGATCGCCTGCCTCTCGTAGGGACGACGCTTTCTGATGGCCATCCCAACGAAGCGGGCCACCGTTATATCGCCAACGCAATCCACGCATGGATTGCGGAAAACAGGCCCGATCTCTGCCCCTAAAAAGGAGTTTTCCGTCAGCGCTTCACCGGAGCCGTGTATTCCGCCTCGGAGACTTCTTCGAGCCACGTCACCATGCCGCGCGTGACGTTGTACTGCACGCACTCCTGGTCTGGCGCGGCGCCGTGCCAGTGAACCACGCCCGGCGGCGAGTAGATGGTTTCGCCAGCATGGAGCTCGATCACAGGACCTCCTTTCGTCTGGATGCGGCAGACGCCTTGTTCGCATAAAATGATCTGCCCACGCTCATGGCTGTGCCATTTGGTGCGTGCTCCGGCAGCGAAGCGGATGTGCGCAATGAGCCCGTGGGAGCCTTCCGTCAATCGGGTAATCGTGCCGGTGAAATTGGAGTTGGGCGCTTGCTGGCCCTGCGCGCTCCACAGGCCCGATAGCCCGAACGACACGGAGAAGCATGTAAAACCGAGGAGTCGCGCAAAGTGACTGCCATTCGCAAGCATGCGAGAAAGTCTATCAAATGCCGCCGCGGGTTAAGCCGGAGCGGTTCGCTTGCGTCCGTACAAGAAGTAAATCGCCAAGCCGATGGCTAGCCAGACGAAGAAGCGGATCCAAGTCTCCAGCGGCAGGCTCAGCATCAACACGAAGCAGAAGATGATGGACAGGGCGGGCAGCAGCGGCGTCCAAGGCACGCGGAAACCCCGCGGCTGGTCCGGATGAGTGCGCCTTAAAATCACTACTCCGGCGGAGACGATCACAAAAGCGAACAGCGTTCCGATATTGGTCAACTCGGCCAGCGTGCCGATATCCCAGATGCCCGCGGGAATGGCGACAAGGATGCCGGCGATCCAGGTGCTGGCCGCCGGAGTTTCGTAGCGCGAATGGACGCGGGAGAAAAGCGGCGGCAGAAGGCGGTCCCGGCTCATAGCGAACCAGATACGCGCTTGCCCGTATTGGCCCACCAGAGTAGAACTGATCATGCCCATGAGCGCGCCCACCGTCACGAAGAAACGGATGCGATTGTAGCCGAGCATCTTGAGCGCGTTCGCAACCGGCGCATCGTTGGCGAGTGTGGACCAGTGCGCAATCCCGGTCAGCACCAGCCCCACCAACGCGTATAGCAGCGCGCAAGCTCCCAGCGTGATCGCGATTCCCAGGGGCAGATCGCGCCTGGGATTGCGGCACTCCTCCGCCGCCGTCGATATTGCATCGAAGCCGATGTAGGTGAAAAACACAATGGCGCCGCTGGTGAGGACTCCGGAAAAACCATTGGGCATGAAAGGCCGCCAGTTGGCGGCGTTCACGCTGCGAGCGGCTCCAAAAACAAATACCAGAATGGCCGCGATTTTAATAACGACCATGGCGTTGTTGGCTTGCGCGCTTTCGCGAATTCCTCGCACCAACAGCCACGTCAGTATCATGACCAGGGCAAACGACGGAATATTGAAGGTCGCGCCTGTCAGCTTGCCGCCGGCAAGGACCGGATTCGCCAGCGAGGGCGGCAAGTGAAAACCGAAAACGTTATCGAGCAGGTCGTTAAAATAGGCGCCGAACCCGACAGCGACGGCCATGTTGCCGACGGCATACTCGAGAATCAAATCCCAGCCGATGATCCAGGCGAAAATCTCGCCCAGCGTCGCGTAGGCGTAGGTATAAGCGCTCCCGGCCACCGGGATCATGGAGGCTAGTTCCGCATAGCACAAGGCCGCGAATCCGCAGGCCGCCGCCACCAGCACAAAGGACAGCGAAATCGCCGGACCGGCGCCCGGACGCCCGAAGGTGCCCAAGGCGTGGCGGCCCTGAAGCAGCAGGTTCAACAGAGGCGCTTTCAGCACCGACGGGTAGTCGAGCTTGAGTCCCGCCGCGGCCGTGCCGGTGAGAGTAAAGATGCCCGTGCCGATGACCATGCCGATGCCCAGCGCGACCAGGCTCCAAACCCCCAGGCTGCGCTTGAGGCGTAGCGAGGAGTCTTCGCTCGCGGAAATAAGCTCGGCTACGGATTTGGTGCGGAGTAAAGGCATCGAGGCCATTGTCCTACTAGACCTGAAAATCTTCGCGCGCCGCAGACGATTTTGTGGCGTCGAGACTCGCCTCGACGCCTGGGGACGCGAGTGCCCGCGCCATGGTTTGGTTGCGGCTCTGCTGCATTGTGGGGCAGGCGTTAGCCTGCGGTGGGCTTTTAAGCCCGCCTCTCCGTGGCCGCGCCGGAGCCTGTCGGCTAGGGACACCGGCCATTACTTGTTTACCGTTTCCGTTGGCCCTTGGCCATCTTCGTGACTTTGCGCTTTTGCGACCCGCGAGCCACGTCGGCGGCTCGCTTCGCGACCGGCGGCGCCTCCTTGCGCGCCGCGCGCTTCAGTTTCTTTCTTTCCGCTTTATCGGTGACGTTTTTTGTGTTCATTCAATCTTGATTCCTGCGTATTTGGCGACCATTTTTTTCAGCCCGTGGCCGGGAAAACTCACGGTAATCTTGGTGTCCTCTCCCGAGCCCTCCATCATCACGATCGTGCCACGGCCGAACTTGGGATGCTCAATAGACGAGCCGCGGCCCACCTTCCCTTTGGCCACAACCGCGGGCGCCTTCTTGGCCGGCAAGGCCGCCGGCGCCGGCGTGGCTTTAGGAGGCGGAACCCCCGCCGCCCGCTCTGCGAAAAACTGGCGGATGTTTTCGACCGAGTTGAGAGTCTTTCCAGTATAGAGGTTCTTGCGGACCGTTTCGCGGACCACGTGCTGCTCGCCGTAGAGATTCACGCGGCCGGCGGTAGCGGCGGAAGCCGGGCCCACTTTCTTCAGCAGGTTTGCCGGAACTTCTTTGAGAAATCGGGAGGGAAGCGAGATCTCCGGCTGTCCTCCTCCGAAGCGGCGGCGATAAAGGGCGCGGCTAAGGTAGAGCCGTTCGCGTGCGCGCGTCATGGCGACATAGCATAGCCGCCGCTCTTCCTCCATCGCGCCTTCCGATTCCACAAGCGACCGGCTGTGCGGAAACAGGCCCTCCTCCATTCCGGCGATAAAGACAACGGGAAATTCCAGCCCCTTAGCGTTGTGCATGGTCAGGAGCGAGACGGGGGCGCGCTCGTCGACGGAGTCGGCGTCGGAGACCAATGCGGCGTGGTCCAGGAATTCGCGAAGAGTTTCGCCGCGCTCGCTTGCGTCGGCCGCTGCGTTGAGCAACTCGTCCAGGTTGGCCATCCGCGTCTGCGCTTCGGGAGTGCCTTCCTCTTCCAGCATCGCGCGATAGCCGGTGCTCTCAAGCACGCCGCGCAACGTATCGGCGGGAGAGCTCGTGCACGCGGTCTCGGCCAATTGCTCCATCAGTCGGCGAAAGGCCGCTAGCGCCGATTCGGCGCGGCCGGAGAAGGCGTTCTCATCGAGCATCCGCTCGACCCCAGTCCAGAAGGGAATAGCGCGCTCGCGCGCATATTGCTCAATCTGCTCGATGGTCGCGCGGCCGATGCCGCGAGCCGGCGTGTTGATAATTCTTAGCAGGCTGACCGAATCGTTGGGCGAGATGAGCGCCTTCAGATACGCGAGCGCGTCTTTCACTTCGGCGCGCTGGTAAAAGCTGAACCCGCCGACGACCGAATACTTGCGGCCATAACGCCGAAGCGCTTCCTCGATCTGGCGCGACTGAAAGTTGGTGCGGTACAGCACCGCCACATGCGAATCCGGATCGCGGGAAAGGTGCGTTTCGATCGTGTCCGCGATCCACAGCGCTTCATTTTCCGCGTCGGGCGCTTCATAGAAGACGATTTTTTCGCCCTCGCCCGCTTCGGTCCACAACCATTTCCCGATTCGCTCGGTATTATGCGCCACCACCGCGCTAGCGGCGGAGAGAATATTTTTTGTAGAGCGGTAATTCTGCTCCAGGCGAATGACTTTAGCGCCCGGAAAATCGTGCTCAAAATCGAGAATATTGCGGATATTCGCGCCCCGCCAGCCGTAAATGGACTGATCTTCGTCGCCCACCACGGCCACGTTGGCGCGCTCGCCGGCGAGCAGCCGCATGAGCTCGTATTGGCTGCGATTCGTGTCCTGGTACTCATCCACCATCAGGAACTCGTGGCGGCGCTGGAGTTTTTCGCGCGTACCCTGGTCGTGAGACAGAAGCCTCACCGATTCCAGCAGCAGATCGTCGAAATCCAGCGCGTTCGCCTCCCGGAGCCGATCTTCATACCGCGAGTAAATCACCGCCAGACGCTCCGTAATGGGATCGGTAGCCGCCCGTGCTATGTCCTCCGGTACGTGCTTGCGGCTCTTGGCGTGGCTGATGCGCGATTGAGCCCCGCGATACTGCATAAACTTTTCGTCCAAGCCAAGCTCTTTGTAGACGGATTTCAGAACCGCGATCTGGTCGTCGTCGTCGTAGATGGTGAAAGAAGGCGTGAAACCGGGGCGTATCTCCGCCAGTGGTCCCCCGTCGCGCCGCAACACCCGGACGCAGAAGGAGTGAAAAGTGGCTACCGTGGGGCCACCTGACTCCTCAAAAGGAACCAGCGAATGGACCCTCGACCGCATCTCGCCCGCCGCCTTGTTAGTAAAGGTGACGGCCAGAATGGCCCATCCGGGAACCCGATGAACCGAGGTCAAATGGGCGATCCGGTGGGTGATTACCCTGGTTTTCCCGCTGCCGGCGCCCGCCAGAACCAATAGCGGACCCTCGGCATGCTCGACTGCCTCGCGCTGTCGGGGATTGAGTCCGGCGAGGAAGTCCATGGGTGGCTATTAGCTATCAGCTTAACAGCTTTCGATTTGCGATGTTTTCATTACTCAAATTTATGAAGTAGGATAGAGAACGCGGCAGCGGCTAATAGTTGGGGCTGATAGCTGAAAGCTGATAGCTGACAGCTAATAGCCACATACAGTCAGGACGGGATTCGCGGCCGCTGTTGTAACCTAGGCAATGTGCGAGTCCGCCTTTCCATGTGGATTGAAAGGTTTATGACCGCCCGCTCGCGCGGTGGCCATGCTCGTTGACTTTGGCCTTATCGAGCGCGCCCGTAGCGGCGACGATAGCGCGTTCAGCCAGGTCGTTCAGGCTTATCGCAAACGGATTCTGGGGACGATCGCCCGGTTGATCGGGCGGCCCGAAGACGTAGAAGACGTAGGGCAAGAAGTATTCCTACGGCTGTATTATTCGCTCGAGCAGTTGCGGACGGCGGAGGTGTTTGAGCCTTGGTTGTACCGCTTGACGGTGAACGCGGCGTATGACTATCTAAGACGGCAAAGGCGGCGGCGCGAAAGCCGGATGTCGGACCTGAGCGAACAACAGGTGATGATGGCCGACGCCGCCGAGGGGGGCAGGCAGAACGAGGAGGATCTGCGGCGCAGCAAGGTCCGGGAGAAGGTGCAAGCTCTGCTCGGGAAGGTTTCCGATGAAGACCGGATTCTGCTGACACTAAAGGAAGTGGAGGGATTGTCCCTCAAAGAGTTGGAGAAAATATACGGCGTCAACGAGAACGCCCTGAAGGTGAGGTTATTTCGCGCCCGGCAGCGGGTGCTGAAGGCATACGACGCAGAAGAGAAATAAGCTGAAAGGCAGGGCCTTTGATCTGCCTGCCGGAGGTACTAGAATGGATCGCATGCACGACAGTCTGGATTCGTTGTGGGCGGAGTATCGCGACGCCTGCCCCGATCCGGAAGCCAGCGCCCACTTCATGCCGATGTTATGGCAGAAAATTGAAGCGCGGCGACTGGAAACCACGTCTGTGTTTCGTCACATGGCGCAAGCTTGGGTGATGGCGGCTCTCGCCCTCACCTTGATCATCGCGGTGCTGCTGCCCCGGCTGCATCGCGAGCCGGTTTACAGCGCCAACACCTACGTCGAAGTTCTGGATGACGCCCACTCCAACGACGCGCTCGATCTGCTGGCCGCCGGAGAGGTGGAATGAAGCTTTCGCGGCCTGCGATCGCGGTGTATTTGGGCATCGTGTTTCTGAGCGGTGGGGTGTTGGGCTTTTTCGCTAATCGTCTCTACAGCAGCTACACCGTTCAGGCGCGCCCCGCGCCACCCGGCCCGCAGGACCCGCGGGAGTTTCTCAAGGGGTTAGTGAAGTTCTATAACATGCGCTTGCAGCTCACCGACGATCAGACGCAGAAACTGGAGTTGATCCTGGACGACGCCAACGCGAAGTATCAGGCGGAATTCAAGAAAGAGCGCGCAGCCATCCGGCCGGAGCTAAAGCGCATTCACCAGGAACAAGTGGACCGCATCACGGAAATCCTCACGCCCAGTCAGCGCGAAGAATACCAAAGGGTCCTCAAAGAGCAAGAGCGCTCCCGCGGAAAAAAGGGCGGTCGTCCTGGTGGCCCAGGGATTTAGCTTCCGCCTTCTTTCCAAACTCCCGTTCATGGCTTATTATCGATAGCCATGGCTTTCCCCTACCGCGCCGACCACATAGGCAGTCTGCTTCGCCCGCCTGAGCTTCTGGACGCCCGCAAGAACGGGAACGTCGCGCCGGAGCACATCCGCGAACTCGAGGACAAGCACATCCTGCGCGCGCTGAGCCGCCAAAAAGAGCTTGGGTTCAAAGTTGTCTCTGATGGCGAACTCCGCCGCAACGGATTCATGGGCGACTTCTACGATTCGGTGGACGGCTTGGATCGGGACGGCTCCATCGCCCGTCGATGGCAGAGCCAAATGGGCGTCAAGAACAACCCGCTCAGAGGGATCATAGTCGAAAAGATCCGGCAGACGCGTAGGCTTACGGCGCATGAGGTTGGCTTTCTCAAATCGCACAGTCCTGGGGATTTCAAAATCACCCTGCCTTCGGCCAATCAGTTTCCGGCCATCATGTACAAAAAAGAGCTGAGCGAGCGGGCTTACTCGAGCTATTCGGAGTTCTTGTGGGATGTGGTTCCCATCATCCGGGCAGAAATTCAAGCTCTGGCTCGCGAAGGAGTCAGATACATCCAGCTCGACGCGCCCCGCTACAGCTATTACATCGATCCCAAGTGGCGGCGCTATGTCCAGGAAGAGATGGGCTTGGACCCGCAAGAGGCATTGGAGGAGGCCATCCGCGCCGACAACGCCTGCCTCGAAGGTGTCGATCGCAGCCAAACTGTCTTGGCGATTCATCTTTGCCGTGGTAACAACCGCAGCCAGTGGTACGCCGAGGGCGGTTACGATCCCATCGCCGAAAGACTCTTTGGCGAGCTCAATGTCGATGCCCTTCTGCTCGAGTACGAATCCGGGCGCGCGGGCACGTTCGAGCCCCTCCGCTTCGTGCAGCACGGCAAGACGGTTGTGCTCGGATTGGTAAGCAGCAAGCTGCCGGAGTTGGAATCGCGGGAAAACCTCGTCCGGCGAATCGAAGCCGCCGGCCGGTTTGTCCCGGTCGAGAATCTCGCGCTCAGCCCCCAATGCGGATTCGCCTCCACGGCGGAAGGAAATCTTCTAAGCGAAGAACAGCAATGGGAAAAACTCAGGCTTGTGGCCGACACCGCTCGCGACGTGTGGGGCAGCCTTTAGCAGAATGTCGTGGCGCGGGCACTCGTGCCTGCCGTCTCGACACTCGTGTCGAGACCTGCGGAATCAACCACTCATTACAGCACGCGCTCGTAGCGATATCCCGCATCGCTCAGTCTGGTCAACAATTCCCCGACGTGCTCCGGGCCGCGTGTCTCCAAAGTAATATCGACGATGCCTTCGCCGAGGTGGGCGCCGAAATAGGCGCGGTCGTGAAGGACTTGCACGATGTTGGCGCGCTCCGCGGCCAGAATCGTAGTGAGCCGGTGAAGTGCGCCGGGGTGGTCCGGCAAAGGAATCCGCATTCGCACAAGCCGGCCCTCTTTCACCAAACCGCGCTCAATAATGCGCGCCAGCAGCGTGACGTCGATATTCCCGCCGCCGGCGATCACGGCGACCCTTTTGCCCGAGAGATGCGTCTTGTGATTCAATAACGCGGCCACGCCGGCCGCGCCTGCTCCCTCGGCCAGGACTTTCTGAGTCTCGAGCAAACGAAGGATGGCCCCGGCGATCTCCTCGTCGTCGACGAGAACGATGTCGTCCACATATTTTTTCGCAATCTCGAGCGTCAGCGAGCCTGCCTGACGCACGGCGATGCCGTCCGCGATAGTGGTGGCTGGATCCAGCAAAACAGGATAGCCGGCGCCGAGCGCCGCTTTCATCGAAGGCAGCGCGGCGGTTTGCACGCCGACAACATGAACTCGCGGACGGCATTCCTTGATGGCGCAGGCAATGCCGCCGATCAGCCCGCCTCCACCGACGGGAACGACGATGCCGTCGAGATCCGAAACCTGCTCGAGCAGTTCAAAGCCAATCGTTCCTTGTCCTGCGATCACGGCCTCGTCGTCGAAGCTGTGGATGAACGTCAACCCCTCGGCCTGTTGCCGGCCGCGCGCCTCCTCGAGGGACTCGTCGAAATTTGCGCCGGCCAGAATCACTTCCGCGCCCCAGGCTCGCGTGGCCGACACTTTCACGATGGGCGTGAATTCGGGCATGCAGATCACGGCGCGAATGCCCCGAAGGTGGGCATGATAGGCGACGCCCTGTGCATGATTGCCGGCGGAGGCGGCGATAACGCCACGCGCCCGCTCTTCCTGCGTCAACAGCAGAATGCGATTCAGCGCGCCGCGCTCCTTGAACGAGCCGGTTACGTTGAGACTCTCGAGCTTCAGAAACAGCGTGGCGCCGCATTCGCGAGACAGGTTTTCGGAGTAGATTGCCGGAGTTGAGCGAATGGTATCCTGAATCCGCGTGCGCGCGGCTTGTATATCGGAAAGCGAAATCACGTCCTTCAACAGTAGCGCGGGCGGGGAATGTGCGTTCGAGCTGTACCCTCTGCGGTTCGGCTTTACGGCCCGCCAGGCGCTGCATTTCCCGGCCGGCGAGACGGCGAATTGGTTGCGAGGCCGAATGGGCAAAGCGCTGATGGACCTCTCTCCGGTAGTGTACGAACGTCTGTTCGCGCCATCGTCGCAGGCGGGACCGAGTGGTCTACTCGATCTGCCCCGGCCATTTGTGCTGCGCGCGGCGCATCTCGAGGGCGCCCGATTTGACCTGGGCGATAGTTTCGCGATCGGCCTGAACGTATTTATTGCGCGGAAGTCCGAAATGGCGCCGCTTTGCCAAGCGTTGTCTGGCGCGGTAGATGGCGCGTTGACAGCTATGGACGGTGACGAACTGCTCCGCTTGCCGCTGGTCCCGCATGAGAGTCCGGTTCGCCGGGTGCGAGTGCGGTTCTTGACTCCCACGGAGCTGAAAGGCGCGCCGCAGCCAGCTTTTGGCGCGCTGTTCGCCCGCATCCGGGACCGGGTGAGCGCCCTGCGCGCGCTTTACGGCGGCGGACCATTGCCGATCGATTTTCGAGCCATGGGCGAGCGCGCCGGACGCGTCCGCATGACACGCTGCGACGTGGAGCAGGTCCAGCGGCAGCGAGTGAGCCGCTCCACAGGCCAGCGGCATTCGCTGGGCGGATTCATTGGCGTAACCGAATATGAGGGTGAGCTGACCGAGTTCGCGCCCTATCTCGAAGCGGCGCGCTTTACCGGCGTGGGGCGTCAGACAGTTTGGGGGAAAGGTGAAATCGCCTGGGAAGCCCTTTGAGCGGACGCTGGTGCGTGGCGTTCTGCACGAACCCGACGGAGCGCCGCGCGGCGTAGTCGCATTGTTTCACGGCGCGGGCGGAAACAGCAGCGGCAAATTGCTCGTGGCGGCGGCGGAGGCGTTTCGCCAAGCCGGATTCCTCGCGTTTCGCGGCGACTTGCCTTTCCGGCAAGAGCGCCGGACGGGGCCGCCCCGCGGCAATGGACAAACAGATCGCGACGGTGTTCGGCGCGCGGTGGAAGAGCTGAAGGCCCTGGCTCCGGGCGTGCGATTTTGCCTCGGCGGACAATCCTATGGCGGGCGCCAATGCACGATGCTAGCGGCGGAGGATTCCAAGGTCGCCGACGCGCTGCTGCTTTTGTCTTATCCTCTGCATCCTCCAGGCAACCCGGCGAAACCGCGAACCGAGCATTTTCCGGCGCTGCGCACGCCGGCTTTGTTCGTGCATGGCTTGCGCGACCCTTTCGGCAGTCTCGAAGAGATGCAAGCGGCGCTACCGCTGATCCCCGCTCGAACCAAATTGATTCCCGTAGCCAAAGCGGGACACAGCCTTCCGGAATCGATTGCTTCTTCGCTGCCCGAATGGCTTT
>DASQJB010000481.1:0-5347 GCA_035631295.1 Bryobacteraceae bacterium | reverse complement strand
CTTTTCCTCCAGAAGCTGCAAACCACGTATGGATGCTTTCTCCGACGGGCTGGTTGGAATCTGATCGGCAGCGCATGCCGACCGAGTTCGAGGCCCCATGTACGAAGAAAAAATGGCGCCGGTCATTCAGCCTTCGCGCTGGCCGCGGTCGCGGGAGTGTTTCAATGGCCCCGCTCCTTGATCGGCAAAATTTCCGGCTAACGTAAGACAATGCTGGACGGCGCTCCATTGACCAAGTTTCGCACTGCCCCTAGCATGAAGGGTATGGAGTCTTTTTCTTGATCGGCCAGGTTCTAGGCCACTGCCGGATTACCGCCAAGATCGGCGAAGGCGGAATGGGCGTTGTGTATCGCGCCCATGACGAAGTTCTGCACCGTGACGTCGCCGTGAAAGTCGTCAACAAAGGCGCTGGCCTCGACTCCTCCGCCGGCGCGAACCTGCTGCAGGAAGCTCGCGCTTCCTCCGCGCTGGCCCATCCCAACATTTGCACCATTCACGAAGTCGGAGAAACCGAGGGTGATTTCTACATCGTGATGGAACTTGTCGAGGGCAAGTCGCTGTGTGAAATGTGCACCGGCGCCGGTTTGCCTCCTGAATCAGTTCTGCGCTACGGAGTTCAGATTGCCAGCGCCCTGGTTCGCGCCCACGATCGCGGCATCGTCCACCGCGATCTCAAGACCTCGAACATCGTCGTCTCCGCCGACGGCCTGGTCAAAGTTCTGGATTTCGGCCTCGCCAAGCGAGTCGGAGGCGGTGCCCTCGACGCGCCGACCATGTCCTTGTCGACGATTCAAGGCGCATCGAGTATCAGCGGCACCCTGCCCTACATGGCACCCGAAATCCTGCGCGGTGATCCCGCCGGTTCCGGCAGCGATCTTTGGGCTCTCGGAATCGTCCTCTATGAACTCGCCTCCGGGCGTCTGCCCTTTGAGGGACGCACCGGCTTTGAAATCAGTGCGGCCATCATGCGCGAGATACCCAGGCCTCTCGGCCCTCCCGTTCCGCCCGGGTTGTGGGCCGTCATCCAGCGCTGCCTTGCCAAGGAACCCATGCAGCGATACCAGCGCGCCGGAGAAGTGCAGGCCGCCCTGGAAGCGGTTCAATCGGGGGCTACCATTTCGCCCCCTCCGAATCCCGCCGCCCAGCCTTCCGGCCCTCCGCGCGTCGCTACCATGCACAGCGTGCGCCACGCTCACGTCAGGAAAGGAGATTTCCTCCTTCTCGTGGGAACCACGAAGGGAGCCTTCATCTTCCGCTCTAACGCGCAGCGCACTCGCTGGGAGCTGGCCGGCCCTTATTTTCACGGCCACGCCATCTACGCCCTGGCGTACGACAATCGCGCCGGGCAACGCCGTATCTGGGTCGCAACCTCGAGCTTCTGGGGCACGCTTCTCCGCTCCAGCGACGATTACGGCAAGAGCTGGACCAATCCCCAGGAGGCCCCCGTCCGCTTCCCCGCCGACACCGGTGTCTCGCTAAAAAACATCTGGCAGATCACCCTCGGCCCGCCTGACGAACCCGACCATCTCTACTGCGGAGTCGAGCCCGCAGCCCTGTTCGAAACTCGCGACGGCGGCGAAACCTGGTCTCTGGTTCGCGGATTGTTCGATCATCCCCACCGCTCTCGCTGGATGCCGGGCAACGGCGGACTTGCTCTGCATTCGATCCTCCTCGACCCCGTCGACAAGAAGCGCATGTACATCGCGATCTCCTCCGGTGGCGTCTACCGCACCGACGACTCTGGCACCACCTGGACGGCTCAGAACCGCGGCATCGCCGCACCATTCATGCCCGACAAGTATCCGGAGTTCGGACAATGCGTGCACAAGATCGCCCTGCATTCAGCCCGTCCCGGGCGATTGTTCCTGCAAAATCACCGCGGAATCTATCGCTCCGACGACCGCGCCGAAAACTGGATTGACGTTGCCAACGGCGTGCCGTCCGACTTCGGATTTCCGATCGTCATCCACCCGCACGATCCCGACTGCGCGTACGTCGTGCCCGTCGAGTCCGAAGAATTCCGCTGTTCTTGCGAAGGCCGCCTCCGCGTCTATCGCACCCGCAACGCCGGCACCTCCTGGGAACCGCTCAGCCGCGGCCTCCCTCAAAAGCAGGCCTACGAAACCGTCCTGCGCGACGCCATGACCGCCGACTCCTGCGATCCCGCAGGGTTTTACTTTGGAACCCGCAGCGGACAGCTGTTCGGTTCGCAGGATGAAGGCAAGACCTGGACCAAGATTCACGACAGCCTGCCATCCATCGCATGCGTCCGCACCGCCGTCATCGACGACGGCCCCGTCATGCCCGTGGTAGCTCCCAAGGAATCGCGCCTGACTTCGTCCACCTCAAGGTCCGCTTCCTCGTCGAAATCATCGAGCCGGAAAAAATCGCGCCGAACCACCAGGAGATAACTCTGCCCATCACCATCCACATCCCCGGAGCCCTGCGCGAATTCACCGCCGGATGCCCTCGGATCGAGATCTCCCTCGCTCGCGGCACCGTAGCCGACGCGCTAACCGCGCTCTGGACGCTCCATCCCGGCGTCCGCGACCGCGTCGTCAACGAACAGGGCCAGGTCCGCCAGCACATCAACATCTTCATCGGAAACGAAAATATCCGCTACACCGGCGGCCTCGCCACTCCCGTCTGCGAAGGATTCGAAATTTCCATCGTTCCCGCAGTCAGCGGCGGATGACGCGTGCCGTGGGCGCCCTCGCCCGCGTCTCCAGCCTTTCGTCGCCAACCCTGAAAGAGGCCTCCAGGCGTTGTCCCGGGAAACGGGACAATCCGGCTTCTATTTCTGTGCGCGCAAGATCCCTTCCGGGCCGTCGATTTGCTGTTTGTAGAACCGCGGAAGAGCTGCCCTCGAGGACCGCGTCAACGGCAAAAGATAGAAACGGGCTTTAGCCGCGGCGGCCAAAGACTGATCACGCACCGCCCCACCTTTGAGACCTCGAAACGTCGCCGAACTGCCGATTCACCAGCTCCAACATCCTCGCAACACCTTGCTTAAAGTCTTCATTCGCGGTAATCAAACTCAGCACCAAATAGCCATCGCGCGAAAAATCATAAAAATGCCCCGGATGCACAACCACCGCCTGCTCTTTCACCAACGCAATCGCCAACTCCTCGTCCGAGCGCGTCACAGGAACTCGCACCACGCCCGACCACCCACCTTCTACGCGCAATCGCTGACAAGCCGATTGTCCCGCCAGCTGCCGATCCAGCTCCGTCAGATTCTTATGCACTCGATCCATCAGCTGGGCTTGAATACTGCTCCGCTGCGACAGCAGCACCGGCACCGCCCACTGCATCGGGGCATTCATCGACAGGTACGTATCGGCAATCATTTCCAACCGCGCCATCGCCTCCGCCACCTGCTCCCCCGGTCCACTGGTCACGATCCACGCGACTTTCATCTGCGGCAACGCCGCAATCTTCGACAGCCCGCTCAGCGTGAATGTCAACACGTCCTGATTTCCGGCGAAACTGGCGCCCTGCTCGTCTCCGACGCCGAACTTGGGCGGCGCAGCGCTTTCAGCGGCGCGATTTTGCGTCTCTTTGCTTGAGGCTTTAAAGCCTGACGTCTCTAGCCCGTAATCCAGAAACACTTCATCCACAATCAGCGCCAGCCCATGCTCGCGGCAAAACGCATTCAGCGGCGCAATCTCGCTCTCATGCACATACGAACCCGTCGGATTATTCGGATGCACCACGACCACGCCCCGCGTCCGCTCCGTCGGCGCCTTCTCCAGCGACGGAAAATCCATTTGCCATCCGTGGTCATAAATCAGCGGATACGGCACCAGTTTCACATCTTGCAAATCCGCCAGAAACTCAAACAGCGGATAACTCGGCTTGGGCACCAGCAGCTCATCCCCGGCGTTGCAGAGCAATCGAAACACAAACGAATAGCCTTCGCTGGTGCTGGTCGTCAGGACAATCCTCTCCGGATCGATGCGCGTTGCCATGGCGCCCGGAGCCTTTGAATGATCCAACACCTGGCTGTAATAGAGGGCCACCGCCTGCCTCGCCGCTGGCAATCCTTTCGCCTGCGGATCGTAAACGAGCGCGTGCTCCGAATTCAGGGCCGCAAGAATCGCAGCCGAGTCATACTGCAATCCCGCGCGCGTCGGATTCGAAGCCGTCAAATCGAGCAGTTGTATTCCACTGGCCCGAACTGCCTCAACCGCTTCGGTAAACCGGTTTGGCGCCAGTTTCCAGTTCGTTCTCTCGGAAAACATGCATCAGGATTCTATTCGATCTCCGCATGGCACGGCCCATCAAGGCATTCAACATGGATTCCCCCTCCAAGTCCCTCAGTTAGAATCAGCCTATGCAAATGCAAGGCAATACCATCTTTATTACCGGGGGCTCTTCCGGCATTGGCTGCGCACTCGCGGCAGCCTTTCATCGGCGCGGCAATCCCGTCATCATCAGCGGGCGGCGCGAAGATCGCCTGAAAGCAATCTGTGCGCGCCACGCCGGCATGGCCTATTTTGTTCTCGACGTCACCGATCCCAACTCGATCCGCTCCGTGGCGCGCAAGGTGACTTCTGATTTTCCGGCGCTCAATTGTGTGTTCAACAACGCCGGCGTGCAGATGCGGGCTGGAATCTCTGCCGACGGCTCCCTCGACGAGCAGAGCCTGGAGACGGAAATCACCACCAACCTGTTTGGCCCGATCCGCGTCGCCGCCGCCTTCTTACCCCATCTTGCGAAGCAAGCTGGCGCAACACTCGTGAATGTATCTTCGGGACTCGCCTTCGTCCCTATCGCGCGCTTTTCGGTGTATTGCGCCACCAAGGCCGCCATTCACTCCTGGACCATGAGCCTCCGCCATCAATGGCGAAAGTCGGGCGTGAAAGTGATCGAATTGATTCCGCCCTATGTCGGTACCGAACTGGGCGGGCCGCGAAAGCAGGCGATGGATCTTGGTCCGCAGCCCATGACCGTCGACGCCTTTATCGCGGAAAGCTTGAAGGAACTGGAATCCGATGCCGACGAAATCGCCATCGCCGACGCCAAGAAATTGTTCGCCGCTGCGTCTCCCGAGTCGGTAAAGAGGATATTTGACCTTATCAATGGATAGGCAGGCCTGGAGTCTCCAGGGCACTGACGTGCCCACGGCGGGTGTGCCAAGGCCGACACCTGGGACCTGAGACCTCAGACCTGAGAATCCCGGGTTGCCGTTATGATAGCTTTATCGGCTTGCGTCCGTTCGCAAAGCCGGCTTGGTCTGTCGCCATCTAAGCAAAGGGTCCTTCCGAAATCATGACCAAGAAATTTCGCGTTTTTGCCACGTGTGATATTGGTGAGGCCATCGATCTTTTGCTGAAGCGTGGCT
>DASQJB010000480.1:0-10128 GCA_035631295.1 Bryobacteraceae bacterium | reverse complement strand
CGCGGCGATCCAAGCGCAGCAGATCTGGTCTTCTTCGCGGAATTCGCCTTTGGTTCCGGCGCCGATGACCGCGACGCGAGGATGACGTCCCGCCAGGTAGGCCACCAGAACGGAATGATTCCGGAAGCAGCCCAAATACGTGGCCTCGCATCCCGCCGCTTCGTGAATCACGCGCGTGCCGGAAGAGGAAACCAGGACGAGGGGGCGGTGAATATCCGTGCGTCCGATCAGCTGGGACGGGCTATTGTCCATCTCGAAGGCGGCGGGAACCTGGCCGGCGAACTCTCCGGCCAGCACGGGGTTGTCGAACGTCTTGGCGAGATCGAGCGCCGCCTCGACGGAAGGCGCAGGATAGCAGCGCCGGCCGGTGGCCGCCGCCGTGACCGCCGTCGTGGTGGCGCGAATGACGTCCACCGCAACCACCGCCCAGCCTTGCTTATAGCGCCACACGCTGTCCGGCAAGTAATCGATGATGACCGAGGTTTTCATTTCTCAACTCCTAAAGCTAGGCGGCCTGAGCAGGCGATGGCGGAACGCGCGGGCGCAGATTCTCTTTACCGAACGCGTCGGAATGCAGGCCACGCCGGTAGATTTCCACGCGAAGCAGCTCTTCCAGCCGTACATTGCAGAGCCGCACCTGCGGTCCGAAGTGATCCAGCAGCGCGAACTGGCTCGGCTTGTTGGGCGCCTCGAAGGTGACGATCTTCAGGTCAAATGCCTTGGCGAACCGATCGGCCAGCCCGCGATCAAAATTGCCGTCGTCGTCGAACAGGCCGACTCCCTTGGCGCTCTCGCGGGCTTCCACCACCAACTCGCGTGCTCCGGCGTCCAGCCACCGGCGCCCTTGTGCGATGAGCGCTTCGGCGACGCTGGAGTTGAACGCGCCGTCATGTTTCTTGCCGAGCTCGAACTGCACCTCCAGCCCGCGCTCTCCGGCCATCTTCAGAACTTCGCGCGCGCTGAGCGGCATATCGGTGAAGCCTTCGCCGCACTCGATGCGCGTGAAGCCGATGTCGGCGCAGAGGTCCAGATAAGCGGGAAAGCGGTCCTGCGCCACGGCGATCTCGAACGGACCACCTCCGGTGACCGTAGGCACTCGATGTTTGGCCGCCGAAGCCACCTTGCGGCGCGTCGCGTTTTCTTTGGCTACCATCCAGCAGGCCATGGACACCTTGAGAATGGCCATCAAATGAGAGCTCTGCTCCAGGTGACTTTCGAGCGTGCTTGGATCGTAGCCGGGATCGAAGGGGCTGGTGAGAGCGGGCATTTCCGGCACGCCGATGAGTCTCAGATAGTCGAGGGTATGAACGTTATTGGTATGAAACATAGCTTTTTGATCCTTGGAAATGGGTTGCGAAGGGAGAGCCGAAGACGGACATGCGCGCCGCCACTTCCCCCATAGTGAGAATCTCGACGTCGCCACGAGCGCGGGCGCGTAGCAGTTTTTCCAACAGGTCCTCGAACATCGAAAAGCCGGAAGGCGACTCGGCGAGGTTTTCGGGATGCAGACAGAAATGGAAGACACCGCGATATCGGACGGCCGCATCTACTCCCCGAGTGAACCGCTCGACGCGGGTTTTCAGCGAGATAAGCCTCGTCCGCGACGGTCCGATGGGGTAAAGGAACATCGAGGAAGGAATGTTCCAGAGGCCGGGAAGGACCTCATATGGCCAAACCGGCGGCGGAATGGCGCGGCTTAGTTCCGTGAGAGCGCGCATGGCGGCTCCGGGCAGCGTGCGTCCCAGACGGTACGCGAGGGTCGGCGTCTGGCCGCGGTAGGCCCGGATGCCATGATCGGGCAGCAGCCCGTGATACGCCTCTTCGTCGCGAGGGAAGGAAAAGGAGCAGGGCTGGAGATTGATCTCAGCGAGCGCCTTGAGCCCCTCGGACAGCTCCCAACGGACTACGTCTTCGGTGTGGTCACGATCGGTCCAGGCGAAATGCGTTAAGCCCCCGTGCAGCCCGATTTCCTGAAGCGGGCCGGCGCCGCGCAGACGCTCGATAAAGGATCGGCGGTACCAGAGTGGCGCCGAGGTTTCGCCGCCGCTGGGGATTTTGACCGTCCAGCGGGCGGGCAAGCCGGCCAAACGGGTATCGCGCGGACCTGTGCTTCCGGAAAGCGCCAAGCCGCCTACTACAAACCAAGTGGCGCCGACGCTGGCGGCCTGGAGGGATGCCAGGAGCTTATCGTGCGCCTCGACGGCGCCGGGGTAGCGGTTTTGGAACTGAGACTCGTCCAAAGGATCGAACTGCGGGTCTTGATACCCCCACATCTGTTCGGTGTCTAGAGACAGCATGGCCACTCCCCGCTTGAAGCGAGGACGCAGGTTGCGGCTGCCGTGGTGTTTTGATTTGGCTAGGTTCATGATGCAGGCTCCCAGAGTTCGCCGCCCGCGGACGCCATCACGGGTGGGGCGGTTGTTTTCCGTTCGACGCGCGACGTAGGGTTATATTCGGGGGCCAGTCTTTGAATGTGCGCGATGACTTCGCTCTCGCGCCGGAAGGGCAGCAAGGCCTCGAGCTCTTCGATCCACTCTGCGATGGAATCCCAGGTAAGCGGGTGTTCATGAATGACCTGTATTTTTTCCTGGGAGCTGGCCAGCATGGTTTCGCTTTGGCGGTTCAGCTCTTCGATCAGCTTTTCGCCTGGCCGAAGGCCGGTGAACTGAATATCGATGTCCTCGTAGGGGACCATTCCCGCCAGCCGAATCATGTTTTCGGCGAGATCCACGATGCGAATGGGCTCGCCCATATCCAAAACGAAGATTTCCGATCCTTCGCTCTTCGCCGAAGCCTGCAACACGAGCGAGACGGCCTCGGAGATGGTCATGAAGAAGCGGCGAGCCTCCGGGTGTGTGACTTTGACGGGTCCGCCCGCCTCGATCTGTTCCTGAAAGATGGGAACCACGCTGCCGTTGCTGCCCAGGACGTTGCCGAACCGGACGGAGGCGCATTTAGGGATTTCTACCCCGGACCGCCGGGCGGAAACGATGCGCTCGCAAACGCGCTTGGTGGCGCCCATCACGCAGATCGGATTGACGGCTTTATCGGAGGAAATCATCAGGAGACTGCGCACGTTGTGGCGCCGCGACGCGCGCACCAGATTCCAGGCGCCCAGGATGTTGTTCCTGACGGCTTCAAAGACGTGTGTCTCCATCATGGGGACGTGCTTGTACGCCGCCGCATGAAAGATCGACTCGATCCCATAGCGGTCGAGCACTTCCGCGACGCGCTCCATGTGACGGATGTCCCCGAGAGCGCCGATCAACTGCAGGTCGGGAAATTTCGCGCGCAGCTCGTTTTCGATCTTGAAAAGATGGCTTTCGGCGTTATCGAACGCGACCAGGCATGCGGGGCGGAAGCGCGCGATCTGGCGGCAAAGCTCGGATCCAATCGATCCGGCGGCCCCCGTGACCATGACGGCGCGGCCGGCGACGCTGGCCCGCACAGGCGTTTCGTCCAGTTGCACGGGCTGTCGTCCCAGCAGATCGTGAACCGAGAGATTGCGCACCTGGGCGGAAAGGAACTTCCCGCTCAGCAGCTCGTCGATGCCGGGGATGGTTTTGCACGGGATGCGCGCGGCGCGGCAATTCGCCAGAGCTTCGCGCATCTGGGCGCCCGTGGCCGACGGCATGGCGATGATAATCTCGCCGACCACCGGCTTCCTGTGGTTGAGGCGCCCCACGACAGAAAACGCCTGGCGGCCCGATCCCAGCACAGGCACACCCATAATCAGCGCATGTTGTTTGGAGGGATCGTCGTCGAGAAATCCCTTGACCCTATAGCGCGTGCAGCTTTTGGAGTGGATTTCCCGAACGAGCTCGGCGCCCGCGGCCCCGGCTCCATAGACCAGGATGCCCGTCCGCTCGCGATCGGCCCGCTCCCAGGAAAACGCTTCGTTGCGAATCCGCACTGAAAAACGCACCAAAGCGGTTGCGAGGAAGCAAATGATTCCGTCTATCCAGAACACGGAGAGAGGAATGGCGGTCCCGAACCAGACCATGGAGATCATGGCGAACAGCACCGAGCCGACTAGGTTGCCAAGGAACACGACGTACAAGTCGGGGATGCTGACAAATCGGCGCAAGCCCCGGTAGAAACCGGACCAGTCGAAGACGGGCAGCTTCACCAGAATCGCCAGCAGGAGCGCCTGCTTGAAGACGGCGTTTACTTCCGGGGGAACAGAAAAGTCGAATCGCAGCAACAAGGCCCCGGTCAGGGACAAGCCGATGGCTGCCGCATGGCATGCCCGCTCCAGCCAAACATCCAAATGATTGCCGTTTTTTCTATTCATTCGTTCCAAGCCGATCAGGCGCTCAGTGGTAGCCTGGCTGCCGGTTGTCCAGGCGCCAGATAGCGAGGCCGTCTCGACCCCTCCACGATTTCCCGGACGCGCCGGGCCACATACTCCACCTGCTCCTCCCGCAGCGCGGGATACAAGGGCAGGGAAACGATCCTCTGATAAAGATCCAAAGCTCGCGGGTAAACATGGTTCGCCAGCGGCAGTTTGGCGAAATAGGGATGCAAGGGGATGGGGATGAAATGCACGCTAGCTCCGATGCCTTTGCTGCGCAGCTCCCGGATGAACTGATCGCGGCCGATCCTGAGCCGCGTCAGATTGAGCCGAAGGACGTACAGGTGCCAGGCGTGACGGCAAACCGGCGAGGCCGGCGGAACCTCGACTTCATCCAAGCTGCCCAACATGCGGTTGTACACGGCGGCATAGGAGGCGCGCTTCTCGGTAAATCGCTCCAGTTTGCGAAGTTGGTGAATGCCCAGCGCCGCGTGAATATCGCTCAAGTTGTATTTGAACCCATGGGCCAGCACCTCGTAGTACCAATCTCCGCGATCCGTGTAGCGCTCCCACGCATTGTGGCTCGTGCCATGCAGAGAAAGCATCCGCGCATTTTCGGCGAGCTCCGGGCGGTGCGTGACGAGCATGCCTCCTTCGCCGGTGGTGAGATTCTTGGTGGCGTAGAAACTGAATGCGACCGCGTCGCTAGCGGGCGAAGAACCGAAGGGCCCGGCGCCGATCGGCCTGCCCCGATACCGCGCCCCCGCGGCGTGAGCCGCGTCTTCGATCACATGCAGGCGGCGCTCGCGCGCAATGTCCCAGATCGCGTTCATCTCGCAGGGCAATCCGGCCATGTGCACGGGGATGATCGCGCGCGTGCGGGCCGTGATCCGTTTTTCGATTTCTTCCGGGTCGATGTTGCCGTCCGGCCGGATGTCGGCGAGCACCGGTGTTGCTCCCGTGTGCAGGATGGCCTGAACAGTCGCGCAAAAGGTCATCGGGGTGGTGATCACTTCGTCGCCGGGACCGATTTCCAGACCCGCCAGGGCGAGGTGCAGCGCGGCCGTGGCGCTATTGAGGGCGATGGCGTGCGGCGCGCCGACATACTCAGCGAACTCGCGCTCGAAACGGGCCGTGCGAGGTCCTGTGGTGAGCCAGCCGGACCGCAGGGTTTCCGAGACCTCGTTGATTTCCTCCTCGCCGAGGGAAGGCCGATGAAAAGGGATGAACGTGTCAGTCATATTCGAGTCCTATTCCGAAAGTTCTTCGGACGCGATTCGGGTCGAACGAATCGGGGAAGAGGCTGTAACGAACCGTCAAAAGGATGAGCCTCAGGTCCTGCCGGAAGGAGCGCGCTCGAAGGTAAGCGAGATTCAGGCGGAGTTTTTCCGGGAGCACGGTTTCGCGATAGAGAACGTCGGCGTTGGCCGAGGCGCCCAGGATCTCTTCTTCGTCTCGATAGATCAGTGTCGCCAGGTCCGTAATTCCCGGGCGCACCGCCAGAACTGCCTGCCAGGCCGGAGCGCGGGGCTGGACGTATTCCGGCGTCTCCGGACGGGGCCCCACCAAGCTCATGTCGCCCTTGAGCACATTGAAAAGCTGCGGCAGCTCGTCGAGCTTGAATTTCCGCAGCACGGCCCCGGATCGCGTGACGCGCGCGTCTCCCGAAGCGGTGATCGCGCTCCCACTGCTGCCGGCGCGCATCGTTCGAAATTTCCAAATGCGGAACGGCTTGCCGTCCTTTCCCACTCGGGTTTGGCTGAACAGCACCGGTGGACCGTCATCCATGAGAACCACCAGTGCAAGCATGGCCAGCACCGGCAGGACGAGTACAAGTCCCGAAGCTGCGCAGGCCGCATCGAAGCACCTCGCGAGCGTCCCGAAGAGTCGGGACGCGGCGGGCTGAGAGCCTGCGCCACGGCCGGCGCAAGCCAGTCTGTCCGCCCGTTTCGTGGCGCAGGCGCTCGTGCCTGCCGCGTCGAGACTCGTCTCGACGCCTGGCCGGTGAGAAAGCCGGGCTAGAAGTGCTTTCCTCATCCGTTTGAGCCGCGCTTGACTCATGAAGGGCTCCCCGAAATGTCGTCCGCCGGCGTGCGGTGAATCAGGTAGGAGTTCATCCAGCGGCCCTTGCGCTGAAGGAAACGCTCCTCATGCTGAAATCCGGCCTTATGATAGAGCGCGTTGGCGGCTGTGTTGCCGTCGGCGTCCGTGGTCAGGTAAACGTGCTTTGCGTCCAGACGCCAGGCCTGCTCCAGGAACGCTTTGATGAGGGCGCTACCCAATCCGGCCGCGCCGGCCTCAGGCGCCACGGCGATGGAGGATAGCTCACAAGACTCCGCGGGCTTCAAGGAAGCCGAGGTCTGAATGTGTTGGACTCCGCGCAGCACTCCCGCGGCGAGAGAAGGCCGGCGAATCAGCGCGGAAAGTACGGGCCGCAGAAACGTCCGCCTGCTGAGCCACATGAAGCGATAGAAAGCTGCGGGATCGACAAAGCCGCACACGAATCCCTCGATCGTGCCGCTGGCTTCGCCCACTAGCATGATTCCGGAGTCGTAGTCGAGCACCAGCCCGTAGTAGCGGTGCAGAAATTCGCTTCCCAGGCGCGTGAGGAAGAATTCGCTGAAGGCCCTCTTGTGGACGCCAACGATGCCCGCGAGATCTCCCGCGGCTGCTTCGCGAATCCCGCCGTGTAGACGGGCGTTGGGCGTAGGCGGGTTGTGGGTCAGATCCGTCTGCTTCATAGGCCGCCGCCTTCGGGCTGACGAGGTGGCTGAACCTCGCCCGCGTACACGCGATAAATCGATTCCTGGTTTGCGAGGCTGGGGGATACGCGCTGGGGCCGCTGCGCGCGCGGGAGTTTGCCCGGCTGCTTGCCTTGCAGAAGCTCTAGATACAGGTCGCGGTAGGCGTTCAACATCCGCCCTTCTGTGTAGCGGCTTTCGAACAGAGCCCGAGCCGTGGCGCCGAGCCGCGTCATGAGCGCCGGGTCGCCCAAAAGCTTTTGGATGGCTTCGTATAGCGCTCTCGAATTCGCCGGTGGAACTAGCCGCGCCATCTCGGCCTGGGCGGCGAGCTCGCGATGGCTGCCGATGGCGCTGGCGATGATCGGCTTGCCGGCGGCCATGGCTTCCAAGAGCGCCATCGAAAGACCTTCGCGCAAGCTCGGGATTACAACCAGGTCGCACGCGGCAAGCAGATCGCCGATGTCGTGGCGGAATCCCAGAAACATAACCCGGTCGGTGACGCCCAATCGCTGGGCCTGGTCCTCCAGGCGCGGCCGGACGGGTCCGTCGCCGGTGATCGCGACTTTGACCGCGCGCGCGCCGGGCCGGATCATCGCCGCGGCTTCGATGAGATATTCGAGTCCTTTGTCGCCCGCCAGCCGCGAAGTGCTGAGGATCAGCAGATCGCTCGGTTGCGCGCCCAGCAGCCGGCGCGTCTCGGATGCGGGGATGCGGGTCTGGGATGCGATATCGGCAATCCCGTTGGGTATCGCCAGTATGCGCGAGGGATGGCACATCCCCAATTCGAGAGCCCAGCGGTGGTGAAATTCGCTGACGCAAACGATCCGGTCGCACCACCGCGAGGCCATCCGCTCCAGCGTGGAATAGAAGAGACGAGTCGAACGAGGGCTCGCCTCGTGGAACGCGAATCCGTGGGCGGTATGAACGATCACCGGCACGCTCGCGAGCCGCGCGGCCAACCGTCCGACAAACCCTCCCTTGGAGGTGTGGGTGTGAACGATGCGATAGTTCGCCCGCCGTAGGAAATTGCGGAGGCGGATGAGCCCGCCCAGGTCCCAGAACGGCCGTATCTCGCGGCGGATCACGTCCAGGTCGACCAAGCCGAGACCTTGGCGCAACACCTCCGCCTGAAAAATGGGGTCGACTGTGAGGACGTCCACCCGCCAGCCCTCGGCCTGTAACACCCGGCCCAATCCCAGGATGATCCAGGCGACGCCGCCGAAACGGGAGTCCCCGACGACATGCAAGACCTTCATCGGCGTGGTTGGTTTAGTAAACATGAGCCAAGACCTCGGATTCGCGATGGCGAAGATCTTTCAATGAACGCGCGCGGAACGATGGACCCGGCGAGGATGCCGCCGCGTCCTGGGCGCTCTCGGGATGGAGCGTGAGGCAATAACTCGAGGCGATGAGAGCGAAGATCAACCAGAAGTGTCGTTGATAAAACGCCTCGATGCCCATGGCTACGCCCACCATCGCCGCGAACGCCAGCAATAACGACAGGACCAGCGGCTGTTGGGATTCGGGCGCGCGCCGGTATGCCAACCACGCTTTCACGAAGAACCATCCGAGAAATCCCACGAGTACGGTCAGCCCGGCGAGGCCGAAATCCGCCATAAACCACATGGCGGTGTTGTGGGCGACCACCCCTGCCGCCATGCGAAAGCTTCCGATCCCTCCGCCGAAGAAGGGATGGCGCGCAAACGATTCGAGAGCGCGGTGCGCCAGGTCGAAACGCTCTTGCACCTGTTCTGGCCGGCGAGCCATTCGCTGAAACAAGGGCACAAAGCGGTGCCCCATGATCAGCAACAGAGCAGGGCCGCCGATAAGCCCCGCCAGCAGCGGCCGCAGCAGCACTCGCGGCCGGATCAAGCCGGCAAGCAACAGCGCAACGCCCAGGCCCGTCCAGGCCGTACGCGAGAAGGTGAACAGAATCCCCAACAGCAAGGTGATTCTGGCGAACCACAATGTAAAGCCGGTGAATAGCGGGAACTCACCCCAGGAAGCCGCCTCGCATATCACCAGCGCCGCCACGAGCAGCGAGCCGTAGGCGTTGGGATCGAGCAACATTCCCGAAAGGCGAAGTCCTTCGTAGCGCGCGAACGGGTTGGCGATGCCGTAGAAGTAGGACGCCAGGAACCCGGCAACCGCCAGGATGTTCTCGGCCACCACACCCAGTACAAAGACTTTCAGGAGCCGCCGAATATCGGTCCAGCTCACGACCGCTGAAGTAATCGCCGCATAGCTGAGGAAGGGAAGCAGCAGGCCCACGTCTTTGTTGAGAAGCTCATATCGCTCGATGTGGCCAAAACGTTGGGCGATGATGAACGTTCCGAGAACGAACGTGAGCGCTATGGCGAGGTGCCAGATTGTCCAGGCGGGCTTGCGGTACCTCCACTGTCCCGCCGCCAGCGCCAATGCCAGGAACAAAAAGCTATCGGAGGGGGCCAAATGCAGTTGCCGCTCGACTTCGAACTGATAGGGCAGCAAGATGACGTAGCAGGCCACCAGAAGGAAGAGGATGCTAGGAGACCTTCGCGCGCGCTTCGTCATAGCTCGGGTCTCCAAACTCCCACGCAGGACGCCGGAGATCCCGCGGTCGCTTTTGATGAATTCCAAACCAAACGGCCGGCCACGGCGGCGGCCAACACTAAGCGAACCACTGCCGCCACGACCATGGCCATGGCGCCCCCCTCCAGGCCGGCGGCCGGTATCCAGAGCGCGCAGGCCAGCGCATTGGCGCCGACCATAAGCGCGTACAACGGCACCTGGATCCGGAAGCGGCGAGCCGACATGATTCCACTCGTGAACCCGGAAGCGACGCACTGAATGCCCGTGGCCAGCATGAGCAGGGTGAAGACGCGGGCTTGCGCCGCGTATTCTGGGCCGTAGATGACGGCCAGCAGCCTCGCGCCCATCAACTTCGCCACCACCAGGCCCGCAAGTCCGAGAGCAACGCCGAGCCCCAACATCGCCAGGAGAAAGGAACGAAACTCCGCGATCCGTTCTCCCGCGTACAGCCTGGACATGCGGGGGATAGAGCAATTGACCAGCGAATCGCTGACCAGCGCAATCGCCACCGTGGCGTAC
>DASQJB010000479.1:0-7172 GCA_035631295.1 Bryobacteraceae bacterium | reverse complement strand
CATGCCGCGCGCCTCCGCCTGGTGGGCGCCTACGTCGTGATGGGCCGGACCGATGACGCCTTGCACTACCTGGCGGCCTGTTACAGAGCAACACGAAAGACACGGATGCGCTGCTTCTTCGAAGCCGCGTCTACCTGACTCTCTCACAGCCTTCCGAAGCCGAAAAAGACCTTCAAGCTGTGCTCCGCATCCAGCCCAACTCCGCGGACGCGCACTATGGGCTTCGAGAGTACATGGCATACTCGGATCGGAAAAGAATTGGCAGCAGGAGCTGGGTGACGTCCTTCGGCTCAGTCCCGGCCTTCTCCAACCCCGGATCGAGCTGGCGAAGTCGCAAATCGGCGGCGGCAAGGCCCAGGCGGCTTCGGACTTGCTGGACTCGGCGCCGAAGAATCAGAAATCCGCGGCGGCTTTAGCCGCTACGCGCAACTGGGCGCTTCTCGCCCTCAACCACGCGGATGAGGCGGGGGCCGACGCAGAAAACGCGCTAAAGACGCAGCGCGTTCCGGAGTTGGTGCTTCAGCGTGGCATCGCGAAGTTCCTGAAGAAGGATTTCGTGGGCGCTCGAACCGACGCTCAGGAAATCTTGCGGACGAACGCCGCGGACTCCGGGGCTTTGAGCCTGGCGATTCAAGCCTGTCTTGCGGACAAGCAAAACGCACTCGCGCTACAGATCTTGAAGGAATCCACGGCCAAGAACTCCGCCTCACGGATGCAGTTGGTCGCAGGCGAATGGCTTCGGCAGCTCGGAAAGACGACCGACGCCCGGGCTGCCTTCATTGCGGCTAAGACGCTAAATCCCCGATTCACGGATGCCGATCTCGCCTGGCCGCGCTCGATGCGCAAGAAGGCAAGATAGACGCGGCTCGCTCGGAGCTGACCGGGGTCCTTGCCGCCCAACCGAAAAATGAAGCCGCGAACCTTATGCTCGCCGAACTGGAATTCAGGCACAAGAATATGCCGGCGGCCGTGGTTCACTTCGCCGCCGTTGTAGAGCAGAATCCCGACAACGTCGTGGCATTAAATGCGGCTCCGTATCTGACGGCTTCGCAAAATGTAAACACCGCGCTCAGCTACACGCAGCACGCCGCCGAGCTGGCCCCCGGAAATCCGATGATCGAAGACACCCTCGCGTGGGTCTATTACCGCTAAGGCGATTACCGCAAGGCAGTGGAGTTTTTAGCGCCCTCGGTGGCTAAGCAGCCCAGCCCGGTCAGGCAATTCCACTTGGCGATGGGTTATTTCAAGACCGGGGACCGCGATCTGGGCCAGCAATATCTAAGCAAGGCGTTAGCCCAGGATCCGAATCTTTTCAAAACTGAGGAAGGCTGGCTGCCGTAAGCGAGGACTATTTGCCGGCGGCTTCCTGCTCGCGCAAAACCGCGAGGAACGCGCCTTCTTCGATGTTCACCTCGGCCTTGTAGCCTTCTGGATCGATAAACGGGTTAGGGCCTTTGCCCAGCCTCGAATATTTCTCCGCGAGATTGTACATCGCCGGGTGCGAGCCGAGGGGGATATCGCAAGCCAGGCCGTGAAGCACGCGGAATCCACGCTTGTACTCCTCCGCGATGTCCGCGACCTGTGGGTTGTTCACCAGCTTCGTGCCCGCATTCACCCCCATGCTGCCGATGATGAGCACATTGTAGGTCTTGCCGCCCTCCTGGACTTTCATGGTCCAGGTGGTGCAGCCGCGAGTGTGGCCGGGCGTCAGATGGGCCACAAGAGTCGATCCTCCTACCGTAACCTCGTCGCCATCCTGCAGCACGCGGTCGATCGGATGAGGCTTGCCTCCCGGCGTCATTCGTTCCAGAGCCGGTACGTCCTGGGCGATGGCCATCACCTTCGCCCCAGTCAGCTCCTTCATGAGCGCGTCGCCTTCCATATGGTCGGCGTGCGCATGGCTGCCGAGAACGATTTTTGTATCCGCGAAGCGGAATCCCAGATCCTCAATAGATTTGCGGATCACCGGCACGTTCCGCTCATAGGTGCTGTTTATTAGGATGTTGCCTTCCGGAGTAACAACCAGGAAAGCGGCCAGCGATTCGGTTCCGACGTAATAGAGATTGCCCGCGATCTTGTGCGGCGGAAACTGAGTCTCCTGCTGCTGTTTGGTTCCGACATTTCGCTGGAAGAGCTCTTGTGCCGTCCAAACTTTGGTTTGCGGCCAAAGAACGGCCGTGGCCGCCAGCGCCAGAAACGGGACGTATCTCAGCATGCGCGCCATGGCGCTCAGCATATCATGACCTGTCGTGACGCAGGACGACCAGACAAAGCTCTCTCACAGAGCCCCCAAGGAATCTTTGCGCGCTTTGCGGCTTTGCGAGAACATTTCCTTCTTGTCGGCGTCAAATCACGCGGCGCGATAACTTCCCAGGACGCGCAAGAAATCCGCCACTTCGCCCAAATGCCCCAAAGCTCTGCGGACGGCCTCGTCGCCTTGGCGTCCGATCAAATCGAGATAGAAGAGATATTCCCAGGGCCGGCCGCGCAGCGGGCGCGATTCCAGCTTGGTGAGATTCAGGTCGCGAAGGGCCAGCGCGCTCAAGGCCCGGAATAGCGCTCCGGGCACATTGCGCGTGGAGAAAACCAGCGAGGTTTTCCACGGCTTGCCTCTGGCGCCCTTCGGATTCCGCGGCCCTGCGCCTTTCGGCTCCAGTAGAAAGAAGCGGGTGTAGTTCTGACGGTCGTCCTCGATCTCGCGCTTCAGGATTTTCGCGCCGTAGGTTTTCGCCGCAAGCTGGGATGCGATGGCGGCGCCGCCCGGCGGCCGTTTCTCCATCACCATCTTCACGCTGCCGGCGGTGTCGTAGAACGGCACGCTTTGAATCTGCTTGTTGCGCCCGAAAAAATCCAGACACTGATTCAACGCGACCGGATGCGAATACGCCTTGTCTATTTGCCGGAACCGGGTCCCCGGCGCGGCGATCAAGTTGTGGACGATGCGAACGTTGGTTTCCGCGGTGATGGCGAAGTCGTGCTTCAGCAGCAAGTCGTAATTTTCATGCACCGATCCATGCAGCGTGTTTTCGATGGGGGCGATGGCGGCGGCCACGCGCCGCCGCGCGAGCGCGTCAAAAACCTCGTCAAACCGCCGGCAAGCCACTGGCGCCGCCTTCGCGCCCAGGAGCTGGCGGATGGCTTCCTGGCTGAAAGCCCCTGACTCGCCCTGAAACGCGACTTTCATTCGTTCGCTCCCTCGCGGTCGCGGCTTTGCGACCTCTCGGGTCCGTCCCAGCGGCGCGCGCCCGGCGCAGGCAGCCCGATCAGATCGAGAACTCGATCCACGCTGTGGTCTACCAGATCTTCGATGGTCTGCGGGCGATGATAGAAACCGGGAACCGGCGGCGCGACAATCGCGCCCATCTCCGCCAAAGCGGCCATCGAACGCAGGTGACCCAAATGAAAAGGTGATTCCCGCACCATCAGCACCAGTTTCCGGCGTTCCTTCAATATTACGTCCGCCGCGCGGACGATCAGGTTGGAGCTGATTCCGGAGGCGATCGACGACATGGTATGAATCGAACAAGGCGCAATCACCATCGCCGACGTGAGGAATGATCCGCTGGAGAGCCGGCAGCCTATGTCTTCCGGGGCATAGCAGAAATCCGCCAAGTTACGAAACTCGGAGGCCGTTTTCCCCAGTTCAAGATGGGCTGTTCGCTCGCCCGAACGGGAAAGAATAAGATGTACCTCCACTGTTGGGTTTTGCCTTAGCTTCTCCAATAGACGCCAGCCGTAAATCGAACCGCTCGCGCCGGTTACACCTATGACGATGCGCATGTGGGCATTCGCCGCTTAGCTGCGCTCCTTTCCCTTGTTCCGAAAATCCCAAAACCGAATTTCTTGTTCCGAAATCAGAACAAGAACCTTGCCAGAGCCCTATGAAGACGGATATAATTTAGCGAGATCTTGTGAATGCGAGATCTTGCCGCGCCCTACATGGCCTTCGCATCCACTACGCGTCCCGGTCCAACACCCCGCGTCTCCATCATGGAAGAAGCGGGGCAGAAACTCAAGCGGATAAGAGAGAGATTGGCGCTGCGGTACCGCGATGTGGAGGAGGCCAGCGCGAAGATCGCGGCGCTGCACGACAACGACGAATACGTAGTTGCGCTTAGCCGGCTCGCCGACATCGAGAATAAAGGGACGCTTCCCAGCGTCTACCGTATCTATTCGCTCTGCGCGATCTACCGCTTGGACATGAACGAAGTGCTCTCCTGGTATGGGATTGCCGTGGCGGAGCTGCCCGCCGATGCCGGACTCGTGAGGCTGGAGCGCACCCACCCAGTTGGTTTTCAACCTCAGGAAGAGGGCGAGATCCAAGCGCCGATCGCCCTCGATCCCGGAATCGACCTCTCCAAAACCGTCTTTCTAAGCCGCATGATTCAGAAATGGGGCAAGGTTCCGTTCCTGCTCCTGAAGCATGTCGACTTGCGCAGCCACCGCTACGGACTCATCGGCTCCGACGATTGGTCGATGTTTCCCATCATCTATCCCGGTTCTCTGGTGGTGCTCGACGACACCCGCCGAATCCGGTCCACTGGTTGGCGCACCGAATTCGAAAGGCCAATCTACTTCTTCGAGCATCGGGACGGATATGCGTGCAGTTGGTGCAGCCTGCGAGGCGACCGCCTGACGCTTCAGCCGCATCCGGCCTCCGCCTGCGAGCCCCAGACTTTCGAATATCCGTCGGAGATCGAAGTAATTGGCCAGGTTACGCAGGTCGCCATGAGCCTGGAACCGGCTCAGCGCCGGCGCCATCGCGACTGAGCTGGCCCAAGCCGGCGGGCCGAGCGCCGCAACGTGCTTTTCAAACGCACAACCCTTAACTTCGTCAAAACCGCTCCCTGGCCGTCGCGGCTCGGAATGGACACCTGTATTTACAGCGAGTTACAGAGCCGCGACCGCCAGGGGGAGCGGTCAACTGACAAGCTCAGGCTAAGGGATTTCCACGGCCAAACTGTTCTGATTCCAGAAAAGCTTCGGTTAATGTTCTTAAGCGGTCCGTCCAGCCAGTAAGCTTGCAGGCATAGGGTTCACACCCTACGTGAACCAGGAGGCCCGAAAATGTTGAAGAAAGCCCTACGAGTCGCCGTACTCGCCCTACCTCTGCTGGCCGCGACCGTCGTGACCGCCGCCCGCATCGACCCCCCGACCCCGGATTGCTGGCCTTGCGACGATGGCAATCTTGTGGGGCAGACTCTGCTGCTGTAACGCCCGCCGGCCGAGCTGCCTCGTCCTTGCGCGGAATGACCGGCAGGCAAGCGCGCCTCGATGGTCGTGCGCGATGACCCGAGTGTTCGTATCTGGAATTGGTGGGGCAGAGCCCATGGGCTGCCCCCTCTTTCACTTTCCGCCCCATTTCCCCGCTTGCTTCTCGTCCTGCTCCCTAATTGACGCTCTTGAGTATATACGCTTTGAGACGCTTGGCGTCGGACTCGGTCAGGAACCGCTCTTTCGTCATTCGGTCGATGGATTGGCCGACCTTGGTTGAGTATTCCTTCGCGTCCGGATAGAGCTTCTTGAGGCGAGCCTGATCGAACGGCGCTGCGTGCCCCAACTCTGCGCACGTCCCAGGGCCTGAGCTAGTGGTGAAATAGGTTGCCACGGGGGCGTCGACAAACGGATTTCGCACTCCTCCGACGCCATTTCCCCATTCATCCAGAACGACGGCGCCGTCTTTCACTTCGATGCGATCGGCTTTCGGCGGCGCAGCGCCCTTGCGCACCCACTGATCCAAATTCAGGAACGCCGCATCATAAGAGTACTTGAGCAACGGGTTATCGCCCAGGGGGATCTCCGGTTCGCACTTGGCGGCGAATGGCCAGTCGGGACTTCCTTGCGCCGCTCCTACTGCCGTTATCTGATCCGCGAAGGAAGGGAGCGCCGAATAAGGATATTTTTCGATGTGCGCGATGCCCGCGATTTCATAAAGGCGATACCTGCCGGCCGGATCGTCGCTGTCGGGGCGGCGGGAAGCAAGATTCCCGATCACCTCACCTTGAGCTACCACGGCGACGATCGGAACGTTCACCGGCTTCACCACGCGCCGCGGATCGCCCTGGGCCGGACCCGGCGCGCATTGGCTGATGCGCACCGCCCCGGCCGGGTTCTTGATCATATAGCCGTCAAAGGCGGGCGTACCGCCGGCAAGCATAGCATGCGGATGGACGGCGTTGATGTAGGTGACGATATCACCGGCTTGCGTGGTCATGAACACGCGCTCGACTTTGAATCCGGCCATCGGAGAGCCGGGAGCGCCGCTTTTCAGCGCCGCCGCCACCTGGCTGAAGAGATCCCACCTCAGGCCTTCTTCCTGATCGGGCGCGGCGTTTTTGCCGCCTGAGGCGCACGGAGCGCCCGGGTTCGCAAACGACACCATCGCATATCGCGTAGGATTGAACTTCTTCAAACCCTGCACGGCTCCCGGCATTGTGATGCCGACCCACGCGTCGCCGTGCTCCATGAAATAGTCGTGCGAGTAGCCCCACATCATCGGCCAATCGAAACGGCGGGCATTATTCATTAGCTCCACCACCACGGTTCCGCTGAAGCGCGCCCGCGTGGACGGATGACGGACCAGAATCCGGTCCGCGTAAGGGGCGTTGGGCGTTTTCACCGCAAGCGAACCGTCAGCGGACCAATCGTAGACATTCGCCGAGCCGCTGATAATGAACTCGTCCTCGGTGTAGCCGTGCGAAGCCAGATCCAGCGGCTGGAGGTCCCGGCTGGCGGAATTGAATGCAGAGGAGTCCGCGGTGAAGCCGAGACGCGTGGCCTTGGGCACGGGAATCGTCTCAGCCAGGGAAACAGTGGAAAGGAGGAGAACGCAGGGAAGGAGCCGCATGGATAAATTCTACGCTATTAGTCGTCTGTCATCAGTTTGTCAGTTATCAGTATTCTTTTCGGCCCCCCGGCTTCTAATGACGGATAACTGATGACTGATAACTGACGACTGACAACTGACAACTCAGAAGTATGTCAGCGTTTCGATGCCCGTCCCTGCCTTGAACATCGAGGCGATTTTGCCAGCGCCCAGATCCACCACGGAAACGGTTCCGTCGCCGTGGTTGGCCACCAGAAGAGTCTTGCCGTCAGGCGAAACCGCGAAGCCCATGGGATCTTTGCCCACCATGAGCACGGTTTGCTTGGCGTGCAGGTTCTTCGCGTCG
>DASQJB010000478.1:0-4726 GCA_035631295.1 Bryobacteraceae bacterium | reverse complement strand
TGTCGTAAAGGGGCAGCGTTAAACGCCGGACTCCGAGGCAGGCAAACCATCCTGGCGAGAGATCGGAAAGGGAGTTTATGAGCACAACACAACGTGCCGCGTTCGCCCTTATGGTGGGCTTGCTCGGCTCTTGCTTGAGCTTACCGGCTCAAGAAACGCAAGGCGGAATTCAAGGGACCGTCAAGGATGCCTCCGGCGGCGCGGTTCCCAACGCCACCATCGAAATCTCTGGACCGGCGCTGTTTGGCACGCGCAAAATTCAGACCGATTCCGCTGGAGCTTACCGGTTGTCGCAGCTTCCTCCGGGCGACTACACGATTACAATCAGCGCGAGCGGCTTTACGACCATCAAGCAACCAGGCATCCACGTGGATGTGGGACGTTTGCCCAGCATCGACGTTACATTAGAAGTGGGCGCGGTTACGCAGACGGTGGAGGTTAGCGAAACCGCTCAGATTGTGGACGTCACGCAGAGTAAAGTGGCCGTCGATGTTCAGAAAGATGTTATCGATAATATTCCCAAGAGCCGGTCCTTCCAGTCTCTGATCACGTTCGCGCCGGGCGCGCGCATGGAGCCTCTGCAGGGCGGACGCAACGACCGCGGCGACAGCTTTCAGGTGGACGGCGCCTCCGACGCCGAGAACGTCTACATGGTGGACGGTGTGAACATGACCGACGCGCAGAATGGCGGCGTCGGCAAAAACTTCCAGACCGATTGGCTCCAGACTGTTCAGATCAAGTCCACAGGTTTTGAAGCCGAATACGGCGGCGCTATTGGCGGCGTGGTCAACGCCGTTCCCAAGCGGGGATCGAACGAGTGGCATGGCGCTCTGGTCACCTACCTCCAGATGAACAACTTGAACGCCAACGATCCTTGCATCAGCGGAATGACGGCCGGGTACAACGGACCCAACTTCACCGGACCCACTGCGGCCAACGTCAATGCCGGCGGCACGCTGGCGGCGGCTACATTGCAGTCATGCGGGCTGCGCCTTAACCCGGCTACGAGTCTGAACACCGCCGCGCGCCTGGACGGAACACCCGAGTACTACATCCCCAAGAAGGATAGCCGCAACATCATCGAGCCGGGCTATGAGATCGGCGGGCCGTTGATTTCCAATCGCCTTTGGCTCTATAGCAGCTATATCCCGCAGATCGATACCATTCATCGCACAATCAACTTTACGGGCGTCAATGCCGGCGCGCGGACTCTCACCAGCTCGTTTGTGCAGCACAACATGTACAATCGCCTGGACTACGGCGTAACCAACGCGCTGCGGGCGTTCGCATCGTGGAACTATGCGTATGGCAGGCAGACTGGGCAGCTCCTGCTTCCGGACAGCGCGATCCCGGGACAGGTAAACACGCAAGCCGGTATCGACCCGAACACGCTTCGTTCGGACGCCGGTTTCGTGTACCCAAGCGCCGTTTACAGCTTCGGTGCGGACTGGACGCCTACCTCGAAACTCGTGGTGATCGCCCGTTATGGCTACTTCTTCAGCAACGTCGAACAACGCGGCGTACCATCCGGCATTCGTTACGTGTATGACGTGAGCGTCAGCGCGAACACCAAGGATCTCACCGGCGCTGCGTTTCCCGCCTCAACGAATTTCAACGGAACCGGATTCAGCAACATCCCTTCGAATCTCGCCCGAATCTTCGACACCTTCAAGCGCAAGGGTTTCAATGTCGACGCTTCGTATTTCGCGCACGGGCTGGGGACGCACACTTTCAAGGCTGGCTACTTCATGCAGTCGCAATACAATAACGTGCTCAACGGCTACAATGGCGCTGTTGTGAATCTGAGGTGGGGCCAGTCCTATCAGCCTTTGACCAGCGCCTCGGCTTGCGACGCCATCAAGAATCAAAACATCGCCCAATACGGCGCGGCTGTGGGCAATAATTGCCAGGGTCTTTACGGCTACTTTTACGTGGGCGGAGACACGGTGACCAATCACGGCGCCACAACGCAATACGCTCATGAGTTCTATGTTCAGGATGCCTGGCAGGTGGGCCATGGCCTGTCGCTCAACCTGGGCGTTCGCTTCAACCAGGAACGGCTGCCGGCTTATGATCCCACGCGCTTCCCCAACCTGGAGTTCGGCTGGGGTCAGAAGATCGCCCCACGCATCGGCGGCGCGTACGATCTGCTGCACAATGGCAAGGTCAAAATCTTCGCCAGCTACGGCCAGTTCTACGACATCATGAAGATGGGTTTGGCTCGCGGCTCGTTCGGCAGCGATTATTGGCATGAGTGCGTGTACGCGCTCGATTCCGTGAACTACAACAACATCATTCCCACGGATTTCAGTGGCAACGGCGGCTGCCCGGCGAGCGGCCCGGCGCCGGGCGTGAACGCCCGCTTCATTGAAAATGAGGATTTCCGCGCAACCAAGGCCGACCCCCGCGACCCCGGCATCGATGTCCATATGAACCCCATGAAGCAACATGAGTTCACTACCGGTGTGGATTGGGCCGTCTCTGCGAACTGGGGTTTGGAAACGCGCTACTCGCGCAAGCGGCTGGATAACGCCATCGAGGACATGTCCCTCACCGACAGCCTCGGCTATTACATCGGCAACCCCGGTTCGGCGTATGCGGATATCCTGCACCGCCCCGTATCCATCCCCTGCACTTCGACGCCAGGGTTTAGCTGCACTCCCGACGCCGGTGGCAACTACTTCGATACCACGCCCTTCTGTGCGGAGTGCCCGCACGCTGTGCCGGCGATCCGCCGCTATGACGGCATCGAAATCCGTTACTTCAAGCGGCCTACAGAAGGCAAGTGGTTCGCCCAGGTGTCCTACACTTACTCCCAGCTCCGCGGGAACTACGCCGGCCTGGTGAATACCGATCCGACGGATGCCAGCGGCGGCAGGCACAGCCCCAATAACGGCCGCGCGTTCGACATTCCCACAATGACTTATCTCCCAAATGGGAAGAACGACTACGGACGGCTCTCTTCGGACCGTCCGAATACTGTCAACCTCTTCGCGTATTATCCAGTGAAGTGGGCCCACATGACGACCAATTTCGGATTGAGCGAGACGTTATACCAGGGAACGCCCATTGCAACTTGCCTGCCGAGTATCGGTACATCGTCTGCCTGCCAGTGGGCAGAAGGGCGAGGCGCCTTTGCACTGCTGAGCCGCGCCTCGAATGGAAACTTCGTGCTCAACGGGGTGAACAACAACGCCCGAACCGATCCGTTCATCCAGACCGATCTCTCGATCCGGCATGAGATCCCGGTGAGCAAGACCCACGAAAACATGAGGCTAACGATCGAGGCGCAAGCCGCGAACCTGCTCAATCAGCATGCGAAGCTCGCCTTTTACGAGTTCGCGATTCCTACGAACACGCTGGCCCCTTCACGGGCGCCGCGCTTCGCCGGGGATCCGGGCTACGACTACGGCAAGCTTATGAACGGCTTTAACTATATCGACGCTTTGAACGGAACGGGAGCATTTGCCAATGGCATTCAGTCTCCACTGACGTTCGCCAGCCGTTATGGCATGCCGAACCTGTTCCAAGGCGCGCGGACCATGCGCCTGCAGGTTCGGTTAACGTTCTGATATGAGCGACGAGTCAAGAACTGAGTGACGACCTGCTGAAAGTTGCTGCGAGCCGCCGGAGCTGGAGCGGAGCCTTGGCGAAGCGAAGCGTAGGCGTACCAGCAGCTCAGGGGTTTGTCACCCTTATAAAAAGGAAAACCGGGCCGACAGCCTAATCGCCACACGCAGCTCCCCGATTGTTCTCGCGTAAGGTGCATAGCGGCTTCGGAAAGGCCGGGCGCGCGTCGAGATCTTCGCGGACGCCGACGAAGATCAGCCGGACACGCGCCTGAGGTACGCCGAGCCATTGCGCGTCGAGCGCGCGGCAGGCGACGCGGTAGCCCGACGCCTTAAGCGCCGAGAATGTCGAGAAAGTATCCCTGCGCGGTTCCGCGAACGAGTCCGGAAACGTTCTCCGCGACGAAGACGCGCGGACGCCGCGTAAGATCCGCGCGTATTCGAAGAAGAGATCGTCCGTCCGTTGCTCCGTATCGGAATACTTCTTTACCTGATTGATCTCCACGCCGTTCCAGCGACGCGCAGTGTGATTTGTACTAAAACCGCCTACCTAAAAATCGTCCTCATACCGGAGAAATCCTGACGGGCTCCAATTCGATGACTCGCTGGGCCCGGTGCTCGGCCCAAGTTCCTAAGCCCTGCCACGCGAGCGCCAGCGACATCACGCAGTCGTCGTGCAGGCCCTCGGGAGCGGCGTAGCGCGTCAAGCCGCTCGGCAGGGATCTCGCTTCGAACGCCTGCAACTCGCCCAGCAAAACCGCATGATTCGGAATGGTGATCGAGCCGCGCTCGAACGCGAGCGCCAGCGCGTCAATCGCCATCGCCTTCGAGGCATTCGTGGTGGTGAACGCGGTGACCGGCAGCCCATCGCGCCGCAACTGCTCAATCACCGGGCCGCCCATCGAGTTCGATTCGGCGAAGATCCACGATAACCGCCCCAGCCGCTCCCAGAAAGCTTGCAGGCGCGCCCGTTGAAGGGAGTACTCCAGGCCGCGAAAACGATCGATGGCGAGCACTTGCCCGCCGGTGGACACTCCCGTGAAGACCGTGTAATCGTTCGAGCGGCCCCAATCCACGCCGATTGCTACGGCCGGAACGTTTGCCGGCGGGTCCGCCACCGCATCCAGAATCCGCCGGAACACCGCGCCTTCCCAGCT
>DASQJB010000477.1:0-10556 GCA_035631295.1 Bryobacteraceae bacterium | reverse complement strand
GAATGGACATTTCTCTTTGAGAATACCATCCACGGCGGCTAACCGCCTGCGCGCCGGCGGCGGACAGGCTTGGCGGCCTCCTCTTCCTCGGGCTCCGCGGAGGTCGCCGAAGCAGCCGGTTTCTTGGCCATGGCCAAGCTCGCTTTCAAAGCGTCCATGATGTCAATGACTTTGGCCTCTTTCGGCTCCGGCGTAGCGACTACCTTATGGCCTTCCTTCTTTGCCTCGATCAGGTGAAGCAGGTTCTCGCGATAGCTGTCGTTGAATTTTTCGGGCTGAAAATCGGCCACCATCGCCTCGATCAGGCTTTTGGCAAGAGCGAGTTCCTTGTCTTTCACAAGGGTTAGGTCGGTACGGAATTCGTCCACTTTGCGGATTTCATAGGCGAAGTACATGGTGTGCATCAGCACGCCGTTCTGTCCGGGCCGCAGAATCACGATGTGCTCGCGGTTGTGCATCGCGATCTTCGCCACGCCATAATACCCGGTTTCCCGAAGCGCCTCAAACAAGAGGGCGTAGGGGCGCTCGCCCGCCTCGTCCGGGGCCATGTAGTAGGAGGTTTCCAGGTATATGGGATCCACCTGCTCCGCTTTGACGAACTCGACAATCTCCATTACTTTGGCCGTCTGCGGAGCCACTTTCTTGACCTCTTCATCCTCGATCACGACGTAGCGGTCTTTTTCGTACTCATAGCCTTTGACGATTTCGCTCCGCGGAATGGGCTTGTCTTCCGCCTGGCAATAGATGACTTGCTTGATTCGCGAGCCGTCGGCTTTGTGCAATTGATTGAAGCTGATGCTGTCGCCGCGCGCTGCGCTATACAATCGGACAGGGAACGACACGAGCCCGAAAGTCAGATGCCCTTTCCAAACCGTGGACGCCATTCCGTCACCTCAGCCTCATGTTACCTCAAACATTCCATTCGAGTTTTGTAGTTCATGTCGCTTAAGAAATATTCCGAGAAGCGGCATTTCGACCGCACGCCGGAGCCGCCCGCCGCCGAACCAGAGCCGGAGTCCGCGAAAGAGGCAGCCAAAAAGCTTCAATATTGCGTTCAGCGCCACCACGCTACTCATCTGCACTACGATTTCCGCTTGGAATCCGGCGGAGCGTTGAAATCCTGGGCAGTTCCCAAAGGCCCGACACTCGATCCCGGAGAGAAGCGGTTGGCCATGATGGTGGAGGATCATCCCATCGAATATGGCGGCTTCGAGGGTGTCATTCCCAAAGGAAACTACGGCGCGGGGAGCATCATGCTATGGGACCGAGGCACGTACGACCTGCTCGGCGAAGCGACCGCCGAAGAGCAACTGACCCGGGGCGATTTCAAATTTCATCTGAACGGGCAAAAGCTTCGCGGCGATTTCGCGCTGGTGCGAATGAAAAGGGGCAAAGGCAACGAATGGCTCCTGCTTAAGAAGAAAGACGAGTTCGCCCAGCCCGGATGGGATGTAGAGGAGCAGGCTCGCAGCGTGCTCACGGGACGGACGCAGGAAGAAATTGCGCAAGAACTGCCTGGTCCGGGAGAAGAGTCAGCCGGCAACAGGCCATCGGCTGCGCCACAAGACCCGATGCCCAAGACGATCTCCCCCATGCTGGCGGAGATCGGCCGCGGGACTCCGCCCGCGGACAAAGAGTGGCTGTACGAGATCAAATGGGACGGCGTTCGCGCCCTCTGCTACATCCAGGACGGCAAGCTGCGCCTGGTTTCGCGCAAAGGCAATTCGATGGACCGTCAGTATCCCGAGCTCTCGGTTCTGCCGCATCGCGTGCAGGCGCGAGAAGCGATTCTGGACTCCGAGATCGTAGCGCTCGACGACCGCGGAATCCCCAGCTTCGAGCGCCTTCAGCGCCGGATTATGGTGACTGACGCGGCCGCCGTCGCAACCTTGTCGCGGCATTATCCCGTAGTTCTTTATGTCTTCGATTTGTTGTATCTCGATGGCCGGGACCTTCGCAGCCTTCCCCTAACGGAGCGTAAGCGTATGCTCAAGGCGATGCTGGTCCCGGACGCCACGATCCGCTACTCCGAGCACTTTCCGGGCGCGGGCGCGGATCTTAAGGAAGCGGCCAGACAGCAGGGACTCGAAGGGATCGTCGGCAAACGCGCCTCCAGCCGCTATGAATCGCGCCGCACGGTGGATTGGGTCAAATACAAGGTTCAGAATTCAGATTCGTTCGTCCTGTGCGGATTCACCGCGGGGGAACGCGAGCACTTCGCCGCGCTGGTGCTGGGAATCTACGATCATGGGAAGCTCAAATGGGCGGGCAACGTCGGCACCGGCTTCGACAACAAAACGATCAAAGCGATCTACGAAAAGCTGGCTCCTTTGGCCACGCCGCATTGCCCAGTGGAGCCTGCGAAAGAGCTGCCGAAAGAGGGCGCTGTCACCTGGGTCCGGCCGGAGTTGGTATGCGAAATCCGGTTCTTGAACTGGACCGAAGACGGCCGCCTGCGCGCTCCGGTATGGGTGGGATTTCGTCCCGACTTGGATCCTACCGAATGCGTGAGAAATGGGGCCGCCGCAAACGGCGCGGCAGCCGATCCGGTTTCGCCGGCTGCCGGCGGCCCATTGCTCGATCCCGCCGCATCCGAGCAAATCCTAGGCGTCGGCCGCCATCGCCTGAAATTCACCAATCTCGACAAATTGTTTTATCCCAAGGACGGCTACCGCAAGCGTGACTTGCTCAATTATTACGACCACGTCGCGCCGCTCCTGGTCCCGCACTTAAAGGACCGGCCGCTTTCGCTCAAGCGCTATCCAAACGGGATCGAGCAGCCTTTCTTTTTCCAGAAGGAAGTAGCGGAGAGCTTCCCGAAGTGGCTGCGCATGGAAGTGGCCGACGACGGCATCCGCTACGTGATCGGCGAGGATCGCGCGACGCTCCTGTTTCTGGTGAATCTCGGCTGCATCGATCATAATCCCTGGATGAGTCGAATGGGAACGCTGGAAAATCCGGACTATATTTTGATCGATCTCGATCCGCAGGAGTGCGGCTACGAAAAAATCGTGGAGGCGGCTCTGCTGATCCGCCGGAGGCTGGACGCGCTCGAACTCGAAAGCTTCCCCAAAACTACGGGCGGCGACGGCATGCACATTTACATACCCCTGGAGCCGCGTTACACCTACGAGCAGGCGCGCCAATTTGCCCAGCTCTTGTCGGTCCTGGCCGCGCGGGAGCGGCCGGATCTATTCACGGAGCCGCGCGCCGTCTCGCGGCGCGAGAAAGGGAAAGTGTATTTCGATTGGGCGCAAATCGCGAAAAGCAAAACGATTTCCGCGCCCTATTCGGTCCGCGCCTATGCAGGGGCCCCTGTCTCGACGCCACTCGAGTGGCATGAAGTTACGCCTCGCCTGCGGCCCGAGCAGTTCCACCTCGGCAACGCCCCAGCCCGCTTCGATCGCGTGGGCGACTTGTTCGAGGGAGTGCTCAAACGGCCGCAGACGCTGGAAGACGCGATAGATAAGCTCTCAGAAAGCCTGTAACGCCCTGCCTCATTTCCAGGTCGCGATGCTATACTCGCTCCAGATGTCGGCCATTACTCTGACAGTTCCGGATGAATTGGCTGAGAGGCTGCGGAATCGCGAAGACCGCTTGCCGCAGATTCTGGAACTTGGATTGCGAGAACTCGACGCGGAAGCGCAAGGCCGGTTCGAAGGCGCGGCGGAGGTGCTCGAATTCCTCGCGGGTTTACCCACGCCCGAGGAGATTCTCAACTTTCGCCCGCCGGAGCTCCTCGCGCGCAGAGTGACGCGATTGATCGAGAAGCATCGGGCTGGTGCGCTGACCTCCCGGGAAGAAGAGGAGTGGGAGAACTTCAGCTTCCTGGAACACCTGGTCAGGGTCGCCAAGACCAAGGCATATCTGAAGCTGGGCCTTGAGCCCAGCAAGAATGCCTGAAATCGCCGCCTCCCTCCGCGCGGAAGTCCGTTCGAGGGCCAAGGGCCGTTGTGAATACTGTCTTGTGCCGGAGGCTTTAACTCTAGTTGCCCACGAGATCGACCACATCATAGCCGCTAAACATGGCGGCGTAAGCGTTGCCGGAAATCTGGCGCTGTGTTGCGCTCTCTGCAATAAACACAAAGGCACGGACGTGGCTTCGATGGATCCCGAAAGCGGTGACCTGACACGCCTATTCCATCCTCGAATCGATCGCTGGAGCGATCATTTCCAACTGGGCGGCGGCCTGATCGCACCAGTCACCGCGGTCGGACGAGCCACCGCGCGCTTGCTTCAGTTCAATCGCTCAGAGCGAATTAAGGAGCGCGAGTTAATGGTCAGCGCAGGTCTGCTTTAAGAAGTGAGATTCAGAACGCAGAGTGATGCTTTAGCTGTACAACCACGCCGGATACCGCTCCCGCACGGGCCCCGTCTTCCGCCCGACCGCGTAGATCCCTTCTCCGCGGTGCTCTTTCGTGAGGAAGTAGCGCTCCAGGAGATGCTCCACCCAAGCGTACTCTGGCTTGGGCTCATCCCGGAAGGGTCCGGTTTCGAGCAGCGTCACTTCGAAGCCGGTGTTTTCGAGCAGTTGGCGGATCTCGGCCGGAGTGTATTCGCGCGCGTGCCTTGCGTCCACGACGCCGTTCTTGGGCCGGATGTACGCGCTGAACAGTTGCGGATGGAATCCTTGTAAAATTCCCGCGAGCGCACGCAGAGACGCCACGTTGGGAGTCGTCAGCACCAGACATCCGTCCGGCTTCAAGATGCGATGGATCTCGCACATCATGTGCATCGGATCAGCCGGCAGATGCTCCAGCAGCTCACAACATAGAACGGTGGCGAAGTGCGCATCGGCATACGGGAAGCAATCTCTTTCGGCGTCGAACAGGTCGATTTCGCACTCGAACGTTTCGCCCAGTTCGCTGGTGACCGCGCGGTGGTTGCGGTCGCCGGCTGCGCCATAGTAGCAACCGTGGACTTCGGAATAACCCAGCCGCGTTTTAAGCGCGGGCGTGATTTGCAGATACGCGCCCATCTCTAGCACACGATCTCCCGGCGCGGCCGGAGGCGTGATCGCCAACGTGCGTTGAAGGCGGCTTAAGTGGCTTTCCACATACTCGCGTGAGCCGTCTTCCACGGGAGCCCAGACAGTGATGGATTCGGGCGCAACTTCAGGGGACGGGAGACAGGGGTCAGGGGATAAACCGCTCCCTGACGGTCGCCGCTCTGTTACGGACGGATTACGCCCTTCGGCGACCGCCTCAAGGAACTCGTAATACTTCCTCGCCACCACGCCCCAATTGCATTCGCGCTCTACCCACAAGCGCGCCTTCGCTCCCAGAGCGCGTGCAAATTCGGGCCGCGACGCAAGCAAGTTCAAATACTCGAAAAGGTGTTCTTCTTCTGAGGCATCCACCGGCGCCTTCAGACAAATCTCGTCCGGCAGCTCGCGGAAAGATCCCACGTCGGAAACCACGGTCGCTTTGCCCATGCCGAGCGCCCGCAGCAGCGTCCCCGAGCTTTCGCCAACCGTCGGAAAACGGAGGTTCAAGACGATATCGCAAGCCGCCAGGTATCCGTTGAAATCCTCGATGGGCGCGAAGTCAAAATGACGGACGTTCGCCGCCAAATTCAAGGAATGGATCAGCCCGGCGATCGGCAACTCGGCATGCGCCTCGCCCACCAGGATCATGCGCGCCTGTGGGATCACACGGATCAGCCTTCGAAATGCCCGCAGCGATTCTGCGACGCGCTTGTACGGCTTCAGAAACCCGAAGATGCCGATCAGGGGTGTGCGCTCGTCCAATCCCAGACGCTCGCGGTACGTCATTCGGTCCGCATCTACAATCCACGCCCCGTGCGGGATCTTGCCCACCGGGCCGGCGAAGCCGCGCTCGCGGATCACGTCTCCCACGGGATTGCTATGCACGATCGCGGCTCGCGACCGCTCGAGGATCGTCCGCAGCATCGGAATCTCGTACTGCGGCCCGCGCTCCAGCGTCACCACGTGGCGTCGCGCGTATGCAACGGCCTCCGCCCCAGCCTCGTGTTCCAGTTCCCGCAGATATGTATCCCAGTCTCCCCGGCGGATGGTCAGATCGGCGATCAAGTGATGCAAATTCGCCTCGTGCATGACTACGACGCCGGGATGCTCCAGCGCCGCCTCATAGGCGAAGACGTGATGCGGGTTATTGCCTAATTGGTAGACGCAGGCGTCGTATTGCGAGCCATCGAACGCGGCCGGTTTTGAAGAGAACGCATCGACTTCCGCCAGGCTGGACAGCGATTCGAGCAGCGCAGCCGAATAATCTGCGATCCCGCTTTTGGCCGGCGGCAGAGGAGAGAAAAAAGCTACGCGCACCTAGTGCGTCAGCTCCGCGGTAAAGGTCCCCAATGCTAACGGAATCCGCACCAACAATGGCGTGCGCGCGGGATCCTTGGAGAAAAGAATCTGCACCGTGAATTCGCTGGACTGACCTTTGATCGTCGCCAGAATCCGGTCGGCCGGCACAGGCTTACCGCCGCTCTTGACGGTTTCCGAGCCGGAGAACTCCAGACGAACGTTATAGAGTCCGCCCAGCACAACGGATTGTTGCGGAGCGAGCCTTCCGGCCGCCAGCTCATTTCTAGCGAATTGAAGGTAGGCCAGCGCGTCTCTCGCGCAACCGGAAACAGGATAATCGCTCTTCCCCCCCGGAGCTTTGGTTTGGCGCGTCACCATGCCGGCCTTTTGATCGAACGTATCGGTTTCCTCAGTCTTGCGGGAGCCCCGCTGCACGGTCTTGGTGAAATCCTCGGAGCAGACGTCCGGCCCGGAACCGCGCGATACATAATGATCGCGGATGTTGAAGCCCGGGACGCTTGCATCCAGGTCCATGCTGAAATTCCAGGAAGCCGCTTGATTGGGGCCCGACCCGCCCATCTGGCCGCTCGAGTTAATGGTCGCCTCGCCAAGGTTCAGCCCGCTGGGCCAATTAATCACGTAGTGCAATGTCTCGCCGGAAACCGGCAAAAGGAAAAATGAAGCAAGAACCACGTATCTCATAAAGTAAGCCTTCTTCAGGAAACGCTGGCACGGGCCATTTCTTCCACGGGGCTTTGTCCTCGCGCCACCCGCCGGTAGACCTCCAGCGTGCGCTGAGCGGCGCGCTCCCAACTGAACAGAGACGCGCGCTGCGCGCTCAATCTCTCCAGGCGGACGCGCAGCTCCGGATCGAGCAACACGTCCGCTATGGCGCGCGCAATCTCTCGCGTCGATCGCGGATCGAAGAGAATTGCGGCGGCATCCGCCACTTCCGGCATCGCCGAAGTATTGGAACACGCCACGGCGCGCCCGCAGGCCATGGCTTCCAGGATCGGCAAGCCGAATCCCTCATAAAAGGACGGAAACGCGAACAACTCGCAGGCGCCGTAGAACTGCACCACTTCCGCGTCGTCGATGAAGCCGGTGAAATGAACTCGCTCGGAAACGCTCGACTCAGCCACCGCCCGGTGCAGCTCCTTCGAATACCAGGTTTCCTTGCCCACAAACACTAGACGGTGCGTAAGCTGAGGATGTGCACGCACCGCCTCCTCGAAGGCTTTAAGCAATCCCATGTGATTCTTGCGCGGCTGCAAGTCGCCTACGGTAAGCACGAATGGTCCCCGCAATCCGAACTTCTTTTCGATCCCCGCCCGCGCCAGCCTCCGCTCGATCGGGCGAAACTGCGAGGAAACAGCATTATGCGCCACCACGATCTTGCGCGGATCAATGCGGTAGTGTTGCAGGATCGCGTCTCGCGAAAATTCGCTCGGCGTCAAGACCGCCGCGGCCCTCTCCACTGTCCGTTTCACTGTGAGCCGGAGCTGCGTGCGTCGATATCGGGTGAAATATTCCGGGAATTCCAGGAAACTTACGTCATGCACGCTTACTACCACAGGAGCGGAGCAGCCAATGGGCGCGGTGTACTGCACATGCAACAGATCCGGCCGGTCTTGACGCAGCCGAATGGGCAAGTCCCATCCCAGGCGCTTATAAGGATTCTCGGAAACCTTGCGCGTTAAAATTCGGCGGGTGACAGAAGAGGGCGCATCCTCTTTGGAAACGTAGGCGATAAACTCGGCGTCCGGAGCAAGCTTGGAAAACTCGTTAAGAAGGTTGCGGATGTAAACCTCGTTACCGGTCAAATGGCAGCCGATCGTGTGGGCGTCCACCGAAAATCGCATCCCGTTATATGTTCCAGTATACCGGTCTAAACCCTTGAAGTCGCGAGGAGTTGCGGCCCGACGCCTCCAAACTACGAGACGCCCATGCTCAAGACGCGGACCTCAATGAACCCGTTCCCTTACTTCCAAAAACTGCGGGTACATCAACGAATCCAGCGGCGAATTCGCGCGCGGAGGCAGCGGCCAAAGCTGAACCAGTTTGCGGGCCTCGTCTTTTCGTCCGGCTTCGACCAGCGCCGCGGCGTAGAGAGTACGCGGCAGGCCGTCGTTAACGGGATCGGCGCGGTCATAGAGCTGTTTCAAAGTTTCCGGGTCACGGCGCGCGGCCGCATTCGGATTCTTCCAAACCGCAAGCTGCTGCTGGAAAAGCTGGCTGGAGGGCTCTTGAGCCAAGAACGCAGCGGCCTGTTCTCTGCGGCCGGTTTCGTACAGCCAGTTTGCCTGAAGCCAGGCAGTCAGCGGCCCGCCCTTGCGCGCCTCAGCATTCACGTACTGCCCCATCAGTTGGTCGGCGCCGGAAAGATCGCCGGCCAGCCATCGGGCGTGAGCGGCCTTCCAAAGATCGACGCCTTCCAGAAACGAAGGATCTTTTCGATAGGCATCGAGAAACGTCTTCTCTGCGTCTCCAAACCGGCCGTTTAAGAACATCGCTTCGCCCAACGAGTCGAGTGCATTCATAGCCTGGCCCGAACGCTTGCCATACTGCTCGAATGTGCTTTTCGCCTCGTCCAGGTTTCCCATGCAAGCTTGGGCATATCCCAGCAGATTTAGATCCAGGGCGCCGGAGGGATCAAGCGGGATAAGCGTCTGGTACGTATGGACAGCCTCGGAGAACTGTCGCGCGGTAAACTGAGCCTGCGCCAGGTTCCGCAAGGCTCCCGGGTCGCGCGGAAATAGGCGCGTCAACTCCGCCAGAGCCGCAACGCGGGCGGCGCTGTCTTGGCGTAGATTCGCCGCCAGCAGTTCGATCTGGGTCCGCTCGAGTTTCGACCGCAACCCTCCGTGCGCCAGCGCGCGTTGCGCCGCATCCAGAGCGTCCCTAGCATTGCCCGCCGCCGTCAGACTCTGCGTCCACGAAAGCCAAGCCGCGCTGAAATCCGGGTCGAGATTCACGGCACGCTCGAAATTCGCATGTCCCCAAGCTTCAACGGCGTCCGCATTCGTCGTGGAAAACAGGATTGAGCCCGGCTCGACTTGCCGCGCGATCGCGGTCAGCGCTTCCAATGGCCCGCCATCCGCTGCCTCTTCCCGCGTGATCTTGTGCCGTCCGGCGTCTTCCATCACGATCCGGAACCGTAGTCCGCCGCCTCGCTTTTCGAAATAGCCATGCGCCCAGCGCGTGGCTTGTTCAAGGTAGGCGTCCCGCACCGTCCCGGCGAGGATGGCGACAGCAGGCCCGTTCCATTCAGCCGCCAAAATCGCCGGCGCCGCGGCCGCGATCCAGTCGAAGGATCCATCGCCAGTGAGATTGTCGAACCGGAGCACGGCAATGCGGTCGATAGCCGGAGCGGCCGGGCGCGAGCACGATCCCGAGCCGCCTAACAGAAGCAGCGCTGCTCCCGCAAATAATCTCGTTAGAAGGCGTCTCAGAGAACTCTCTGCTCCGTAGCCAGGAGTTCCTTGAACTCGGGATCGTCTTGCAGGAAGGCGAATTCAGGCTCCTTCGTAAATTTGTCGCGCTCCTTGAAGCCTTCTTCCAGCGCCTTGCGGACATACAAGATCGTGCGGTCCTTCACACCGGCGTGCGCGTAGGTCTTGGCGAGATAGTAGTGAAATTTGGCGCGCTCCTCCACGCTTTGATCTTGCAGCAACGTGCCCTGCGAGCTGCGCCGCTCAAAAACCTCAGGATCGATCGCCAGCGCCTGCTGATATGCGTTGCTGGCTTCCATGTAGTTCTTCCGGGCGAAATAGGCCGTGCCGAGATTGCTGAGAATAGAGGCGGAATCGGGCGTCAGCCGCAGCGCCTTCTTGTACTGCTCAACTGCGCGCCGGTAGGATTTGCGCGCGTAAAAAATCGTCCCCAGGTTGTTGATTGCCTCCGCATATCTCGGGCTGAGCTTGATCGCTTTCTCGTAATATTTGCGCGCGTTAACCAGATCCTGCAACTGGTGATAAGCGATTCCGGTCTTGTTGGCGAGGACGGCGGATTTCTCGGCCCCGGGCTTGTAATAGTCCAAAGCGTCGCGGTACATTTTGCGCGCCATCATAATGTCGCCGCGCATTTCCGGAGTGAGGGCAGGGGGCGCGAAATTCCCGGCGGAGGCCGCTTGCGGCGCGGCAGGCGGAACTGTGCTGGCCTGCCTCGCCGGCGCGCCCGCCTGGAACGCAAAACCCGTCGCGAGAACCAGCGAAGAGACAGCAAACATATCACGATCCTCGACTTGCTAATACTCTACCACCGCTTGCTC
>DASQJB010000476.1:0-12369 GCA_035631295.1 Bryobacteraceae bacterium | reverse complement strand
AGATGGTCCGCGCGATCGGCCGCATTTTGAAACCGGCCGCGGAGTAGGCTTGTGAATCGAGGCTACCTTCTTGGTAGGGCAGTGCATCCCGCAACAGGTTCGCACCACGGCACGGCCTCGGTTGTGAGCCCCACAGAGCAGCAGATCCGCAACCGGCGCTGTGGCGCAGGCACTCGTGCCTGCCGCCTCGACACTCGTGTCGAGGCCTGCCGAAGGCGAAAACTGCGCACGCCACGAACATCGTCGCGACCCACGAGGATTTTCGGGTCTCGCACTTCAGGAGTAGCGCGATGAGCGTGCGGCGATTCTGGCGGCGAGCCCGATGGGATCGGGAGCGGCGCGAAGAGATCGAGTCCTACCTCCGCATCGAGACTGACGAAAACATTGCCCGAGGCCTGCCATATGACGAAGCGCGCGCGGCAGCACTGAGGAAGCTTGGTAACCGCACCCTGATTCGGGAGGAGATTTACCGCATGAACACCATCGCGTTCCTCGACACGCTCGCCGGCGACATGCGTTATGGTCTGCGCATGTTGGCGCGCAGTCCGATGTTTACCATTGCCGCGCTGCTGACGCTTGCCATTGGAATTGGCGCTAATACCGCGGTGTTCAGCGTGGTGAACAGCGTGCTTGTGCAGCCGCTGCGTTATCCCAAGGCCGAGCAACTGGTCGCCGTCCACCAGGATGCGCCGGGCGCGGCGGGACTGGCGAATGCCGCCGACGGGTTGGCCCTCTCGCCATCGATGTATTTCACCTACTCGGAGCAGAACCGGACCTTCCAGGCGCTGGGCGTGTGGATGCTGGGGACGGCGAATGTCACGGGCGTGGCCGAGCCGGAGCAGGTTCGCACGGTTTCTGTGAGCGATGGCGTGCTCCAGGCGCTCGGCGTTCCACCGGCAACCGGCCGCTGGCTCCTCGCGGCCGATCAGATTCCGCAAGCTTCGGGACCGTTCGGTTTTTCTGGTTTTTCGGGGCGCTCCTCCACCGTCATGCTCAGTTATGGATACTGGCGGCGTCATTTCGGAGGAGACAGATCGGCCATTGGGCGTACTCTCACTGTGGATTCGCTGCCTCGGCAAATCGTCGGTGTTATGCCGGAGGGTTTCCGGGTCGGCAAGGCAGAGCCTGATTTGATTCTGCCGCTGGCTTTTGATCGAAGCCGCGTGGTCTCGGCGGGTTTCGCATTCGCGGGCATCGGAAGGCTCAAACCCGGCGTCACTATTGCGCAAGCCAACGCCGACCTTGCGCGGCTGCTGCCCATTTGGATGGACACTTGGTCGAATGGACCGAATAGCAACGGCCGGTGGTACGAGAACTGGAGAATCACACCCACGATTCGCCCGCTGAAACAGCAGGTAGTCGGCAACGTGGGCGACGTCTTGTGGGTGGTGATGGGGACGATCGCGCTGGTGCTGCTCATCGCCTGCGCCAACGTTACCAATCTGTTATTGGTGCGGGCCGACGCGCGCCAACACGAACTGGCTCTGCGAGCGGCGCTTGGCGCGGGGGTAGCGCGCATTGTCCGCGCTCTGCTGGTCGAAAGCGTGATGCTCGGGTTGATGGGCGGCGCGCTGGGCGTGGGCGTCGCCTATTCCGGTTTGCGCTTGCTGGCGGCAATTGGCCCGGCCAATCTGCCGCGGCTGAACGAAATCTCGATGGATGCGGGCGCCTTCGGGTTCACGCTGGCCCTCTCGGTATTGTCCGGGTTGCTTCTGGGACTGATCCCTGCCTCGAGATATGCCGGCCCGCGGATTTCTGCCGCGCTGCAGAGCGCGGGTCGAACGGCGAGCGTTAGCCGCGAACGGCATCGCGCCCGCAACGTTCTGGTGGTCGCCCAAGTGGCCATCGCGCTGGTGCTGTTGGTGAGTGCGGGGCTTATGATCCGCACGGCGCAGACGCTGCGAACCGTCGAGCCGGGGTTCACCGGCGCGGAGCACCTTCAAACCGTGCGCATCTCGATCCCGTCCTCGCTCATTCCGGAGCCCCAACGCGTCTTCCGCACCCAAAACGACTTAGCCGATAAATTAGCCGCGATTCCCGGAGTCACCTCGGTTGGATTTGCGCTCGAAGCGCCGATGGAAACGGTTCAGCCCAACTGGGACAACGTGTTCGCGGAAGGCAAAACGTATCCTGGCGGCGTAGCCCCCTTGCGGCGGTTCGAGAATATTTCTCCCGAGTTCCTGCGCACCACGGGCGCCCGGCTGGCGGCCGGCCGCGAGTTCAACTGGACGGACGTCTATGGGCTAAGACCGATGGTGATGATCTCTGAGAATCTGGCGCGCGAGTTTTGGGGTGCTCCGTCCGCGGCGGTCGGCAAACGGCTGCGTTGGACTCTGATCTCGCCGTGGCAAGAAGTGATCGGAGTGGTTCAGGATGTCCGGCAAAACGGGATTCAAGAGAAGGCGCCCGAGATCGTCTACTGGCCGGCCATGATGGGGAACCCCTTCGCTCCCAACGGCGCCCCCTTTGTCACGCGCGCAGCCACCTTCATCATCCGAAGCGATCGTGCAGGTACGGAGGCTTTTCTGACCCAGGTCAGGGGGGCCGTGTGGTCGGTGAACGCCAGTCTGCCGCTTGCATCTGTCCGCACGATGCGAGAGGTCTATGAGGAATCGCTCGCGACCGCCTCCTTCGCTCTTGTGATGCTAGGAATCGCTGGAGCCATGGCGTTGATGCTCGGTTTGATCGGCATCTACGGCGTAATCTCATACGCGGTTTCACAACGAAGGCGCGAAATTGGAATCCGGCTGGCGCTTGGGGCGCAGCAACGCGCGATGAGACGAATGTTTGTGCGCCATGCCCTGACTCTGTCCGCCGTCGGCGCCGCGATTGGTCTGGCTGCGTCCATAGGGCTGATGCGTCTCATGAAATCGCTGCTGTTCGGCATCAGTCCCTTTGATCCGCTCACGTACATTGCCGTCCCAATTGTCTTAGCGGGAGCAGCCGCGCTTGCCGGTTATCTCCCTGCCCGGCGCGCCTCCGCTGTCGATCCCGTGGAAGCGCTCAAGGTGCAGTGACCGAACCATGAGTTGGCGGCGTTTTCTAAATCGGAAGAAGTGGGATCGGGAGCGGCGCGAGGAGATCGAGTCCTATATCCAAATCGAAACCGAAGACAACATCGCCCGCGGGATGGCGGCCGACGAGGCCGGGTTCGCCGCTCGTCGCAAGTTTGGGAACTCCGCACTGGTGCGAGAGGAGATTTACCGCATGAATACCATCCAGTTCCTGGAGTCGCTGCTCCACGCCGCGCGCCATGCCCTGCGCGCTTTCCGCCACAACCCGACGTTTACATCGGTCGCAGTGTTAACGCTGGCGTTCGGGATCGGCGCGAACACGGCCATATTCAGCGTCGTCAACGGAGTGCTGATCCGGTCTTTGTCCTTTCCCCAGCCGGATCGCTTGGTAGCACTGTGGCACTCGGCGCCAGGTATGGGCGTTACGGGCGATCTCAACTGCTCCCCCTCGATGTATTTCACCTATCGCGAAGAAGGCCGGGTATTTCAGGACGTCGGATTGTGGACCTCCGGCGGAACAACTGTGACCGGTGTTGGCGACCCGGAACAGGTGCGAACGCTGTGGGTCACTTATGGGATTCTCCAAGCCCTCGGCGTCCAACCGGTTCTCGGGCGCTGGTTTTCGGAAGCCGACGATTCGCCGACAGGCACGAACCCCACCCCAGTCATCCTGACTTACGGCTACTGGCAGCGTCGATTTGGCGGAGACAAGTCGGTCATCGGACGCACCCTGACTGTCGACACAAGCCTGAATCAGATCGTCGGCGTCATGCCCGAAAATTTTCGGTTCTATGGGTTCGATCCGGAATTGATCCAAACTCTCCGGCTCGATCGGAATCGAGCCTTCATCGGAAACTTCAGCTTCCAGGGCATCGCCCGGCTGAAGCCGGGAATCACGCTGGCCCAGGCCAATGCCGACGTCGAGCGGATGCTCCCAATCTGGACGGATCTTTGGCGGCGGGCGCCCCTCTCGCGCCAAACCGTCGAAAACTGGAGGATCAGGCCCGCTCTACACCCGTTACGGGAAGACGTGGTCGGCAGTACCGCGCAGACTCTGTGGGTGCTGATGGGGACCATCGGCATCGTGTTGCTGATCGCCTGCGCCAATGTCGCGAATTTACTGCTGGTAAGGGCGGAATCGCGGCAGCAGGAGTTGGCCATTCGTGCTGCCCTTGGCGCCGGACGCGGCCAAATCGCGCGGGAGCTGTTGACCGAAAGCGTCATGCTCGGTTGCCTGGGTGGGGCATTAGGCCTTGGCCTTGCCTATGCGGGACTGCGGCTGTTGGTAGCGATCGGGCCGTCTAACCTGCCGCGTTTGGCTGAAATCTCGATCGACTGGCAAGTGCTGGCGTTCACCGCGGCTGCCTCACTGGCCTCTGGCGTCCTGTTTGGACTAGCGCCGATCCTGAAGTACGCGGGGCCGCGCAAAGGGACCGCGCTACGAATCGGCAGAGGCGCCATGAGCCAGAGCCGCGAACGGCTTCGGGCGCGCAACATCCTCGTCGTGGTTCAGGTAGCGCTGGCGTCTCTGCTGTTGGTCGGTTCGGTTTTGATGATCCGCACTTTTGTGGCGCTGCGCCGGGTCGAACCCGGATTTGCGCGTCCCGGCGAGCTTCAGATGCTGCGCATCAACGTCATCCAGGTTCGCGACGCCGATCAAGTTATCCGAATGCAGAACGCGATTTTAGAAAAAATCGCTGCAATACCGGGTGTTACATCCGCGGCGTTTTCGAGCACGGCGCCCATGGACGGACGCAACAGTTGGGACAACGTCTTTGTCGAAGACAAAGACTACGGGCCAGGACAATTGCCGCCTCCCCGTACTTTCCGTTTCGTCTCGCCCGGCTTTTTCCAAACCATGGGCACACGGTTAATCGCGGGCCGCGACATCACTTGGACCGATATCTACGGCCGCAGGCTCGTCGCGCTCGTTTCCGAGAATATGGCGCGCGAACTTTGGGGCGACCCAATCGCCGCGCTCGGCAAGCGAATCCGAGGCCCAGGTCCCCCAGGGGCTGGAGCCCCGTGGCGTGAAATCGTCGGCGTGGCCGCGGATGTTTACAACGAGGGTGTCCAAAAGAAGGCTCCTGCAATCGTCTACTGGCCCTCTTTTATGGCGAACTTCTATGGAAGTCCTCAGTTCGTGATCCGCGCGATTGTGTTCTCCGTTCGCAGCAACCGGGCCGGAAACGAAAACTTTTTGAAAGATATCCGTCAGGCGATTTGGTCGGTGAACGGAAATCTGCCGGTATTTCTGGTGCGAACGCAGCAGCAGCTTTACGACGCCTCGCTCGCCGCGGCCTCGTTCACTTTGGTGATGCTGGCTATCGCCGGGGTGATGGCGCTGCTGTTGGGCATCATCGGCATTTACGGCGTGATTTCGTACGTAGTTTCTCAGAGGACGCGCGAAATCGGAATCCGCGTCGCGCTAGGCGCGCAGACCGGCGAAGTGAAGCGCATGTTCGTTCGCTACGGACTCGTGCTGGCGGTCGTCGGCATCGTCTGTGGGCTTGGAGCATCCATCGGATTGACGAAGCTGATGGCGTCGCTGCTGTTTGGAATCAGTCCGCTAGATCCCCTGACTTATGCGTGCGTTCCGGTCATTCTGGTCACGGCCGCGGTGCTGGCCAGCTACCTGCCGGCGCGGCGAGCTGCGGCTATTGATCCTGCCGAAACCCTGAGAGCAGAGTAATTCCATGGGCTGGCGGCGTTACTTTAGACGGGCGCGATGGGACCGCGACCGGCGCGAGGAGATCGAGTCCTATATCCAAATTGAGACCGAAGATAACATCGCCGCGGGATCCCGAAGGACGAAGCCCGCTTTGCCGCGCGCCGCAAATTCGGGAACGCCACACGGGTGCGGGAAGAGATCGATCGCATGAACACCGTCGCTTTGTTCGAGGCTTTTGTCCGCAATCTACGCCACGCGCTCCGCGGCCTGCGCCACAATCCTGCGTTCACCGCCGCTGCTCTGCTCACGCTCGCGTTGGGAATTGGCGCGAACACCGCGGTGTTCAGCGTGATCGATTCCGTGCTCCTCCGGCCGCTGCCGTATCCTCATCCGGAGCAACTGGTGGCGCTGCGGCAATTGGCGCCGGGGGCGGTGGGTCTGACCGGCGTCTCCGATGGACTACTGCTGTCCTCTTCCATGTACTTCACGTACGCGGGCGGGAACCGAGCCTTTCGATCGCTCGGCGTGTTCCAGGGTGGCGGGGCAGTTGTCGCCGGCCTCGCTGAGCCGGAGCAGGTTCGGGCGGTTTTTGTCAGCGATGGCGTGCTTGAGACGCTCCGAGTTCAGCCCGCGCTCGGCCGCTGGATCGGTCCGGCAGATCAAAAGCCCGGAGCACAGCAAACCGTTATGCTCAGTCATGGCTACTTGCAGCGGCGTTTTGGCGGCAGTCGCTCCGCTCTCGGGCGCAGCCTCAGCGTTGACTCGCAACCGCATGCCGTCGTCGGCGTGATGCCTCCGGGGTTCCGCGTGGCCAATATGGATTTTGACCTGATTCTGCCTCTACAACTAGATCCAACCAAGAGATCCGTCGGCCTCCAGTGGCGGGGCATTGCGCGGCTCAAGCCGGACGCGACCGTCGCGCAGGCAAATGCTGACCTCGCACGCCTGCTTCCCATTTGGCAGAATTCGCCTATTCGGGGCGAAGGCCCACCCAACGTCGTCCAGCTTTGGCGAATCACGCCCGCGCTTCGACCGCTGAAAGACGATGTGGTCCGCGATGTGGGAACCGTGTTGGGAACGGCAATGGCCACTATCGGCGCGGTTATTTTGATCGCCGGCGCCAACGTCGCGAACCTCCTTCTGGTGCGCGCGGAGGCGCGGCGGCAGGAGTTGGCGATTCGGGCGGCGCTCGGCGCGGGATGGGGACGCATCGTACGGGAGCTGCTGATCGAGAGCGTCTTGCTTGGACTAATGGGCGGCGCGCTCGGAGTCGGCGTGGCTTTCGGAGGGTTGCGACTCCTTGTTGCCGCGGGTCCGGCGAATTTGCCGCGCCTGCATGAAATTTCGCTCGACGGCCGCGCGCTCGCGTTCACTTTTGTGCTGTCGCTGATCTCCGCCTTGCTGTTCGGATCGATTCCAGCATTCAAATATGCCGGCCGGCGCATCGCGCTCGGCGGGCGCACATTCAGCGCCGGCCGCGAGCGCCGTCGCACGCGTAATGTTCTCGTCGTCGCACAGGTCGCGCTCGCGGTGGTTCTCCTGATCAGCTCCGGCCTGATGATCCGCACGTTCCAGGCGTTGCACAATGTCGAGCCAGGCTTCACCCATCCCGAGCAGATCCAGGCGGTGCGGATCGCCATTCCGCGTTCTCAAATGCCGGACGAGGAACAAGTCAGGCGAACCCAGAACGCCATTCTGGATAAGCTGGCGGCGATCCCGGGAGTTGCCTCGGCGGGCTTTGTCACGAGCGTACCGCTGGAGCGCCTTCAGAGGCAGCTCAACCCGATACTCGCCGAAAGTCGAGGTGATGCCGCCGCGTACCGCCGCGGCGACGTCCTGCCGACGCGCTCTTTCAAATATGTTTCGCCGGGATATTTGGGAACTATGGGCGCAAAGCTTGTGCTCGGGCGTGACCTCGCCTGGGCTGATATCTACAATCACAGGCGCTTTGCTCTCGTCTCCGAAAACCTGGCGCGGGAGGTGTGGGGCAGCCCTGCGAATGCCCTTGGCCAGCGCTTTGTCGAGATTGCCGGAAAGCCCTGGTACGAAGTGATCGGAGTGGTTCAGGACGTGCGCGACAACGGAGTCGACCATGACCCGCCCGCCATCGTTTACTGGCCCGCCCTACTGGACTACTGGTTCTTTCCCGGTCCCAGAGCATGGCGCGAGGTGGCCTTTGTGGTTCGCAGCGATCTTGCTGGAACGGAATCGCTGGTCAAGCAGATCCAGCAGGCCGTCTGGTCGGTGAACGGCGCCCTGCCGGTGGCTTCGCCACGGACGATGCAAGAAATTTACAGCCAGTCGATGGCGCAGACCTCCTTCACGCTCGTGATGCTCGCTATTGCGGGCGCGATGGCGCTGCTGCTAGGACTTGTCGGGATCTACGGCGTTATCGCCTACGCCGTTTCGCAACGGCGGCGCGAAATCGGAGTCCGTCTGGCGCTCGGCGCGGCGCCCGGGAATTTGAAACGCCTGTTCGTGCGGCGCGGTTTGGTGCTCGCGGGAATCGGCGTCACAATCGGTTTGCCTGCGTCGGCGGGATTGACGCGGCTGCTAAAATCGCTGCTGTTCGGAATCAGCCCGCTCGATCCGCCCGCGTTCGCAGCCGCGGCGGCTGTGTTGGTTTTAGCCGCCGTGCTGGCGAGTTTCCTCCCGGCCCGCCGGGCGACGACAGTCGATCCGGTGGAAGCGCTGAAAGCGGAATAAGCCATGAGCATGAAGCGATTTTGGCGGCGGGCGGGGTGGAGCCGGGACCGGCGCGAAGAGATCGACTCCTACATCCAAATCGAGACGGACGACAACATCGCTCGCGGCATGCCGAGAGACGAAGCCTGCTTCGCCGCACGCCGGAAGTTTGGGAACGCCACGCTCGTGCAAGAGGAGATTTACCGCATGAACACCATTCAATTCCTGGACTCGCTGGTCCGCGCCGCGCGCCATTCTCTGCGCGCCCTGCACCATAATCCCGCCTTCACTTGCGCCGCCTTGCTGACGCTCACGGTGGGAATCGGCGCAAATACCGCCGTCTTCAGCGTGATCAATTCCGTGCTCCTGCGGCCGCTCCCCTATCCGCATTCCGAGGAATTGGTGGCGCTTCGCCAGATGGCTCCCGGCGCCGGCGGCCTCGCCAGCGTCGCAGACGGCCTACCCCTGTCGTCTTCCATGTACTTCACCTATACCGAGCAGAACCGAACCTTCCAGTCTCTGGGCATCTTCGTCACCCCTACCGCCGCGGTTACCGGTCTAGCCGAGCCCGAGCAGGTGCGTACGGCGTTCGTTAGTGATGGCGTGCTTCAGACGCTGGGAGTTCAGCCCGCGCTCGGGCGTTGGATCGGACCAGCCGATCAAGCGCCGCAAGCCCAGCAAACCGTGATGCTCAGCTACGGCTACTGGCAGCGCCGCTTCGGAGGCGATCGCGGAGTGCTCGGACGCAGCCTGAGCGTCGAGTCCCGCCCACGCGTCATCATCGGCGTGATGCCGCAGGGCTTCCACGTAGTCGACGCGGATTTCGACCTGATCTTACCCGCCCAACTGGACCGCGCGCGAGCTGTCCTTCCCGGCTTCGGATGGCGGGGCATCGCACGGTTGAAACCGGGAGCAACCATCGCGCTAGCCAATGCCGATATCGCTCGCCTGCTCCCCATTTGGATGACCTCCTGGCCTTTCCCCAACGGTGTTCGCGGCGAGTCTGGGCGGTCCTATGAACGCTGGAGGATCACGCCGGCGTTTCAGCCGCTGAAGGACGAGGTCGTCCGCAACGTTGGCGCACTGCTGTGGGCGGTGATGGCGACCATCGGAGTCGTCATGTTGATCGCCTGCGCGAACGTCGCGAATCTGCTCCTGGTGCGCGCAGAGGCGCGGCAACAGGAACTGGCGATTCGCGCCGCACTCGGCGCGGGATGGAGCCGCATCGTCGGCGACCTGCTCACCGAAAGCATTTTGCTCGCTCTGATGGGTGGCGCGCTCGGAATCGGGCTTGCCTACGAAGGCCTGCGTTTCCTGGTGGCCATCGGCCCGGGGAATCTGCCGCGCTTGAATGAAATTTCGCTCGATGGCCGCGCGCTTGCGTTCACGTTCTCCATTTCCGTGATCTCGGGTCTTTTGTTCGGATCGCTTCCCGCTCTCAAGTACGCGGGGCGGCGAATCGCCCTGGGCGGGCGCTCGCACAGCGCCAGCCGTGAACGTCATCGGACGCGCAATCTTCTGGTGGTCGGGCAGGTCGCGCTCGCGCTGATTCTGCTGATCAGCTCGGGCCTGATGATTCGCACGTTCCAGGCGTTGCGCCACGTGGAGCCGGGATTCACGCGGCCTGAGCAGCTTCAAACGGTGCGAGTCAACATCCCGTTTTTCCAGATGCAGGAGCCGGAACGCGTTACGCGAACGCAGAATGAAATCCTGGATAAGCTGGCTGCGATTCCGAGCGTAGCTGGCGTTGGTTTCGCGAGTGAAGTGCCGCTGGAAGGAATCGAACCCAATTGGGACGGGATTTTCGCGGAAAGCCAAGGCGATCCCCGCGGCGCAGCCGCCCGCGGCGAGAGCCGGCCGATGCGCTTCTTCAAGAACGTCTCGCCCGGATACCTTGGCGCCATGGGCACGAAATTGGTTGCGGGCCGAGATCTCACCTGGAACGACGTCTACAATCAGAGACGCTACGCGTTGGTCTCCGAGAATCTGGCCCGCGAGCTCTGGGGCAGCCCTTCGAACGCGCTCGGCAAACGATTCGTCCAGATTCCTGGTACTCCCTGGTGGGAAGTGGTCGGCGTGGTTCAGGACGTACGCGAACGCGGAGTCGATCAAAAGACCCCGGCCATCGTATATTGGCCCACCATGATGCCCAACCTGTTCGGGGATACTTTCGGGCCCGGCGCAGGCGCCACACGTGGGGTGGCTTTCGTGGTTCGCAGCGATCTGGCCGGAACGGAATCACTGGTGAAGCAAATCCAGCAAGCTGTCTGGTCGGTGAATGGAACTCTGCCCGTGGCCGCGCCGCGTACGATGCAGGATATCTACGGCCAATCCCTCGCACGGACGTCCTTCACGCTGGTGATGCTCGCCATCGCCGGAGCAATGGCCTTGCTGCTCGGCCTCGTCGGCATCTACGGCGTGATCGCCTATTCTGTTTCGCAACGGCGGCGCGAAATCGGAATCCGACTGGCGCTCGGAGCGGAGCCTGCCAACCTGAAGCGCGTGTTCGTGCGGCACGGCCTTGCTCTGGCCGCAATCGGCATCGCGATTGGCCTGCCCGCGTCGGCCGCATTGATGCGGCTTTTAAAATCCCTGTTGTTCGGAATCAGCCCGCTCGACCCACTGGCGTTTGCCGCCGCCGCGTCCGTATTGGTTATTGCCGCGGGGCTGGCCAGCTTCCTCCCCGCCCGCCGCGCCGCGACAGTTGATCCTGTGGAAGCTCTGAAGGCAGAATAGAGGTTGCCCTCCGCACAGGTCCGCGACGCGCTGCGCATCTATCGTGCAGCGCTGAAAGCTGCGGACCCCGAGCGCGCGGTGCGAGAGCATCTAAGGCGCAAGCGATTCCGTATCCCGAAATCTGGGAAAGTCTACGTCATCGGCGCGGGCAAAGCCTCGGCCGCGATGGCTCGGGCTGTCGAACGCGCGCTCGGCCGCCGTATCGCAGGCGGGCTGGTGAACATTCCCGAAGGCCGCTGGCCCAAGCTCCGCTCGATCGAACTCAATCCCTGTGGCCATCCTTTGCCCGACAAACGCGGCGAAGCGGGCGCGCGACGGATACTCGAGATCGCTCGCGGCGCGGGGGAAAACGATCTGATCATTTGCCTAATTTCCGGCGGCGCTTCCGCGCTGCTTCCTCTTCCCGCGCCGGGAATGACGCTGGCGCGCAAGCGGAGAATCACGCAGGCGCTGTTGCGCTCCGGCGCCACCATTCAGGAAATGAACGCCGTCCGCAAGCACCTGAGCGCGATCAAGGGCGGCCAGCTTGCCGCAGCGGCGTTTCCGGCCACTGTGCTGACCCTGATCCTGTCCGATGTGGTGGGCGACGATCCCGCCGTTATCGGCTCGGGCCCGACCGTGGCGGATCCGTCCACCCGGAAGGACGCCATGCGGATTCTCAAGAAATATCGCATACCGCTGGCGGGAGTGACGCTGCAGGAAACCCCAAAGCCCGGCGATCCGCGCTTGGCGCGTGCTCACTTTGAAATCGTGGGCAGCAACCGGCAAGCGATTCGCGCAGCAGCCGCCCGCGCGCGCGCGCTGGGCTATCGTACGCTAGCGCTGTCTGCGACGGTGGAAGGCGAAGCCAGAAGCGTGGCGCAAACTCACGCCACCGTGGCGCGGCAAATTCTGACGAAAGGCAAGCCGATAAAATCGCCCGCGTGCCTGCTTGCAGGCGGCGAAACCACCGTCACGGTTCGAGGGAAAGGTAAAGGCGGCCGAAACCAGGAATACGTGCTGGCCGCGGCGCTGGCGTTGGAGAACGCCGGTCCGGTGACCATTCTCAGTGCCGGAACGGATGGAATCGATGGGCCCACGGATGCTGCAGGCTCCTTCGCGGATTCCGAAACTGCCGCTCGCGCGGCTGCTCAGGGCTTAGACGCCCGCGGATTCCTGGACAACAACGACTCCTATCACTTCTTCGAACGAATGAACAGCCTGATCAAAACCGGCCCCACCGGGACCAATGTGATGGATGTCCAGGTGATGTTGATCGGCTAG
>DASQJB010000475.1:0-11694 GCA_035631295.1 Bryobacteraceae bacterium | reverse complement strand
AAGTTCAGCGTTAGCTTTGAAGTGGGCTTGAAGTTGTCCTGCACCCACCAGGAAAACGTCTGGTAGCGGCCGCCCTTGCCCACAACGGAGTCCTGCGTAACACCAGCCGAGTTCACCGCGCCCAGAAGGTAGCTGGTGTACGAATTGCCGGCGCTGGTCTGAAGAGTGCCCGTGGGGCTGAAGCCGGCCGTTTGGGTGTTGCTGAAGTTCCACGTAGCCAGGCTGCCGTAAGCGTCGGTTTTTTCGTTGGCCTGATTCCACTGCATCTGAACTCCAAAAGTCACAGAGTGTTTGCCGCGGGTCCACTGCACGTTGTCCTGCAAAGTGAAATCGTTGATCGCTTCGGTGAACGCCCGGGCATTCGTGCCGCGCCAACCGGTAATCGAGTTGGGACCGCTGAAAGTGATTTCCGGGAACGAAGACGCGGCCTCCCCGGTGGGCAATCCGCTGACCCCCGCCTTGTTCATCCAGTTGCCGTCGATGGTGGAATTTGTGATCGGGATCCAGAAGCGCGAAAGACCGTAGCTGATTTGGTTGATCAGTGTCGGACTCGCGACATACGTGTGTTTCACTTGCGCGGTGGTGGGGACTTCGTCCACATGCCTGGTGATCGCGTACGGCAGCGGAAGACTGTTGTTGCCTGCCTGAAAACTGCTGCCTGTTTCGCGATAGGGGGTGGATTGTTCTCTGTGTCCGCGGCTGAACAGCACGGACAAAGTATTCGTGTCGTTGAGGCTGAAATCCACCTTGTCGGTGGTGTTCCAATTGTTGAAACCGACAGGAAGCGACCCGAGATAGTTGTTTTGCAGCCCGCTGTAGCTGGGGTCCGGAAGCTGCGCCTCCAGGAACTGCGACGCCTTCGAAAGGCTGGTCAGCGGGATGCGGTTATTCGGAAACTGCTGCCGCGTGTTCACGCCGTTTACGTTGGCGGTGGTAGACGGATCGAAAATCGCCACCGACAAATCGCTGAAGTCGCCCGTGCGTTCTCTTTGGGTGGGAACCGTGACAAGATTCGCGGGACTTGCGGTGCGGTATCGGAACCCGTCGTAAGAGCCGAAGAAGAAAATACGATTCTTTACCACGGGTCCTGCAACGTTGAATCCGAACTCGTTCTGATGCTCAGGCGGACGCGCGGCGGCGAAAAAGCCGCGTGCGTCGAGATTGGTGTTGCGGAAGAATTCGTAAGCCGCGCCGTGAAGCTTGTTAGTGCCGGATTTCAACACGAAGTTTGTCGCGCCCATGCCGCCGTACTGCACTGCGGCGCCAGCCGACTCCAACTGGAATTGGTCCACTGCCTCCACAGACACTCCGAGGGAAAGCGTCCGAACCTCGCCCTGCACCACGCTATTGGTGATCGGCAAGCCCTCCACGTACACCTCTTGCGAATTGGCCTGCGATCCGTAGACCTGTCCGGCCGCGTTGCTGCCGCCCGGGACCACCCCTGGCATGTACTGGACGAAAGCCGTGGGATCGCGAGGCGCGTTACCCATGGCGAGGGGTAGCGCCGTGTAGACTTCGTTGCGAAGGGTCTGTCCCATGCGCGCATCCGTGGTGTTCAGCGGAGCGCTGTCCGCCGTCACAGACACGGTTTCAGCGGAGGCGCCCACTCTCAATGAAAGGTTGACCGCAACCGTGGACAACCCATCGACAATCACATGTTCTTCCACCAGCGTTTGAAATCCATCGGCCTTGGCCGAGACGCTGTACTCACCTACCGGCAGTGGCGAAATCACGTAGAAGCCGGCAGCCGTGGTCTGCCGCGTGGTCCTGGTCTGCGTGGCCGTCTGCGTGGCTACGACTGTCGCGCCGGGAATTACAGCGCCGGAGGGATCCGTCACGGTTCCTTGAATGGATCCGCCGCCGCCGATTTGCGCCAAAGCGAGCGGCGCAGCCGCGATCGCAAAAGCCAAAGGTAAAATCCTCGTCATGGGACCGCCTCCTGAGGTTGAACTGGCGGGAATTATACATCGGCAACCTTGTCGGAGGAGGCTAAACAATTCTAAACGAACTGTTTAGTTCATCAGAACGATGTTTGACTATGGCTCCCTGCTGTCGCGGTTCGGCAACGGCGCGCGGCGCAGTTAGTGCGCCTTCGCGACTTCTACAGCGAATATGTACGTCGGGCCGAACATGTTCGACCGGAACACGACCCAGTTCTGGTCCGGTGTAAAGCTGACGTTCGGCTCCAGCCGGTATTCATGCTTGGACATATTCACCAGCCTTTCAGCTCGCAATACGCCCGGCCTTACGAAACTCTTCTCGTCCACGCCGCGATTCGGAACCGATTCCGGACGGAAAAGGTAGATCCATTGCCCATCCGGCGCATGGGCCACTTGTCCGGGGTCGCCGCCGTCGCCGGCGAACAGCGCCCCGTCTTTGGTGACATTGAAATGAATCGACCACTCGTTGCGTTCCAGGTGATACCAGATCCGCTCGCCGTTTTCCACGTTATAGCCTGCCAGCCAGAACACTTCGCCACGCGGCGTTTGCAGATCGTACCAAATAGTCTGGCCGTCTTGACTCCAGAACTCGTGTCCCCAGATTTCCATCGCCATGGTGCGCGTGTGAATTTTGGTGATCTGGCCGCTGTCCGTGCGGATAGTCCACAGACGATCCACTTTGTGCCATGGTCCTTCGTGGCAAAACATCAGCAGCGTGGGATCGGTGGGAGAAAACTCCAGATGATTGAGCCAATCCGTGCTCTTGTGGATGGTTTTCACAGCGCCGGTTTTCACATCGATAAGGAAGAGGCCCATGGGGATGCGAGCGGCGAGCCGTTGCTCCATCATCTGTCCTTTATTGGGAGCCTGATCTAGTTGCTGCGGCGCGTCCGGCTGTGTGACGTTCACGGCGGGAGCGTCCTGTTCGGTATAGGTCCCCGCAAGCAACGTCTCATCGGCGTTCACCGTGGATACCGACCCGCGAGGAGGAAGCTTCGCGATCTCGCGCGTCGCGCCCGTATCGATGTCGGCGGAAAAGACAGCGTCGCCCTTCGTGTAGTAAACATTCTGCGACTTTCGTCCGGTAACGATCACGCGAACCCGCCCGGCGACCACCGGTTTGGAGACGCGGGTTTCCAAATTGAGCACGGAAATCCCCCCTGGCGTGGTGTACACCATCTTCTTGCCGTCGGCGGTGTACGCATTCTGATTGAAGTAGAGGCTGGCGCTGCCCGGCTCGTCCGTGAGGCGAACAACGCGATGGCCCGTGTCGGGGTCGATCCACGTTCGCGGCGGCTCAGCGGAGGGACCCGGCTGCGCCCGAAGGGCTGTCGCAAGCATCGCGCAGAGCAGCAACGGATAAAAACGCATGATTCATTATGCTCCGGGAATGGTTAAGGCGCCGGCTCCATGGACAGATCGTCAAGCCGGAAATGGCCAGACTCGCTCAACGGTCTTCGCGAGCATCCAACGCTTGTCGTCCGCGTTAAGAAAGGCCATCTCGTCACGCACCACGCTCAACGCGCGGGCATACGTAGAGCGATCCTCGACGATGGGCCAGTCGGTAGCCCACATCAGGCGCTGCGGGCCGAACGTCTGATGAAGCCTTTTCACGTATTCCTGTGCGTCCGGCCACGGGTACGGCCGACGCGAAATCGACCAGGTATGGGAGATCTTGACGAATACGTTCGGATACCGCCTCAACGCGATCAACTTTTCGAGCTCCGCGGGGCGATCGATGGGGCAATCCGCCATATGATCGATGACCACGGTCAACTCCGGCATTCGTTCGAGCAACAATGCCACATCCGGCATTCGCGTGACGGGCGCCAGAACGGTCATCGGTATCTTGAGATCCCCGCACCGCTTCCACAGCGGCGGCATGAGAGGCCCGCGAAACCAGTCTCCCGATGCGTCTCCCGAGGGACTCAAGCGAACGCCTCGAAACCCCTGTGCGGCAAGCGCCGAAAGGTGATCAGGAGCGTCTGGATTCAAAGGATCCACGCGGCAAACGCCCAGGAATGTGTCCGGGTAGCGCTTTAGTACGCTCGCCAGATACGAATTGTCGTAACGGTAATGAATCACCTGAATAATCACCGTTTTGGCGACACCGTTCGCTTTCATCAACCCGAGCAGCGTTTCCGGAGCGGCGTCACGCTCGGGAACGCGCGCGCCTTCGGCGAATGGAAACTGAGGATCGTGTTTCCACACGTGCACATGCGGATCGATAATGCGATCGCCGGTTCCGTCACCCCGCGCAATCCGCGCCAGCACGGCGCCCTGCAGAAGCGCCCGACGCGAAATTTCACGCATATACCTTCTCCAGATATTCGGTAACGTAGGCGCCGCAGCGTTCATAGCTGGCGCGAGGTCCTTGACGGGCGATGTCGAGGTCTACGATCAGCCATCCTTTGAACCCGATGGACTTCAACACGCGATGGCAGGCGGAGAAGTCGATCTCTCCGTCTCCCAAGTCGGCGATGCTTTTGCGATCGAAACTGTCCGGAGCGGCTCCCAGCAGGCGGCGGGCGTCCTTGTAGTCCGCCAGCATGATTCGGTGCTGGTGCTTTTCGAGCGTCTTCGGCACGTCGCAGCCGGCCAGGTGGAGGTGCGCCGTATCCGGAGAGAAATAGAACAGCTTGGGATCGGTCATGGCCATGCATTTGTCGATTTCGTCCGAATTCTGGACCATTTCCGCCATGTGATTATGGAGACCGGCGTAAAAGCCCATCTCCCGCGCAGCCTCGCCGATGGCGTTGAAGCCCTCGCACATCGCCTTGAAAGAGGCTTCTCCCGTCAGGTTGTTGCGATTCGGCGGAAACACAACCAGATGATTCGCTCCAAAATCCTTGAGGAACGTCATGGCCGCCTTTGCGCCGGCAACCACCTCGGAGCGCCTCGCGGGATCGTGTGTGGGCCCGTTGAAGGAGATGGTAACGATCTGGCATCCTCGCTTGGAAGCTTCCTTCTCCATCTGCGCGGCGGTGATCTCGTAAGTCTTGAGAATCTGTGGAAACTGGGTCAGGCGCAGGCCGATGAAACCGGTGTCCCGCATCACGTCGAGAATGTCGGTGAAGGGGACGCGGGGAAAGTAATTCCAAAGATTCGATCCCAGGCCCCATTTCACGTTGCGATTCGAGGGAATCCGGCCGGCGGCGCTGGCAAGCCCCGCGGCGAGCACGGCGATGCTTTCACGGCGAGTCATGGCGTAAACCTCCGGCGCCAATCTTACCTCGAATCACTATCAGATGAGGCTAAACGGAGCGTTCACTCATCATGAATTGACCCCGTCCGTCCGTTCGAATAAGATTCGACCACAAAGGGAGAAGACATGAATCGCTTTCTGCCCCCGGAGCGCCATGGTGGTCTTTGCTCATCCCGGCATTGGACTGCGATACGAGCTGCATCCACTGTTCACCAACAGCGACGCGTGCGACTTCATCTTCGACAGGCCTTGCGGCCCAAAACATGCGCACATTTGACACGCGGCTTAGGGACTGCTTATAGTCGATACGAAATGAAGAAAGCCGCCATCATTCTCGCGGTTCTTCTTGCCTCGGGCGCCGCACGCGCCGCGGAGTTTCACGCCAACGACTACGGCGCGAAGGGCGACGGCGTGACCGCGAACACAGCCGCGATCCAAATCGCCATCGACGCTGCCGCCAAGGCTGGCGGCACTGTAGTGTTTGCTCCGGGTGTTTATCTCACTGGTTCCATATTTCTGAAATCGGGAACCCACCTGCGCCTGGACAAGGGCGTCGAGATCCGGGGCATCCAGGATCAGTCGGCTTATCCCATCGTGCCCACCCGCGTCGCGGGCATCGAGATGCGCTGGCCCGCCGCGCTGATCAACGTCTACGAACAATCAAATGTCCGCATCTCGGGCGAGGGCGCGATCGATGGCGACGGAAAAATGTGGTGGGACAAGTATTGGCAGTTGCGCCGGGACTACGATCCCAGAGGATTGCGCTGGGCCGCGGATTACGATGCGCAGAGGCCCAGGCTCATTCAAATCTATAAATCGGATAACGTGGAGCTGCTCGGATTGACGCTGCGCCGCTCGGGATTCTGGACTGTGCACATCTGTTACTCGCGCAAGGTCCATGTCGACGGTGTCACGATTCGCAACAACATTGGCGGCCGCGGACCCAGCACGGACGGGATCGGCGTGGATTCCTCCTCGGACGTGCTGGTTGAGAACGCCGATATAGAATGCAATGACGATGCGGTGGTGATGAAGGCCGGCCGCGATGCCGATGGGTTGCGCGTGAATCGGCCCACGGAGAACGTAGTGGTTCGCGATATCACGGTTCGCGACGGGGCGGCAGGAATTACATTTGGGAGCGAAACCTCGGGGGGCATCCGCCACGTGGAGGCTTACCGGATTCATGTGCTGGCTCCATCTCCCATCGGCATCCTGTTCAAGTCGGCTGCGACCCGGGGTGGAACCATAGAAGACATTGCGATCCACGATATCGACATGCGCGGCGTGCCCACGGCCTTCAGCATCACCTTCAATTGGAATCCGAGCTACAGCTACGCGAAGATTCCGGCGGACCTCTCCAACGTTCCCGAGCACTATAAGGTCCTGGCCCAGGAGGTCTCTCGGGAAATGGGAATTCCGCACTTAAAGAATGTGAGGATCTCCAATCTCAAAGCGACCGGTTCACTTCAGGCATTTTCAGTAGCGGCCTACACGCACTCTCCTTTGCAACACGTGACGTTCCGGAATATCGAAATCCAAGCGCAGCGGGCCGGCGAAATCCAGAACGCCGAGGACTGGAAATTCGAAAATGCACGCATCCAGACCTCGGATGGCAGCCTCGTGGCGGTGAAAGAATCTCGCGGCGTGGTTGGCCTCCCCACAAAGTACTTGCCACAAAGTAAATGATTCGCAGTATCATTGCCCAAGAACTTGCATCGCCTCGCGTTGGCGTTGCTGTTCGAACGGCCGCGTTGGTCTACTCTAGGCCTGCGATGGTAGCTCTGCTGGCGATCTTCCTGACGGGTGCTCTGACGCTCGCGCAACCCTCGACGTTGGTCGAATTGAAGCGCTCCTTCGAGAACCCGCCAGGCGATGCGCGGATCATGATGCGCTGGTGGTGGTTCGGCCCGGCAGTCACCAAGCCGGAGCTGGAGCGCGAGATGCGGCTCATGAAGGAAGGCGGCATCGGAGGATTTGAGGTCCAGCCCGTCTACCCACTCACCTTGGAAGGCAATCTCACTTATCTCTCTCCGGAATTCCTCGACGCTCTACAATTCACCGGCGGAAAGGCTCGCGAGCTTGGACTGCGTATGGATTTGACGCTGGGCAGCGGCTGGCCCTACGGAGGGCCGCACATCCCGATCGCTAAAGCCGCGGGCAGACTGCGCGTCGAGCGAGGCGCAGGCGCTCCAAAGTTAGGCGATAGCGAAACACTTCTCGCGCGCTTTGGCGATCTCTCTTTTATTGCGAGCCACACGCGGCAAACCGTAAAGCGGGCGGCCGTGGGCGCCGAAGGTCTCGTGCTGGATCATTACAATCGTTCCTCGCTCGAAACGCATCTAAGAACGGTCGGCGAGCCCATGCTGGATGCGCTGAAGAACACTCCTCCGCAGGCGATCTTTAGCGACAGTCTCGAAGTGTATAGCGCGGATTGGACGCCTGATTTCATGGAGGAATTCCAGAAGAGGCGCGGATACGATCTAACGCCCCATTTACCGGCACTGGCCGGTGAGGGAGACGCTGCTATCCGGCATGACTGGGCGCGCACGCTGACCGAGTTGCTGGACGAGCGCTACCTGGCTCCGCTCCGCGAATGGGCGCACCGCCACAACACTCGCCTTCGCTCGCAGACTTACGGAACGCCTCCCGCGTTGCTTTCGAGCAACGCGCTGGTCGATTTGCCGGAAGGCGAAGGCTCCGACTGGCGCGGGTTCTCGATGACGCGCTGGGCGTCGTCCGCCAGCCACCTGTACGGCCGCCCGGTCACGTCTTCCGAAACCTGGACATGGCTCAACTCGCCCGCATTTCGCGCGACGCCATTGGACATGAAGGCGGAGGCGGACCGGCATTTCCTTCAGGGCATCAATCAACTAATCGGACACGGCTGGCCCTACTCGCCCAAGACCGCCGGTGAGCCCGGGTGGAGTTTCTATGCGGCGGCCGTTTTTAGTGAACATAATCCTTGGTGGATCGTGATGCCGGATATCGCGGCTTACCTTCAGCGCGTCAGTTTCCTGTTGCGGCAGGGCCGCCCATCGAACGACGTAGCCCTGTATCTGCCCACCGACGATGCGTGGGCGAGTTTCACTTTAGGGAACGTGGCGCTCAATCAGGCGATTGGCAAGCTGCTGGGCGCAAGCATCATTCCCAGAATTCTGGATGCCGGGTACAACTTCGACTTCATCGACGATGAAGCGATCGCGCGAGTTGGCGTGCCGCATCCCATTCTGATTCTTCCGAATATCGAGCGGATTCCATGGTCCACGTACGAGAGGATTGAAGACTACGCTCGACGGGGCGGGATCGTCATTGCTGTCGAACGGACGCCGTCGCTCGCTCCGGGCTTTCGCGAACGAGAAGCCGATACGATGCGCATTCGGGAGCTTTCGCGCACGTTGTTCGCTTCGAAGGACGCTCGCGGACGCCACGTTGAGGCCGATTCGCAATTGCGAGAGGCGCTGCGCCGGGCGATGGCGCCGGATGCCACGTTACCGCGCGATGTGGGCTTCGTTCATCGGAGGCTCGATTCCGCCGACATTTACTTCCTGGTAAACACGAGTAATCATCGGGTCCGCGGTCCGGCGTCGTTCCGCGATGCGCACCGCGGGTCGCAATGGTGGGATCCGTTTAGCGGCGCCGCACTGCCTGCTGGCGATCGCCGCGTAGAGCTCGACCTTGCGCCGTACGAATCGCGAGTCCTGGTCTTCTCAGACGAGCGCCTTCCTGTCCGCGCACACGTTCGCCAGACTCGCGCGCCCATCGATATCAGCTCCGGCTGGACGCTGGCGTTCCCAGACTCGCGGCCGATGACCATACCGCAGCTCAGGTCGTGGACGGACGTGCCGGATCGCAAGTATTTTTCGGGCGTGGCGGCATACCAACGAATGGTCGACATAGACAAATCAATGCTGGCGGCCGAGGTTTACCTGAACTTCGGCGAGGGCACGCCGGTGACGACGGTCGAGCAGCGCTCCGGCAATGGCATGCGCGCGATGCTCGAAGGCCCTGTGCGGGAAGTTGCGGTGGTGTACATCGACGGAAAGCGCGCGGGCTCGGTGTGGCGCCCTCCTTATGAGATTGCCGTAGGCAGTCTGCTACAGCCCGGGAAGAATACATTGCGAGTCATGGTAGCGAATCTCGCAATCAACCGGCTGGCTCAGGGTCCGCCGGCGGATTACCGCGAATTGAACGCACGCTTCGGCGAACGCTTCCAGATGCAAGATATGACGAATCTCCAGCCCCTACCTTCGGGACTGCTGGGGCCGATTCGGTTAATTCCGCATTAGATTGGAGTGGCTCGGCTCATGCCTATTCCTCGTGCTCACCGGCGGCTTGGGAATCCGCCTCAAAGCTTTCGCTGATTAGGACGAAAGCCGGCCGCTCATCTTCCTTCATCGCTAAGATCTCGAACATCGCTCATCTCGATGTTCCTGGCGTGCCGGGTATAACAGCCGTGCGCAGATGTTCGGGGATGCCGCCGATGATCGACGAAATCCGCGACGCCGAATTCGAGCAGACGACATTCGAGATGAGCACGCCGTAGCACGCCCACAGGCGCGTCTTCCGGACCCACATGCGTCGTTCCAAGCGGATGAAAAAGGTCCGTGATGATATCGCGCACGCTGGCTAGATGCTCGAGTTGACCGAGAACACGACGCCGTAATGACGGTTAGAGATCCATGCAAGCGAATTCACTTCTTGTCGGCGTTCATCTGCGTTTATAGGCGGCCAAATTCGACTCCCGCGTTTGCTTTGAGCGCGACCTTTTGCAACGCTCGTCCCGCCAAACGCAGCGTCACGGTCTGCGGTTGTTCGCTGATGCTAGCCAACCCTCGCGGTACGCCGCTCATATCGGTAATTAACCTCGCCGTTCCGGACTCGATTCGGCCGAGCGGTTTACCTGCGAGCCGAAGCTCGGCGCCGCCGCGATCGTATTTCATCTCTGCCGTCTGGCCCCGATCGGTTCGCATTCGGAACAGCGCCGATTGCGCCGCGGCATGGCCTGGGCGGACATTCCATTCGAGCGACTCGCGTTCTTCTCGTACGCCAGCCAAACGCCAGGTGTAATCGAGCATCACCAGCGCCGCCGGTGAATAGTCAGGTTCGCCCTGTTTGGTGAATTCGCCGCTCAAAGGATCCAATTGTTGGCGGAAACCCATGTCGGCTTGAATCGCCTCGCACCAGCGGTCCATCATCGCGCCGAATTCAGCCGAACGCGTATAGCGATCGAGCCAGCGCCCAGCTCGCAGCGCAGTCAAAGCCTGCGATGCTCCGCCCCAGGAATTGCGCGGAATGGGGCGCACGAACATCGGATCGTCCAAGGCAACGGACGGCAGCGGCACGCGAGTCCAGAATGCCTTCGGATTATGGATCTGACGCGTCCAGAGATCGTCAAATAGCGCCTGATCCGGAATGTGCTCGCCGCAAACGCGGCTGAGAATGTCGCACCGGATTCTGACGAAACGATTCTCCGCATCCAGATCGTAGAACGCCGCATCTTCTTTCACGTAGAGACGCGAAAGAATCAGGCGGCGGATTTGGGCGGCTCGCTCTGCCCAGCGATCCGCTTCCGCGGATTTCCCCAATGCCTTGGCCATGCCGGCGAGGGCCACGCGCCCCCCGTAGACAGTCGCCGAGAGGTCGGGACAAAGGCGGGGGAGCGATGCAATGGCCGCATGCTTCTTCGCATCCTTATCCGGACACTGCAAAGGAATGCCCGCCCATCGAGGGCTGTTGTCGTGCCCTGTGTCGTAGGTGCAGAATCCTTCCATGAGTCCCGTTCTACGCGTGTTGCGAAAGCGCATGAGCCAATCGTCCCAGGCGGAACACGCGCGATACGCGTCGTGTAGAAGCTCGTCGTCGCCGATGGATTGCGCGATCTCCCACGCGGTTGCGGCAATAGGCACAACCATCTGAACTTGTCCAAACCCCGTCTCCGATACTTTGCTGTTCGCGGGAAACTGCCCATCGGGTGTTTGGAGCGCAAAGAAAATCGCATGGCTGTTTCGGGCAATGTCAGGCCGGAATTTGCGGTATACCAGCGCCTCATGCGGTCCGCACTCCAGCCAGATGCCCGCGTAGTTCGCGCCTTCGATCAGCACTGGTTTGTCGTAGCGCGGGAGCACTCGGACATTCGCGGCAAGGACGGCGAGCGCGCGATCATAAGCCGCCTGCCAACGCGAGTCCGCCGTGCGGAATTCAGGCTGATCGTGTTCCTGAGCGGCGCCAGCGAACCGGGTGCCGAGCCCCGCCGCTACCGCCTGCTTTAGAAATACGCGTCGATGCATCATTCTGTCGGAAACGGATCGTGCGCGCTGCGGCGAACCAGACGGATGCGGTCCTTATAGCACAGATTTTGCTCCGACTGGATGGTCGCCGATAAGCGCTCGTGCGTTTGCTCGAGGTGCATGGCCTGGCGAGGCGCGTCCGCCGGGTTCAGCGGCGTGACCTCGCGCGGCGCAATCGCTTCGAGTGAATCGACCACATCATAGTGCCGGCGTATCGTGATCTCTGAAAGGTTTCGATGCAGCGGCGCATCGAGCGCTGTTC
>DASQJB010000474.1:0-17285 GCA_035631295.1 Bryobacteraceae bacterium | reverse complement strand
CAGACTTACGACGCCTAAATTCGGCTCGAGCGTAGTGAAAGGGTAGTCGGCGATCTTGGGGCGGGCCGCGGAGATGCGCGAGATCAGGGTCGATTTTCCCGCGTTGGGAAAGCCCACCAGCCCTACGTCGGCGAGCAGCTTTAGCTCCAGGCGCAGACGGAGTTGCTGGCCAGGGTGTCCGGGTTCATGCTCGGTGGGGGCTTGATGGGTGGAAGTGGCGAAGCGCGCGTTTCCTCGTCCGCCGCGGCCGCCGTGGGCGGCGGTGAAGGCATCGCCGGGGCTAGTGAAATCGTGCAGCAAATCGCCCGTTTCGGCGTCGTAGACGATAGTTCCGACGGGGACAGGGACCTGGACGGAGCCGCCGTCGCGGCCTTTCTTGTTGCTGCCTTCGCCATGGCGTCCGCGCTCGGCGCGATGCTCGGGGTTAAAGCGCAAATGCAGGAGGGTATTGTAATGTTGGCTCGCGACGAGGGCTACGTCGCCGCCACGGCCCCCATCTCCTCCGCTGGGGCCGCCCCTCGGGACATACTTCTCGCGGCGGAAAGCGAGACAGCCGTTGCCGCCGTCTCCCGCTTTAACGGAGATGGTGACGTCGTCGATGAACACGATGGGCGCGGTGCGCTAGGGAGCGGCCGGGATTATTCCGCTGCCCGGATGCTGACGAATTTTCCGTGGCGGCCGCGATCGCGGAATTCGATCACGCCTGAGATTTTGGCGAAGAGCGTGTCGTCTTTGCCGATGCCCACGTTGGCTCCAGGCTTGATGCGGGTTCCGCGCTGACGGACCAGAATCGACCCTCCCGGAACCAACTGCCCGCCGAATGCCTTCACGCCGAGCCTCTGAGCATTGGAGTCTCGCCCGTTTTTTGAGCTTCCTAAACCTTTCTTATGCGCCATAAATAGGTCCTCCGGCTATGCCGTAATTTCCTTGATTTGAACCCGCGTCAGGTTCTGGCGGTGCCCTATGGTGCGCTTATATTGCTTCTTGCGCTTGAACTTAAAGACAATAGTCTTAACGCCGCGACCGTGCGCCAGAATGGTCCCTGTCACGCGCGCGCCCTCGGCGGCCGAGCCGGCCTTCACGCTCTCGCCGTCCACCACTGCAAGCACTCGCCCGAGCTCGATTTCGGCGCCGGCTTCCCCAGCGAGCGTTTCCACTTCAATGGTCTCTCCTGGAGCGACGCGGTACTGTTTCCCGCCTGTCTCGATTACTGCGTACATGGTTCTTCCTCTTCGCGATTCTCTTGTTGGTTAAATTTGGCGCCCGGATCCATCAGCCTTCGGGCGGCAAAAGGCAGAAACTCCAGGATACTACAGCTCCCCAGGCCCAGCTCGGCGGACGCCCCACGGGTCAAGCTTCTCGCAGTTCATCGGGTTTGGCCGGCTTCGCTCTTCCCTTCGCCGCCCGCGCGAGAAGCGGGCCGAGGATTGTCATGAAAAGCACGTATGCTGCCGACAAAGGACCGAGTTGCGGCTCCGTGGCTACGCCCAAACCTGCGATCACGATGGAAAACTCCCCGCGGGCAACTAAGGCGGCTCCGGCGCGAATGCGTCCTTGGCGATCGACGGCGCTCTTGCGGGCGGCCCAATATCCGGTGAGCACTTTGGTCAGGGCGGTCGCCAATCCCAGGGTCACGGCGAAGGGGAGGGCATGGCGCAGCGTGGCTGGATCAATCTCCAATCCGAAGAAGAAAAAAAACATCGCGGCGAACAGATCGCGAAGCGGGGCGAGCAATCGGTGAGATTGTTCCACGATCGGCCCGGAGACGGCGATGCCGACCAGGAATGCCCCGATGGCCGCCGATACGTGAAACCGTTGGGCGACGCCGGCGACCAGCAGAATGGCCCCGAACACGGTCAGCAGGATGATTTCATCGGATTGATGCGCGGCTAAGCGGCTGAGTTTTCGTCCGAACCTCACTGCGATAAAAAGCACCGTGGCGACGGCGGTAATCGCGACCGCTACCGAGGAGACCAAGGTGGCGGTATCGCCGCCTTCAAGAAGCTCCGCAACGATGGGCAGATACGCAGCCATCGCCAGATCCTCCAGCACCAGCACCGACACCACAGTGGGCGTCTCCGGATTCGCCAACCATCCGAGCTCCGCCAGCACCTTAGCCACGATTCCGGAGGAAGAAATGTAGGTCACTCCGCCAAGCAGTACGGCCGGAAGCGGCTTCCAGTGGAGCATCAGGCCGGCGATCAGTCCCGGAGGGAAGTTGAGAATGAAATCGACCAGGCCCGCGGGGAGTCCAGCGCGAAGATGCTGCGTTATTTCTTGCTCCGTGAATTCCAGTCCCAGCATGAAGAGAAGCAGGAGAACTCCCAGATCCGCGCCGCTTTGAATGAAACCATGGCTCAGATTGAGCGGGGCCAGGCCGCCGTTGCCGAACGCGAGGCCGGCCAGCAGATAGAGAGGCGCCGCCGAGAAACCCCAGCGGCTGGCGATTCGCGCCAGGAGGGCCAGGCCGACTATGGCGGCGCCGAGCTCGATGAGCCGGCGCGATGATTCGAGAGGGAGTTCGATCATCTCAACCGAGAGTAGCAGCGCAGGTCGCGATGGGATTGAAGTAGCCCAGATGCCGGATCCGGGTGTCCGGCGCTCATAGGCTGAAGCCTGTGCCACCTTACGCCGGGGAGGGGAGCGGGTCGTTGGGACGCGCCCACCAGACGTAGAACGTGGGTAACAGGAAGATGCTCATGATAAGGTCTACCAGCAACCCTCCGACAATGACGATGGCGAAGGGGCGTTGCGAATCCGATCCAATCGCGTGGGACATGGCGGCGGGCAGCAGGCCCAGCGTGGCCACCAGCATCGTCATCATGATGGGTCGCAATCTGCGCACGGCGCCCTCGATGGCCGCTTCCTCCACGCCCAGCCCGTGCGCGCGAAGCTGGTTTATGAAATCCACCATGATGACGCCGGTTTGAACGGAGGCTCCGAACAATGCCAGGAAACCGACGCCGGAAGACACGCTGAAAAACGTCCCTGTGAGATAGAGAGCCAGAAGGCCTCCGACGCGGGCCGCGGCGATATTGACAAGGTGGAGGAAAGCCCATTTCGCCGAGCCGAAGGCGCCATAAATGATAAGGAAAATCAGAGACACCGTCAGAGGCACGATCAGCATCAAGCGACGCTCGGAGCGCTTCTGGCTTTCGTACTCTCCCGCCCACTCCAGGTGGTAGCGCGGCGGCAGCTTCACTTTGCGGTTCACGGCGCGGATCGCCTGCTCGACTGTGCTGCCCAGGTCACGACCGCGCACGCTGTACTTCACGGCCACATACCGAGAGTTGGCCTCGCGATACACGGTGGAAGCGCCGTCAGCGATTTGGATGCGGCAAAGCTGCGCCAGCGACACTCGTTCTCCGGAAGGCGCCAGGAGCCGGATTCTTTCGATGGACTCCCGCGTGTCGCGATAGCGAGGAAGGTAGCGCGCGACCAGGTCGTAGCGCTGCTCGCCCTGCAACACCTGTCCCACGGCATTGCCGCCGATGGCGGTCTGGATGGCGTCCTGCACATCCGCCACGTTGATCTGGAAGCGGGCTGCGGCGTCGCGGTCCACAGCGAGGTTCAGATTGGGCTGGCCGCTGACGCTGAGCATCCCGAGGTCTTCGATCCCCGGTATGCGCCGCATCACCTCGACGATTTGCGCGCCCTTCTCCTCCAGGATCTTCAAGTCCTCGCCGTAGATCTTCACGGCGAGTTCTCCCTTCACGCCCGTCTCGGCTTCTTCCATTTCATCGGCGATCGGCTGCGTAAAGTGCCAGAGCACGCCCGGGATCTTTTGCAGTTGGCGGTCCATCGCGGCGGTCAGTTCGTCTTTGCTCTGGCGGAATGCAGGACGCCATTGCTCCTTGGGTTTGAGATCGACGAAGTACTCGGTGTTGTCGAAGCCTACGGGGTCCAGGCCATCGTCGGGCCGGCCAGATCGCGAGACCACCTGTTTGACCTCCGGAAACGAGGCCAGAGAGAGGCGGGCGCGCTTCATCAATTGGAAACTCTCGTCCGGCCCTACGCTCGGAGGCATCGTGCCGAAGGCCCAGATCGAGCCTTCGTCGAGATGCGGCAGAAATTCCGAGCCAATCAGTCCGCCGTACACCAGGCAGACGCTCGAAGCAACGGACACCGCCGCCACCCCGGCCATCACCCAGCGGTGTCGGACTGTCCAGGTCAGCGCGCGGCGGTAGCCCTGAGTGAGTAAGCGGAGGACGGGGTTTTCCCAGGCGCGGATTTCTTTGGGGAAAAGAAGGGAGCACAAAACGGGCGCGACCAGGATGGAAAAAAACAATGCGCCTAAGAGCGCGAACGCGACCGTCCAGGCCATGGGCCGGAAGATCCGGCCTTCCACTTTTTCAAGCGTGAAGATGGGCAAATAGGCCGTGATGATAATCGTGATGGCGTAGAAGACCGGCCTCTGCACCTCGTGAGCGGCCTGGCGGATTCGAGCTCGAACTGGACGCGCCGGTTGCTCTTGGCTCAAGTGGCGAACAATGTTTTCGACCATCACCACCGATCCGTCCACCACCATCCCGAAATCCAGAGCGCCCAGGGACAACAAATTGGCTGGAATCTGCCGCAGATCAAGAAAGATGCACGCAAACAAGAGCGCAAACGGAATGGTGAGAGCCACGATGAGGGCGCTGCGGGCATTTCCGAGGAATAGAAGCAGGATGAACGCTACGAGAAAGAAGCCCTTGCCGAGGTTGCGCAAGACCGTGTTCGTGGTGTAGCGGATGAGGTCGCTTCGGTCCAGAAAGGGAACGATCCGAACGCCGGCCGGCAGGATATGGCCGTTGATCTCCGCGACCTTTTGGTGAATGGCACGGAGTGTGGGCTCGGCATTCGCGCCCTTCCGAAGAAACGCACTGCCCATCACTACGTCATCGTCGTCGATGATTTTGCCGTCCTCACGGCGGATGGCCTTTCCCACACGGCCAAGCCGGATCTTCGTGCCCTGCTCGACTGTGGCGATATCGCTGATTCGCACTGGCGTTCCGCTTTGCGTCTTCACGACGATCTTGCGTATGTCGCCGACGTTTTGAACGAGGCCCACCAGGCGCACGTTTATCTGCTGTTGTCCGGACTCCACGAAACTGCCGCCCGCATTGTTGTTGTTGTTGGCGAGCTGCTGCTCCACCTGGTTGAGGCTGAGGCCGTAAGCCACAAGCCGGTCCGGGTCGATTCGCACTTGGTACTCTCGGGTGATTCCGCCTAATCCGTCCACCTCCACGACGTCGGGTACGGAGAAAAGGTGCTTGTGAACCACCCAATCGTCGAGCGTTTTCAGCTCCATCACGTCGTATTGGGGACTGACGCCGCGCAGCGTATAAAAGAAGATCTCGCCCACGGGACTGAAGTCGGCTCCGATCTGCGGCGCCAGCCCTGGCGGCAATTCCGCGCGCGCGATGCGCTCCGCCGTCTTTTGCCGGTTCCAGTCATTATTGGAGGAATCGTCGAAGACCAGACTGACGTCGGACAGGCCGAAGATCGAGATCGAGCGAAGGTGTTGGAGGTGGGGGAGGCCGTTGACGGCGATCTCGAGAGGAATGGTGACTTGTTGTTCCACCTCTTCGGCGGCGCGGCCGGGCCACTGCGTGATGATGTCGACGTAGTTGCTGGCTACGTCGGGATAGGCTTCGATAGGCAGGTTGTGAAACGAGACGAAGCCCAGAACCGCCAGCAAGACAGCCGCCGCCAGAACTAGGAGCCGGTTATTGAGGGCGAAATCGACAAGTTTGCGGATCATATTGTTCTCGATAGATTCACAGGCTGAAGCCTGTGCCACGGCGCCTCATTCCCTCTGCTCCGACGCCTTCTGCAAGAGCAGGGCGTTGGCGACTACGCGCTGACCGGGCCGAAGTCCCGAGACAAGCACTTGTTGGCCGCCGCCGGCCGTTCCGAAGCTGTGCACCTCGACGCGGCGAAAGGCGTTGGGGCCTTTGGGAACGTAGACCCAATCCCGGTCGTGAAGGTGCAAAATCGCCGAGGCGGGCGCCAGGACGCTCATGTGCTTCTGCTGGTCGTGGAAAGTAGCCTGCACGAACATCCCCAGGCGCATCAATTGTTCGCTGGCGCCTCCGGCGGCGCCCGGATTGTCCAGCTCAATGCGAGCCTTGGCCGTGCGGATGTTGGGGTCGAGGATGGCGCCGATATCGCTGACGCGGCCCTGAAACACTTTGTCGGGATAAGCGTTCAGCCGGACATCGGCCAGATCGTTCAGATGCACTCTGGGGAGGTCGTTTTCGTGTACATCGCAGAGGATCCAGACATGCGAGAGGTCGGCGATCGTAAACAGGTTGGGCGCGTCGTCGAGACTCTTGACGCCGGCGGCGGCGGTGACGTTCTGCTCGATGATGACGCCGGAGACCGGAGCCAGAATGTCGACAACAGGAGAGGGGTGAGCGAGGTCGGCTCCGAGCACTTTGAGGCGGTCCACGGCAGCTTGAAGCCCGGCCCTGGCGTCGGCTTCCGCATCATCGGCGACTTCCAGGTCTTTCTGCGCGACGGCGCCCTTGCTGAAAAGAAGCTTGGCGCGTCCGAGCGCAGCGCTGGTCAACCTCTCATCCGCCGCTGCCTTTCCGTAGTCCGAGAAGGCGCTGGAGATGTCGGAGCTCTGAATCCTCATCAGCAACTGGCCCTTCGTGACGCGGTCCCCTAGCCGCGCGTGAACTTCGATTGCGCGCCCCGACGCCAGCGAGTTCACCGGCACGTTGCGCGAAACGTCAGCGGCAACCACGCCGGTGACGCTTAACGACGGGACCACCGCATGCGCCGAGACAGCGGCCAAAGCGAATAGGTCGGGGTGCTCCACCGTGATGGATTCGCCATCCGGCGCCTGCTCCACTTGGGGTTCGGGCGGATCCTCGGCTTGGGAGCTGCTCTGCCCCTTCGACCAGTTACAACCCGTGAGCGAATAGGCGGCGGCTAAAGCGGCCGCGAGAATCGTATTCCGTTTCATTGGATCACCTCCCGGCCCACGGCAAGATTCAACTGATTGGCGGCGTTCAGATACGACGCCACCAGGTTCAGGTAACTGAGTTGAATGCCGCGGTAATCTTGTTGAGCTTGTATGAAATCGAGCAGCGACGCTCCGCCATGCTGGTAGGAGAACGTGACGGTCTCCCGGACGCGGACTGCTTGCGGCAGATATCGAATTTTGTAAGGCCGCAGTAACGCCAGCGCGGTCTGGAGAGTGGCGTAAGCGGAGTCGACATCGCTGGCCACCTGCAAGCGCGCCGCCTCTTCCAGGCGCTGGTTACGCGCGATATCGAGTTTTGTTCGGGCTTTTTCGCCCTGATTGCGGTCGAAGATGCGCAGCGGGATGGTGACGTTGACGCCGAAGAAGACCGGAAGATCCGGGGGGTCCCTGGCCACATTTACTCCGAGGACCGGATCCGTGGAGCCGTTGGCCACGGCCAGGCGGTAATCCGTTTGGGCTTTGCTGACGGCCTGCGCGGCGGCACGGAGATCGGGCCGGCTATCGTATGCCATTTGGCGATACTCCTCGACGGGGGTCGCAATTTCGGTGTACTCGAAGCGCCCGTCGACATCCAGCCGGTCCACGGGGGTGCGATCGTTCAGCAACGCTCGAAGCTGGATTTTCGCCGTGCGCAGATTGACCGAAGCGGTCTCCACGTCGGATTCGTACTGCGCCCGCTGAAGCTCCAGGCGGTCCAGATCTATCTCGGCGATGTCGCCAGCCTTAAAGCGGTCGCGGCTCAATTCGAGCACGCGGTCGTAATAGCCCAGGCTCTCCCGCGTGACCGCCAGCACGGCTTTTTGCTGCAACACTTGTACAAAAGCGCCGCGCAGGTCGAACAGCAAGTCCCGTTGCTGATCGGCGAGCTGCGAAGTTGCGATTTCCGTGTTTTTTTTCGCGCTCTCCAGCCGCAAGTCGCGCTTATGGCGCCGCTCGATGAGATAGCTCGCGTCGGCGAAGGGGAGCGCGAACGTAAACGGCCGGTATGGATTCGCGGTGAAGGGATTAAGCTGGTCGACGCCGAGTGTGAGATCCGGATTCGGGCGGAGAAACGCAGTGATCTCGTCGGCGCGCGCCTCCTGGACGCCGATCTGGCCAGCGCGAAGCGCGGGATTGGATCCCAGCAATTCGGCCTTGGCTGCGGCCCAGGTCAAGGTTTTCTGTTGGGCCCAGACGCCGGCGGCCGCGCAGAGGGCAATAAAAACGCACCGGGAAACGCGTCCCCTCCAAAGCCCCATTCACGTAACTCCCGCCTTTAGCCGTGTACAGCGGCAAGTGGTTACATTCCCAGCTTGTCCATCGATTTCGATGCAATGAGCGGGGCTCGCGCCGTAAAAAAAACGTGTTAGCGCCGTGTTAATGGAGAGTTTGCAGATCGGCGATACGGCGCCGCACCGCTTCCGTGAATCCGTCTACTTCGGCGGGGGAAAAACCGGCGGCGCGAAAGGCGTCGCCGATCTGGGCAGGCGAAAGCTGCGCGAGCAGGCGCCCGATCCACTTCGCGTCCGCGATGGGAATGTTCTGTATGACCCAGCGATCTCCCGACAACCGATCCATGAGGCGGAAGCTCACAAACTGGGGCGAAGTATTGCCAATCCATTTCGACCGGGTATACGCCTTTACGTCGCCGCGTTCCCCGTAGTTAACATTAGGCGACCCCAAACTTCCTCCCAGGTCGCTCACGGCGTAGTGTTGCTCCGGATGGTCGCCTTTCACCTGATAGATGGAGTTGTTGGCGTTCTTGAGGTCCCAGTTGCCGATCAGGGCCATCATCACCCGCAGGCCGTTCCATTCTCGTGTTCCCTTGAAGGGGTTGTTGTCCCATTTCCAGTTGCCGATTTTCTTTTCATCTTCCGAGCGCCTTTTCAGCCGCGCGTTCCGCACCGTGCCATCCGGCGAAAGGAACTCCCTTCCCCGGCGCAACCGCGGCGTGCTTTTCAGGTGCATCACCGGCATGAAGTAATCCTCGTTCGCGAAATACCCCACCGCCCACACCAGCCGCGATGCGGCGGTCTCGGGGCGCGCCTCTTCGCCCAACTTCACCCGCCACTTCACGCCGTTCTCATCTACGACGTCGAACTTCGGGCTGTAGCCCTGCATGTCCTCTTTTTCGAAGGTGAACGTCCCGTGGGGTTCGTGCGCTTTGCCCCCGGGACCATAATACAGATCGCGGGAGGCGATGTCCGCAGGCTCGCGCCACAACACCGGAGGTCCGGCCGGAGGCTCGGCCACCTTGGGGGTCTTGGCCCCGATTCCGGCAGTGGGGAATCCGAGTAGGAACGCCAGAAAAACGATAGGTATTTCATGAATCCGATGCATAATTCAAAGCGTCCCCGGCTGTTTCAGAAGCTCGCCCGAAATAAGCGGCCGCTCTCCGGCTGGCCTGGAGGCCAGCAAGAAAAACTTCCGCCACGATGTCGATGTCCCGGCCAGTGAGAGCAGCGTGGTTCGGCAGAGTGATCAGGCGTTCCGCTACGGATTCTGCGACCGGACATCCTCCGCGATATCCGTACCGCCGGCACTCTTCGATGGCCTGGGAGTAGATCATCGACGTGTCGACGAACCGGCTCCACATGCGGTCCCGAACTCCGCTACGCTCTGCGCCGTCTCGAAGCAGCACGGGAAAAATATGATAGTTGTAGCGGGCGCGGGGACGCTCACGCGGCAGAACCACGTCTTCGGCGCACCCGAGCCGCGCGAGCAGCCGCAGGCTATTGGCGCGTTGCCGCTCCACCCGCTCCGGGAGCCGGAGAGCCTGCCGGCATGCGGCGGCGGCGTAGGAAGGCTGGATCGCGTTCAGGTCCAGGCTAGGCTCCAGCAGCGCCCAGTCTTCAGCCCAGCGGCGCATCGGCCTTCCGAAGATCCCGTAGAGCGGACGCTGAAACACGGCTGCTTTCGCCGCTTGAAGAGTCAGATTGCGCAGCTCCTCCCAGCGAGAAGGCGGGGACAGAGACTCCACGGCGCGGGCCATCTTGCGCGCCGCCGCGGAGTCGTGCACGATGGCCAGCCCGCCCCCGCCGGCGGGCCAGTACTTCGTTGAGGCAAAGCTGTAGAAACTAGCCGCACCGAATCGCCCGGCCATGCGGCCGTCTAGGAAGCTCAAAGGCGCGTGGGCCGTGTCTTCGATAATCGCGGCGTCCCCGGCGGCCGCGAGAAGGGCCGGCACATCCGCCATCTGGCCGAACAGATGTACGATCACCACCGCGGAAAAGGTCCCACGCGCCGCATCGAGAGATTGCGGATCGATCGTCAAGAATCGCTCTTCGATATCGATGAACACGGGTCTATGACCGGCGGCGGCGATCGCGCCGACCAGGGAAGGGTCGGTGAACAAGGGAAGAGCCACGCCGGATCCTGGTTTCAGATCGAGCGCGCCTAGCAGCAGGCGGAGGGCCTGGCGGCCGCTCCGCGTCCAGAATTTTGGGCTATCGCCGAGCAGTTCGAACCCCTCGGCCTCCGGGACGCCACGAAACGTCGCGGCAAGCGCGGAGGCGAAGTCCGCGGGCGTATAGGGAAGTCCGAAGCGCGGGATTGAATAAAAGCGGGAAAGCGCCATGGTTTTAGGGCCGGCCGGAGCAGCGGGCGCCCTCCAACACGGTCTGAAGAGTCTCCAGCGTTTGGTCTTGCCGGCGCAGCCGCCGCGCCGCGCGCAGCACGGAGCGGGCGACCGGGCCGTCCAGCACTGTATCGAGCAGCGGATGAAGCTGAATGGCGGACCGGTGGGGAACCAATTCGTATCCGAACCGCAGCTTGTATTCGTGCAGGCCGTCCGCGGCGAACAGCGGCACATAGCCATAACAGACGGCTTCCACAGCCTTATCCGCCAGCGCCTGCGCCGTGACTGTGTACGTCAGCACATGATTCGGGAAGTTAGGCAGGTCTTCCTGGCGCGACATCTGGTGGAGGATGTGCAGCCAGTCGCCATCGCGGCACGTGACCATGAAGGCAGCCAACCGCGATCCCACAAAAGCGGCAGGGAAGGAGACGCCGGGGCAGGCGAAGCCGGCTTCCACGAGTCTTTGCCACCCCCGCGGCTCGCCGAACTCGCTGTCGTAGCGGTCCTGCCGCGCCATGGTGCTTAGATTGAGCGCACAGCCTTGTTCCAGAAGCTCGGATTTTTCGGCGAGCCTGATTTCAAAGGATTGTTGGCCGCGGCGGACGCGAGGGCGGTGCTTGACGTGGACCGATGCGAATTCGTACTTCCGGCGCCGGATCACGTACATGCCGCTCTCGAGTCCATCCCACCGTAGGGAGGGAAATCGAGCGCCGGCGGCGCGGACCTCGCGGATCGTGCCGGTCAGCTCTGAGGGGTCCGGGTCGATCATTGTCTGATAGGGCAGGCTCATCAGGAAGCGGCCTGGCGCCGAGTACCACAGTGCGCCGCACGCTTTGACGATACGGCGGCCTCTCAGCTCGAAGAACCGCGCCAGGACGGCGCCGGGCGGCTCCTGCAGCTTCTCCGGAACCGGCGTGGGAGCGGGCGCTAGCAGTGGGATGCAGACAGACATCGCTATGGCAGATGGGCACCGCTTCGAGGCGCTTTAATTTCTCTGCAAAGGGACGACTGGGGACGATTTTGTGGGGTGGCCAATTCTGGCCGTGGCCGGCTTTTTAGCCGGCTCGGGTGGGAGTCCCGGGAGGCGCCTGAAGGGCGGCTGCGGGCAAGATTGCCCGCTCCACAGAGCAGGGGAGCCGCACTCGTGTCGAGGTCTGGCAGTGGCGAAAACTCTGGCAGGCGTCGAGACGAGTCTCGACGCGGCACGCAAGAGTGCGTGCGCCACGAAAATCGTTGCGGTCTAGTAGTACGAGCGTCGCAGTTCGTCATTGCTCGGCAAACGTGTTGCACGTCGAGATTTGTCCAGAATCGAGCCCGCGCTCGAACCACGCCACTCGCTGCGCGGAAGTTCCGTGGGTAAACGACTCCGGGCTCACGCTCCCCCTCGCCATCTTTTGCAAGCGATCGTCGCCCACGGCCCCGGCCGCCTGAATCCCAGCCTCTATATCGCTCTTGTCGATGAGATTGCGCTGCGCCGTGCTATGCGCCCAAACACCGGCCAGACAATCCGCCTGCAGCTCCATGCGGACCGAAAGCGGATTCGCCTGCGCCGGGCTCTGCTGCTGCAACCTCTGCACTTTTCCCGCGATGCCCAGAATCTTTTGGACGTGATGGCCGATCTCATGCGATAGCACGTAGGCCTGGGCGAACTCGCCGGGGGCTCCGAACCGGTCTTTCAGTTCGTCGTAAAAGCCGAGGTCGATATAGACTTTTTCATCCGCCGGACAATAAAAAGGTCCGGTGGCAGATTGGGCCACGCCGCAGGCCGATTGCGTGAAGTCGCGGAACAGAACCAGCTTGGCGTGGCGGTAGGGCGTGCCGGCCTGCTCGGGCAGAAGCTTGTCCCAAGTTTGCTGCGTATCGTCGAGCACGAAAGACACAAACTGGACCAGATTCGCCTCCGCCGGGGTCTCGGCGGTGGGGGAGGAGGGCCCCACGGCAGGTCCAACACCGGCGCCGCCGGTAAACATCGAAACGAAATCCTGCTTGAAGATGAGGCTCAGCAACAGCAGCAAAAGCAACCCGCCCCAGCCGATATGCATGGGTCGCAATCCGCCCATACCGCGGCGATCTTCTATGTCTCCGCTTGTTCCTCCCGGCGTCCAGCGCATGCCGCCTCCTTCAGGCCGTTGTCAATATCGTGGATGACCGGCGCGTGGGGGGGCCTCAAATATTTGAGATTTGCCGTGTTGACGGTCAGTATTCCGGCGGCGCGTCGCTCGCGAATTCGCCCGATTGCGTGATGGCGTCGCGGATAATCAGCAAAGCGGCTTCTCGCAGGCTCTTCAAATCGGACTGGCCGGTCCAGACGTCGCGATCCATGTATTTCGCGAAATACGGGTGCAACTCCGCCGGGATCGAGTCCCAGCCACAGGCAGAAACGTCCGTCAAGCACCGGAGCGCATGCTCCACCACATCGAGTTGCATCTGCGTCATGCGCGCCCGGAGAACCGTCTCAGGCATTGCTATGCCGCTTGTCCTTCCGCTTCCGCGGCGTGGTACTGTCCGCGAATGCGGACGATATCCACGGTAGGCTCCGGCGCCTCCATATCCAGATTCTCCAGCGTGCGCGCGACGATCTGGGAGACCGCCAGATCGCGGAACCATTTGTGGTTCGCCGGAATGACGAACCATGGCGCGTGGCGGCTACTGGTCTTCGCCAGCATGTCCTCGAACGCTTCCATATATTGGTCCCAATATTTGCGCTCTTGATAGTCGGATTCGCTGATTTTCCAGCGCCGGGTGGGGTCGTCGAGCCGGCGCTTAAAGCGCGCCAACTGTTCCTCCTTGGAAATATAGAGGAGGAACTTGAGAATCGTGGTGTTGTTATCCAACGCCAGAAACCTTTCGAATTCGTTTATCTGGTCATACCGTTTCGACCAGACGCTCGTGGGCGCCAACTCATGGACCCGAACTACGAGAACATCCTCATAGTGAGATCGGTTGAACACCACAATTTCGCCCTTGCCGGGGACGTGGGGATGCACGCGCCACAGGAAGTCGTGCCGCAGCTCCTCGCGACTCGGCTGACGGAATCCCACCACTCGGCAGCCGGCGGGATTCATGCTCGTAAGGATGTGCCGGGCAACGCCGTCCTTGCCACACGCGTCCAGTCCCTGAAGCACGATTAACAGCGAGCGCTTTCTTTCGGCGTGCATCAGGTACTGCAGACGATCAAGCTTGCCCGCGTAGCAGCGCATCTCTTCCTGTACGGCCTCATAGGACTCCATCTGGGCGCAGTAAGTGGGATCAATTCGGCCCAGATCCACTCTGGCGCCTGGCTCGACGATAAACTTCTCGATCAGACTCGATTCGACGCTCAACCTTTCCAGGGCCTCCCAAAGTTGCGCGGGGCTTTCGTTGGACGAGGCCTCATCGAGCTCCGCTTCGCATACCGTCGTATTCATTGGCACTACCAAATTCGGTATTGGAGATGATGGCTCGCTAAAGCGTGCCTCTTTTTTTTGGCGTTCGCGCCAGCTTCCGGATGAGGCGCTTCTCAATAACTCAGCCCTTAATCCGTCCGTACGCTCGATCCCGCCCCCACGGGCAGGCTGAAGATCGGCCGCCAAAGTATGTTAGCGTTTCACCGAACCTCGGCCGCTGTGCGCCGAGGTGCTGCAACGGCCAGATTTGCATCCAGGGGTCCCAGCCGGCATCAAGGCTTCCAGTTGGAGCGTGCACAGTGACTACCCATCCCCCCCCGGAATCCCTCGTTACGAATTCGGAGCGGCGCATTCCGCGCGGAGATTTCACGCCTTCCGGCGACTGGAGTCTCGTGGAATGCGCGCGCACGTTGTACCGCTCGAAGACCACTTTGGCGTGGATCACCGGACTTGGCATTGTCGCGGCGGCTCTCGTCAGCATGATTCAGCCCCGCGTATACCGATCCCAAGCCTCGGTGGAGATACAGCCCGTCAACGACAATTTTCTCAATTTGCGAGACGTTTATCCCACGGACGGCGCTAGCACCGATGGGACCGTCGTCAATGTACAAACGCAGGCGGATCTGCTCCAGCAGGACACTCTGCTAGAAAAAGTAGTCCGGAAACTGAGACTGGAAGACCGCGACGAGTTCCAAGGCTATTCCGCATTGTGGAACAAGTTGCGGCGCGTGGTTGGCTTGAAGCCGGCGCCATCGAACGCCACGGCGAACGCCGTCGAGGCGCTTAAGGACGATCTCAACATCGTCTCCACCCGCACCAGCCGGGTGATCCAGATTGGGGCTTCGGCGCGCGACCCGCAACTCGCCGCCGCCATCGCGAACACGTTGGCCGGCGCGTTGATCGCGCAGAGCGTTGAGGCGCGGCGGCTTGCCGCGGAGCAGACTCGCGATACGCTGCTCGGGCAGCTCCGCGATATGAATCGCAAGCTGCTTCAATCCGAGGCGGAGTTACGGGACTTTGGCCCCATCTCCGGCGCGGTCTACGAACGGCTCAGGCGCGAAGCGGACGCCGGCCGTCGGGTCTACGAAGCCATGGCGGAGAAAGCCGCCGCGGCCGGCGTTGCGAGCGCCGCCGCGCAATCCGGGATAAGGGTGGTGAGTCCCGCCCAACCCCCGCAACGGCCCTATAAGCCGAATCTCCCTCTCAATCTGGCGATCGGGACGTTCGGCGGCTTGTTGCTCGGCATCGGCATCGTGATGCTGCGGGAACAAGGCAACGCCATCGTAAGAACGCCAGGGGAAGCGAGCATGTATTTGACGCTTCCCGAGCTCGGCGCGATTCCCAAGGCCTCGAACCGAATCCCCGGCGGGCCGTGGAACGAGCGCCACGATGATCTGCCGGTCGAGCGCGCGTCCCTGGAGCAGCGCTTTTCCGGCGTGTCGGAATCGTTTCGCGCCACGCTCACCTCGATCCTCTCCGCCGGGCAAAATGGGAGCCACCCACGACTCTTCGTGGTTACAAGCTCGCGCCCGCAGGAAGGAAAGACCACCGTGGTGAGCAATCTGGGAATCGCGCTCGCCGAAATCAGCAATCGAGTGTTGTTGATCGACGGGGATATGCGCTCTTCCAGGCTGCACAAGGTTTTCGATCAACCCAACAGTTGGGGTTTGAGCGACTTGCTGGGCGAAAAGAACGCCATCGAAGAACTCGAGTTGGATGTGCTGGTGAGAAAGACTTCGGTCCCTCACCTATATTTGTTGCCCAGCGGCGCATGCACCGAGAACATCTTCGGACTCCTTAGTTCACCGCGGATGGCGCGCTTGTTGCCGCGCTTCCGCCAAGAATTCGATTACGTGTTAGTGGACGCACCGCCTTGTTTGGAGTTTGCGGATGCCAGGATCCTGGCCCGATACGCCGAGCAATTGCTGCTGGTGGTGCGGGCCGATTATACCGACGCCCGAACCGCGCAAACCGCCGTGCAGCGCCTCTTGCTGGACGGAATTCCGGTGATGGGAACGATCCTCAATCGCTGGGACCCGGCGCGGGCAGGCATTTACGGCTACTCGTCCTACTACGGAGTGGAGGGTCGCGGTCTCGCATGAGCGTCAACGATTCGTTAACGCTGCAGACCGAGCCTCTTGCGCTCGACGGCGGAGTCGCGCCGACCGCGGCGCCCAGCTTGTCTTTGCGCTCGAACTTCGCCTGGGCTTTAGCGGGAAACGTTGGCTATGCAGCCTGCCAATGGGGCATGATCGTCGTGCTCGCGAAATTGGGCAACTCCTTTCTGGTAGGCCAATTCTCGCTCGGGCTCGCCATCGCGACTCCGGTGCTGATGTTCGCCAACCTTCATCTCCGGGCCATGCAAGCCACCGATGCCCGGCGTCTGTACCGCTTTTCCGAGTATCGCCGTCTTCGCATTGCGACGACTCTGGCCGCGATGGCCGTGATCGCCATCGTCGCCCGCTTGGGGGATCACGAAAACCGGGCCATGCCGGTGATCCTCGCGGTTGCGGCCGCCAAGAGCATGGAGGCGTTGAGCGACATTTATTACGGCCTATTTCAGTTGAACGATCGTCTGGATCAAATCGGCCAGTCCATGATCCTGCGCGGAACCGCTTCGCTCGGCGCGCTTAGTTCTACCTTTTATCTGACACGAAGCCTGTTTTGGGGCTGCTTCGCCATGGCCGCGGTCTCGCTTGGCTCGCTATTGTTCTTCGACTGCCGCCCGCGCGACTACTTGCCACGCCCGAAAGCGCAGGGCGGCATTTCGATCCTGTCCGGTCTGCTCAATCGGCGCACGCGAACGGATGCGTTCCGCCGCCAACGGGATTTGATGTGGACCGCGCTGCCGCTAGGGATTGTCACGACGCTCGCCTCCATCAATCTCAATATGCCGCGGTATTTCATTCATGCCCAGTTGGGCGAGCATCAGCTCGGCATTTTTTCCGCGCTCGCGTACGCCACCGTGGCGATCACGCTGGTCAGCGATTCGCTGGTCAATTGCTCGATCCCGCGCATGTCCAGGCTGTACGCGGGCGAACGGATCGCGGAGTTTCGGTCCTTTCTGCTGGCGATGCTGGGGCTCGGCACTGCCCTGGGACTCGCGGGCCTGGTAGTGGCGAAGTTGATGGGCGCGAGGTTGCTGGCCGTCGTGTACGGCCCGGAATACGCGGCGCAAGCCCGCGTTTTTACCCTGCTCATGCTGGCCGCGGGCATTCAGTGCGTCGCGTCCGGGTTCACGAGCGGAATCATGTCGGCGCGCCGCTTCCGGATCCAAGTGCCGTTGTACGCGCTTATGGTCGGCGCCAATGCGCTGGCCTGCGCGCTCTGGATACCGGCCGCCGGCCTGGAGGGGGGCGCCATG
>DASQJB010000473.1:0-15919 GCA_035631295.1 Bryobacteraceae bacterium | reverse complement strand
GAGCAGGGGACTTTTAGCCCCGCCTCCAGCCGGGCTTCTTCGGCTCTAAGTTGTGCCAAAATTGGCCAAAATTGGCTGGGTAAACGCCGCCGCAGCCCGCGCACCAGCGCTTGGCCGCCGCCTAAATCCGCGGCTCGGATCCATTCATGCGCGAGAAAACTCTCGGCGATCCATTTTTGAATCGCGGGTTTTGATTCCGTAATCCGCCGCAGTTTCGATGAATTCGGAAAAGGCGGAATCCAGATCCCAAACCTCCTCGTAAAGCGCGGAAATGTTTAGGTCTGTCGCCCCAAGGTCGAGCCAATCGCCGGTGGCTTCAAAGGTCTGTTTGGCGCTTCTGTCACGCTTGCAAAGCGCCCTGGTAATCGGATCGCGCCCGCGACGCCGGAAAGGTAGCGGGCAGCGGCGATTTTATAGTCGTGCGCCGGAGCTCTTGCGAATCCCTCAGAAAAGGCTTGTTCCGCGGCGCCCGTAATCGCCCCGCGGCGATTTGCTTCCGGGCCTTCGCGATCAAGACAGTGAACTCCGCGGATCGCCACCAGCCGGACTCGGGCGGCTCCGGCGCGGGTGGAAGTTGAGGGACGCGACACCACCACGGAAAAGGCGACTACCACGCAAAGAAGATACGCCGCCATCTACCCTCTTTTTTTGGGGATATAGGCCAGCATATCAGAGAAACCTGGGTTTTCGCATCGTCTATTGGACCGGATTTCGACAGAAACTGCATCGGCGGCTGGTCTTGGGTTTTGCTCCGGATACAATAATCTCCATGAACTATTACGGCGGAAAAGAACTTGCGGCCGCGTTCCGCACGGTCCGCAACAATACGATTCAGATCGCGGAAGACATTGGCGAGGAGCACTATGGATTCCGGGCCACGCCGCAGATGCGAAGCGTGGCTGAGATGCTGATCCATATCGGCCACGTACAGGACTTTGTGTACGAAGTCCTTGGCGCGCAGAAGCGCGATACGATGGCGGGGTTCGATTTCATGGGCTTCGTTGGGCCGCGCTTGGCGGACGAGAAGTCGGGCCGCTCGAAGGCGGATATCCTGAAGCTGCTAGCCGAGGGGAGGGATCAGTTCGCCGAATGGCTGGAAACCCTTCAAGATGGGTTTCTGGGCGGAACGGTGACCATGCCCCCGGGCGGGACGCCGCCCTCTCGCGTTCGCTTCGACATGCTCCTGGCAGTAAAAGAGCACGAGATGCATCATCGGGCGCAACTGATGCTTGTGGAACGGATGCTGGGGATCACGCCGCATCTAACGCGACAGCGGGAGGAGATGATGGCGCGGATGCAGCAGCAAACGGCGGCGAAGCCGTAAGCCGGCAATTATTCTTTGAAGCTCGCGTTTAGCGTGCCTTTGGCCCGGGCAACGGGAAGCAGAGTCGGATAAAACTGAACGAAAGTGTTTTCCACGGCTGCGTTCTGGCTATGACACCCGTAGCATGCCGCCGTTTTGGGAAGCACGGGAGCCGTATCGGAATTGGTTCCGAAGGTGAAATAAGCCCATTCTCCTTCCGGAGCGCGGGAGCGATCCTTGACCTCGGCTCCAATGCCGATTAGATCCGATTGGTAACGGCCCACCGATCCTTTATTCACCGTGCCCTGGCTGGAGGCCCGGCGCCGTTCGAGGACGAAAATGGTGTGGTCCGGCCAATGGCCGGTTTGAAGAAATGCCCGGTAAGCCACCGGATGGACAAAGGCGTCATCAAAATCCTGCCGGCCGTCTTGTGCCGGCGCGCCGTAAGTCATTCCGATGCCGGCGCTCAGGAAGATCCATTCGCGGTAGTCCTTAGGTAGGACAAGTTTGCCGTCCGGCGTGAATTGCGGAGCCGGAGCTTGCGGCGTGGTCTGGCTGTTGAGTCCGATAGCCGCGACGCAGATGAGAGCGAGAGCGACGGCCCATTTTTTCATGCGTCGAGGTCGAAGGCGCTTTCCAGGGGGATTTCGATTTTCGGGTTTTCCGTGCAGAGAATCGTATAGGCCGTGCCCTGCGGCTGCTGGCGCGAGTAGTATAAAGCGGCCCTTTCCTGAGGATCGATTATCCATATGCATTGAACTCCGATTGACAGATATTCTTCCACTTTTGAAACCATTCTCACCAGCGATCTTCGGGGGCAAGGATTTCGATGGCTAGGAAGGGCGGCTTCGTTGGGAATCCCATTCCAGCGCTCTCGTCGGGCCAAACGCCGATGTCCGCCACGCGGTAGCGGGTTGGGGTGATCCTAATGTGGATCACTGGTGCGATGCGGATGCCCAGCGTCTTGCGGAACGGATGCAGCAAGCTGAGCACGGTTCCGAGGACGGCCGAGTGGAAGAATTCGCCCGCGTTCCTTTCCACAACCTCTCCGTCCAGATATTCGGCGGCCGGCTCGAAACTGGTATGGAGGTATTCTTCGACGCTCATCAGGACTTTAGTGCTCATACGCGCCTCACTGGCATTATGGCAAAGCTTCGGGCGGTATAGTCGAAAAAAGACGCTTACATTCGACTTTTTCCGCGTAAGGCGGCGTCTTTAGAAACGGAGCAAGTTCAGTGATCTTCCGAGAGGTCGAGGATCGCGACCTGATCGCGAAGGCGAGGCGGGGAGACGTGGAGGGCTACAACCTTCTCGTGTCCCGATGGGAGAAGCGCGTCTTCAACTATCTGCTGCGCCTGGTTTCGAATCGCCCGAACTCAAGGGAAGACGCGCTGGATTTGTGCCAGGACACGTTCTTGAAAGCCTATCAGAACCTGCCTAAGCTCGAGGATCCGGCCCGTTTTTCCGGCTGGTTGTTCCGCATTGCGCATAACGAAGCCTTCTCCTTGTTGCGGCGCAACCGGCCGGAAGCGCGGGACGGACAAGCCTCTCTCGAGTCACAGCCCGCCGAGGCCGAAGCGGGACGTATGTTCCCGCTGGAGCTGTCGCTGGCCGTCGACGGGGCTTTGAAGCGGCTCAGCGACGATCAGCGGGAGGCCGTGCTGCTGAAGGTTTATCAGGGGTTCAAGTTCGACGAGATGGCGGAGATTCTGGATTGTCCGGTTTCCACAGTCAAATCGCGGCTCTACACCGCGCTGGACGTGCTGAAGTCAGTTTTGTCTCCGATTGCTGTGCGAGGTGAATGATGAGTTGCGCATCTTACGATTGGAAAGGTTACGCGCTCGGCGAAATGGACCGGGCGGGGCGAAGGGAAGCTGAAGCTCACGCCGCGCTGTGCGCCGATTGCCGCGAGGAGCTGGCGGCGGTCCGCATGGCGCTGAACGCGCTGTCTACCCTGCGCGACGAGGAGATCCCGCGGCGGATTGCGTTCGTCTCGGACAAGTTGTTCGAGCCGCGGTGGTGGCAAAGGTTGTGGAATCCGAATCTCGCGGCGGCATGCGTGATTGCAGCGGCGGTCCTGGTGCACGCCTTTGCGCGGCCCGCGGAAAGCCCGGCCCGCGTGCAGGCGGAGATCAACGCGGCGGTGAACAAAGCTGTGGCCGAAGTAGAAGTGCGGCACGCCGAGCAGACTGAAAGAATCCTTTTGCTCTACGATGAGCGATTTATGAATATGTATAAGACCACGGCAGGGTTGGTGCGACAATGAAAACTTCCACTCGAGTTGCTTCGCTTTTGATTGTTTTCGCGGGCTTGGCCGGGACCGCCGTCACTCCGGCGCGCATTAAGCGGCCCTTGCTGCGCGATATGGAAATCAGCCTCGACGACCGCATTGGAAAAATGTGGCCCGACAATCCCTTTGCAGTGGTGGGCCACACGCGCGCGCTGTATCTGGAAGGATACGGGGCTGTTTTCACGGCGGAAATAAGCCTGGCGTTTTCGGGGCTTTCGCCGATGCATGCGTTCTTGACGCCGCAGGACAAGGCCGGCGTGATAAAGACCAAAAACGATCGTCTGCCCCAATTAAAGAAGACGCTGGAGGAGGCGCTGGTGGACTCGGCCGCTTCCGCGTCCTTCGATCCGCTGCCCGCCAACGAACAGGTGGTGATCGAGGTTATTCTCGATCGATACGACTGGGAGGACCGGCCGGCCTATCCGGCGGAAATGATTTTCCAAGGGACAAAGCAGAAGTTGCTGGAAGTGAAGCGCGCCAATGGCGCCGGGATGGCCGAGGCGATCCGGGTGATGGAGCACTAGCCCGCAAAGGAGCGCGCTCCGTTTTGTGGGCGGTCAGTTATTAGAACCATGCGCCTGGGCGAGATCCTCATCGAACGTCACATCATTGCGCAGGAGGATCTCGATCGCGCGCTGGAACTGCAACGCGAGCGCGGCGATAAGCTCGGCAAAATTCTGATCGATCTGGGATTCGCCGCGCAACGGGATGTGCTGGCGGCGCTCTCCCAGCAGTTGGAGATTCCGCTCCTTTCCATCGAAGGGCCGCCGGCAGTTTCGCCCGAACTGGAGGCGCTCGCGCCGAAATTCTTAAGGCAGTTCCGCTGTCTGCCCGTGGCGCAGCACGATCATACCGTCACGCTGGCGATGGCCGATCCGCTGGATTTCGAAACGCGGACGGCGGTTGCGTCCTGTACGGGATTAGCGGTGACCCCGGGGCTGGCGCCGGAGCGCGAAATCCTGGACGCGATTGACCGCTACTACGGGCAGTCCGCCAAGAGCGACGCCGAAGCCGGCGCGGCTGTTTCCGACGCCGAAGACCTGGAGCATCTTCGCGACATGGCCAGCGAGGCGCCGGTGATCCGGCTGGTGAACGCGATTGTGGCCCAGGCGGTGGAGAAGCGCGCGAGCGATATTCACATCGAGCCTTTCGAGAAGGAATTTCGAGTTCGCTACCGGATCGACGGAGTGCTTGCGACTCAAGATCCGCCGCCGCGCGAGTTCAAGGCGGCGATCATCAGCCGCGTGAAATTGATGGCCCGGCTCAATATCGCCGAGCGGCGTCTGCCGCAGGACGGCCGCATCAAGATCAAAACACTGGGCCGCGAGGTGGATTTGCGAGTATCCACTCTGCCTACGCTGTACGGCGAAAGCGTGGTGATGCGCCTTTTGGATCGCTCCGCGGGAGACTTCTACGATCTGGAGCGGCTCGGCTTCGATCAGCGCATGCTGGCTCGCATGCAATATTACACGTCTCTTCCGCACGGCATTTTTCTGGTGACCGGGCCGACCGGGAGCGGCAAATCCACTACGCTTTATTCCGCGCTCAAGCGCGTGAACCAGAGCGACAAGAAGATCATCACGATCGAAGATCCGGTGGAATACCAGATGGACGGAATCAACCAGATCCACGTGAATCCGCAGATCGGGCTGACGTTCGCGCAAGGGCTGAGGCACATTGTGCGGCAAGACCCGGATGTGATCATGGTGGGCGAAATTCGCGACCGCGAGACGGCGGATATTGCGATTCGCGCGGCGCTCACCGGCCACTTCGTTTATTCCACGCTGCACACCAACGACGCGCCCAGCGCAATCACCCGGCTGGCGGACATGGGCGTGGAGAATTATTTGATGACCAGCTCGCTGGTGGCGGTGCTGGCGCAGCGGCTGGTGCGGATGATTTGCGAAGAGTGCCGGACCGAGGCCGGCGAGGCGCACACGCCCGATGGCGAGTTGATCCCGGTTTACCGGGGCGCGGGCTGCGGCCGGTGTTTTGGCAGCGGATTTCACGGCCGCCTGGGAATTTTCGAACTCATGGAGATGAGCGAGGAATTGCGCGGGCTGATCATGCATAACGAAGATGCGACGAAGATTACGGCATGCGCGCGCCGAGGCGGCATGCGCAACTTGCGCGAGGATGGATGGCTGAAAGTCCGGCGGGGTGTCACGACGCCGGAGGAAGTGACTAGAGTGACTCAGGAGTTTTAGGAGGGTGGGCTTGAGCCCGCGCGAGGCTTCAGCCTCGCCGCTTGAGCGTGGCTAAAGCCCGCCCTCCAATTACTATGGCGACGGCATTCCATTTTCGAGCGGTGGCCGCAGACGGTAAAGCCCGCTCGGGCACACTGACCGCCGAGAGCGATAAACTCGCCGCGGCCGAGCTGCGGCGGCAGGGGCTGATTCCCGTCTTCATTGGGCAGGAGCAAAAGAAGGGCGGAATCGAGCTGCGGCTGCCGTCGTTCGACCGCGGCAAGCGGCGCGATGTTCTCTTTTTCACGCAGGAGATATCGACTCTGCTCAACGCCGGAGTTCCGCTGGACCGCGCGCTTTCTATTGTCAGCGAGCTGACCATGCGAAGCAGCTTCCGGTCGCTGGTGCAGGATGTCCTCCGGATTCTCAAGGGCGGCAAATCCTTCGCAGACAGCCTCGCGGCGCATCCATCGCATTTCTCCGAGCTGTACGTCAACATGGTGCGGGCGGGCGAAGCGTCTGGGGCCCTCGAACCGATCTTCGAGCGGCTAGCCGAATTCGAGCGCACGCGCGACGACCTTCGCGGCTACATCGTCAGTTCTCTCATCTATCCTGCGCTGCTGGTGTGCGTGGGCATTTCATCGGTCTTGGTGCTGCTGGAATTTGTGGTGCCGCGTTTCGCGCAGATTTTTTCCGATCCGCGCATGAAGATTCCCACGCCGACTCTGGTGATGATGGAGGCGAGCCGCATCCTGCAAACGTGGTGGCTTCCCGGCGTTGCTTCGCTGGCGCTGGCGATCGCGGCGTTCACCGCCTATATCCATAGCGCTTCCGGCCGATTGTGGTGGGACAGCTTGCGGCTGCGGATTCCTCTTTTGGGCGATGCGCTGCGAAAAGCCGAGACGGCTCGCTTCGCGCGAGCGATGGGGACGCTGGTCGCTTCGAGCGTGCCTCTGGTGCAATCGATCGGCATTGCTCGCGGAATTTTGAATAACCGCCGCATCGCGGGGTCGCTGGAATCGGTGGCGACGGGAGTAAAGCGTGGCGAAGGCATCGCTACGCCTCTGCGCAAGGCCGGGGAGTTTCCACCGCTCGCCAGCCATCTGCTCAGCGTCGGGGAGGAAACCGGACGGCTGGATGCGATGTTTAATCGTATGGCCGATATTTACGACGGCGAAACGCGCACTTCCATCCGGCGCTTTACTTCGCTGTTTGAACCGCTCATCATCCTGGTGATGGGCATTGTGATCGGATCGCTGATTTTGAGCCTGTTGCTCGCCATCACGAGCATCAACGACGTGAATATATGAGGAAGACAGAATACAGGAGACGGAATTCAGAAGCCGGCGTCACGCTCATCGAGATGCTCGTGGTCGTGGTGATTATCGGCTTGTTTGTCGGCTTGGTGTCGGTGAATATGTTCAAGAAAGCCGACGAAGCCAAGCGGACGGCGGCGCGCGCGCAGATCGCGAATTTCTCGCAGGCGCTTGGGCTTTACAGACTCGATACGGGCGCGTTTCCCGCGACCGAGCAAGGGCTTCAAGCGCTCCGCGCCAAGCCCGACAATGGCGCGAACTGGAACGGCCCGTATTTGCCGCAGGACATCCCGATGGACCCATGGGGGCGTCCGTACCTTTATAAATATCCTGGCGATCACGGCGATGAGCCGGACGTAATGTCGCTCGGCGCGGACGGCCAGCCCGGCGGAGAAGGGAACAATGCCGATATCGTCAGTTGGGCGGCGAAGTAGCGAACGCGGCGTCACGCTCATCGAACTCCTGATTGTGATGACGATTGTGGCTCTGCTGGCTGGGCTGGCCTATCCGTCGGCGGTAGCGGGGCTGGATTCGCTGCGACTCCGGTCGGCGGCGAGCCAGGTGGCGTCGTTCTTAAATACGGCGATGGACCGCGCGGAGCGCCGGCAACAAGCGGTGGAGCTTCGTATTTCTCCGGGCGAGGACGCTCTGGGCGCGCGTTCGGCGGATTCGAGCTTCACCACGGTGATGAGCCTTCCCGATTCGATCGCCATCGCTTCGATTGAGCCGCCGGTGGTGAACGCGGAGGGCCAAAATCAGCCGCGGCGGTTCCTGCTCTACCCCGGCGGCACGCTGCCGCGCATCGCGATTGAACTAGTCACCAGAGACGGTCGCAAGCGGCGGGTCAGTGTGGATCCAATCACGGGTTTGCCGCATTCGGAGACGGTGGAGAAGTGAAAGAGCGCGGATTTACGCTGCTTGAAGTGCTCGTGGCCTCGGCGATTATGGGCATCGCCGTGGCGGGAGTCTTGAGCGGGTTGGCTTCGGCCTCGCGCAACGCGTCGAGGCTCACGCAATACGACCGCGCGGTGCTGCTGGCGCGAGAGAAGATGAACGAGCTGCTGGTGGACCGTGGCGCTGCGCGCAATGTTCCGCTGACAGGCAATTGGGAGCCGCCCATCCCAAACGCAGGCTGGAACGCTCGCGTGACGCCGTTCGAGGCTGCGCCAGGCTCCGGTCCGGGTCAATGGGTGATCGACCGCGTGGAGCTGGAGGTTTGGTGGATAGATGGCCCGGCGCGGCGCGCCTTCACGCTGGAGGGATTCCGCCGCGGTCTAATCCAGCCGGGAGATGTAGTGAAGTGATCCTGGGTTTGTATCAGGGCACGACTTCAGTCGCGCCGTCTAAGCCGCGGCGATCACTGGGCTTTAGCCCCCGCTGCCTTTCTCTTTACCAAATACGTGAAGCAATAAGGATACTGCTCAGGCCCCTCTGCCAGCCCGGCTTTCACCGGATTTGCCGCTATGCATTCCCGGTGACGCAAGAAACTCTCTTGGTCTACGATGCGCACTTCCGAGAAGCCTCCTTGCCATACTTCCCCCAGGTAGCCGTGTTCCTTCCTCAACCGATAGGAGAATCCACCTTTGATGAACTGCATCGCTCTTTCGACCGTCATCTCCCGCCCTACAGTGAGCAGCAGGTGGAGATGGTTCGGCATGATCACAAAGTCGTGGATTCGGAACCTTCCGGCCGCCACATAGGAACGGAGGACGTCAACCAGAAGCAGGGCGTTGCGCTCCGACTGCAACAAAGGGCTCCCGCCGCTAGTCTTTGTGGTGGCGAAGAACGTACGGGCCGGGTCGGCGATTCTTTGGGGATTGGCGTTGCGAGCGGGTTTGGACATGTTCGCAGGGCCTTAAAGCCCCGTCTCCTGTTGCGTCTATTCGGCACGACTGGAAGTCGTGCCCTGATACAGGAAAGTGCCGGCTACCCGGGAAAATTCTCAAGCGCGGAGCGAGGCGTCACGTTGGTCGAGCTGATGATCGCCATCACGCTGGTGGCGGCAATCGTCGCCGGCTTGCTTTTCGCCATGCGCACCAGCCTGCTGACGTATCAAAAGTTGAACGGGCGGCTGGAGGACGATACGCGCACCATGCGCATGGAGCAGGCGCTGGAGCGGCAGATTTCGGGCTTGGTTCCGCTGGTGCGCGACTGCCCAGGGATCAAAGGGGATGAGCAGTCGCTGAGATTCGTCAGCGCATATTCGCTCGCCGAAGGATCGCGAGGCTATCTGCGAGTGGTGGAATATGTGGTCGCGCCCGATCTCTCGGGCGGCGGCGTCCGCTTGATGATGAACGAGAGGCTCTACAGCGGGCGGTGCTCGCCTGATCCTCCTCTCATAGACGGAGAATCCACTGAAGCGGCGGGGAAGCTCAAGTATTGCCGCATCGGCTATCGCGAGTTTTTCGCGGACAACATGATGGCCGGCAATTGGGTCGCGCGATGGGACCGTCCCACGCTGCCGGGCGCAGTGCGCATCGAGATGGCGCCTATCGACGTTTCGGTGACTCGTCTGCCGATGTTGACGCTAAATGTTCCGGTTCGCATCACGCGGGATTTGGGAACGGTGTATGTGGACGAGCCAAGGTGACCGCGGCAGCGCGCTGCTGACCGTGCTGTGGATGTCGATGGCGCTGGCGGCGATTGCGTTCGCCGTTTCCTCCACCGTCCGCTCGCAGACGGATCGCGTAAGCACATCGGCGGACGGCTTACGTTGCTCCTATCTGGCTAGCGGCTCGGTGGAGCGCGGAATCCAGTGGATGATGTGGGGGTGGGAGGGCGATTATCGCAATCCGGACGGATCGCCGCGATTCTGGGAGCCGAATCTGCCTCGCATGTACATGCATTATCCGAGCGGCGAGGCGGCGGTGGAGATGATTCCGGAATCCTCCAAGCTGAACATCAATATGGCGAGCCCCGAGGATCTCTATCGTTTGCTTCTGGCGCTGACCGACGACCCGGCGCGGTCGCGCGATATCGCCGCGGCAATCGTGGAGTGGCGGTCGCCCGGCCCGTCCGGAGCGAGCACGGCGCCGGCCAGTTTGGCGCAAGGGCTGAATCTTGCCAACGCTCCGACTTTTCCGCCCCGGCACGCGTCTTTTGAAGAGGTTGAAGAATTATTGCTGGTGCGGGGCGTGACTCCGGAACTCTACTACGGCAATTTTGTGGGCGACGCGGAAGGGCGGCTGTACGCCCGCGGCGGCCTCCGCGATGCCGTCACCGTGTGGGGCGCCATCGCCAACATCGACGTGAACACAGCGACCCCAGCGGCGCTGGAAGCTCTGGGAATACCACCCGATGGAGTGGCGCGGATCATCCAGCGGCGCACCATGCAGCCCTTCAAGAACCTCGGTGAGGTGGGGCAACTGGGCGTATCTTCTGCGCGCCTGGGAGTGGGCGGCAACTACATCTGGACGCTGCGCGCCACGGCGCGCTTGAAAACGCCCTCGGGTGCGCCGTCCGACGTCGTGCGCTCGGCGTCGGCGACGGTGAAGCTGCTCGACAAGAGGCAGTATTTCCAAATGCCCGTGCATGTGCTGCGCTACTACGACGACGCCTGGTCGCAACTGGCGGTCGCGCCGCCCGGGCCGGAGGCCCGGTTCACGAGCCCTGGAGGCGCAGGCCAATGAGTCTCAAGAAGTGGCTTGCGTTCGGCAGCGGCGTGGGCATTCAGATCGCCGGGCCGAAGGGGGCCGAATCGCTGCACATCTGCGCGGTGCGCGTGCGGCCATCCGGCGCGGGGGCCTTGGGCGACGGCGGACTCGTCATTGAGGATTTCGCGCATCGGCCGGCGGGAGAGTGGGGCGCGGAATACGTGGCGTTTGCGAAGAAGCTCGGGCTTGGAGGTGCGCCCGCGGCGGTGCTGCTTTCCCGGCACGACGTCATCGTGCGAGTCCTGCCGGTTCCCGGCGTCTCGGACAAGGATCTGGAAAGCGCCGTGCGTTTCCAAATGGACGGCTTGCATCCCTACAACGAAGAGGACGTGTACTTCAGTTGGAGCCGGCTGGGCCGGACGGGCAGCGTGCTGGTGGCGATCGCGCGGAAAGAGCCGGTGGATCGCTACGCGGCGCTGTTTTCGGAGGCGGGCGTAAAGGTGGCGGCGTTTGACTGCTCGGCGGCGGCGATTTACTCTGCGCTGCGGCTCTTCGGAGAGCGGCCCGCCGCGGAAGTGCTGGCATGGGACGAGTCGGCAGGCGGGATCGAGATTTATGGAGAGAGCGCGGCGAAGCCGGTGTTTTCGGCGGAATTCGCGCAAGACGCAGACGACAAACACCGATCGGCTGCGCCACCCGATGAAGACCAGCCGGATGCGGCCCCGGAAGAAAACCAGCAGGCTGCAGCGACTGATGAAAGCGGGCGGCCCTCGCCACAGGCGGCCTCGCTCGCGAAGGCTGAGATGCGCGCCGATCCCGCGCTGGAGGCGAAACCTCTCGCGGAGCTTCTGAACGCTTCTTCGCCGCTTCCCTTCGCGGCCGCGTTGCTCTCGGCGTGTCCGAGGCTGAGCCTGCCATTGAATCTGCTGCCGGAGGACCGGAGGGTATCGAGCTCCGCGTTGCGATGGGCGATTCCGGCCGCGTTGGGCGTGGTCGTGGTTCTTTTGGCCGTCGCTTTCGCGGTGCTGCCATCCTGGGATCGCCATCGGTACCTCAAGAAACTGGATTCGCAGATTGCCCAAGTGAATCCGCCGGCGGCCCGGTCCAATCAGCTCGATAAAGAGATCGAAGCTCTGCGGCGGCGGACTGAATTCCTGGACGATTTCCGCCGCCAGTCCAAATCCGATATCGACCTGCTCGCGGAGCTGACCAAGGTTCTGCCGCCGCCTACATGGCTGAACTTGACGGAAATTTCGCCGCGTCAGGTATTGATCGGAGGTGAAACTGACCAAGCCGAGCCGCTATTGAAAGTGCTGAACAGCTCAGCGCTGCTGGAGGCTTCGGAATTCCAAGGGCCGCCGGGTCGTACCGCGACGGGCTGGGTGTTCCGGATCCGCGCGAACCGCAAAGGAACACGCCCGTGAAGTTCTGTGGAGCAGGCTTTAGCCTGCAACGGGGACTTCAGTCCCCGCCGTCGGCTCCGGGGCTAGAGCGGTGGCAGGCTCAAGCCTCCTCCACTTGGAGGCGGCCATGACCCTTCAGACGCGCGACCGGCGCGCGCTCACGCTCCTCGGCGGGGCCGTGGTTGTCTTCGGGATCGTGTACTTTTGGCCGGCGGGCGGCGCTCCGAAAGTGGTCTCTTCGGTGGATTCCATCACCGCGTCGGAGAAACGCTTGGGCAAGCTACGCGACCTCGCGGCTTTGGTTCCGCAGAAGGAAGAAGTTCTCAAGGGCGTTTCGTCGGAGCTGGCAAAGCGGGAAGGCGGACTCATCCAGGCCGGCACGGCTCCGGAGGCGCGTGCGCACTTGTTGGAGGTATTGCGGAAGCTCTGCGGTGGGGAATCCATCGAGGTGAAATCGACGGAGCTCGGCGCCATCGGGCCTTTGGGCGATTCTTACGGAACGGTGGCCGCGGCGGTTCAGGTGGACTGCCACATTGAGCAGCTCGTGAATCTCTTGGCCGCAATCGCGGCGCAACCCGAGTTGATCGCTGTCACGGACCTGCGGATCACCGCGCCCAACGATTCCAAAGACAAGATCATCGGCGTGCGGATCGGCGTCGCGGGAGTAATCGCGCGCAAGCTGGTTGGGGACAAGAAGGGAAGTTCCTAACCTAAAAGGCGAACCATGGCGAACCGGAAGATCTGGTTATTGAACCTGGCGCTTGTGGCGCTGGCCGGCTTGCTGGGCTGGCGATTGCGGCTGATTTGGCTCGCGGGAGAAACGCAGGAACGCGCGTTTTTGTCGCAGGCGCCGAACATACGCGCAATCATCGCGCCGCCTGCGCCTCCTCTGCCGGCGCCGGTGAAGCCGGCCGACTACGATCAAGTGGCGCAGCAGATGCTGTTTTCGCGGGATCGCAATCCGAACGTGATCGTGCCGCCGCCTCCAGCGCCTCCGCCTCCGCCGCCTATGCCGGCGCTGCCTTCGTACTACGGGCAAATGGCGATCGCAGGCCCGCCGGTGGTGCTTTTGAGCGTCACGCCGAACGGCGAGCAGAAGAGTTACCACAAGGGCGAGGAGGTCGGCAAATTCAAACTGGTGGCGTTCGATGCAGATTCCATCACCTTCGAATGGGATGGAAAGAACGTGGTGCGCAAGCTGGCGGAGGTGACGGGGAAAGACACGGATAAGCCCCCGGCTCCCGCGGCCGAGGCGCCGGCGTCGGTGCAAACTTTCGCGCCTCCGGCGGACGCCCCGAAGACCAACATCACCGCGGAACCGCCCAAGCCGACGCTCTCGACCAAACCTGCTGCGCCCGGCAACGATATGGGCGCCGGCTTCCGCGCCTGCATTATGGGCGATAGTTCGCCCGCGGGCACCGTCGCCGAGGGCTATACAAAGAAAATCTCGCAGAGTCCGATGGGACCGCAATGCTTCTGGGAAAAGAATAAATGAAAAGACTGACGAAACAGGTCGGGAGGGTGGAGCAGGCTTCAGCCTGCAACGAGGACTTAAGTCCCCGCTCAAGGTGGCGGAGGCTGAAGCCTCCGTTGCAGGCTAAAGCCTGCTCCACCGCTCTACTTCTTTTCGGCGGGTTGGCCTTGGCGCAGGCGCCGCAACAGCCGCCGGCGCCGCAGCCGGCCCCCCCGCAGCAACAGAGCGTGACGCAGCAGCCGCCGCCGGTTCCTGTCGGCAATATCAATATCCCGAATGGCTCGCTGCGCGAAGTGGTCAATCAGCTCGCGCAGGCTCTGAAAATCAACATCGTTCCCGATCCCAAGCTCGGTGGCAACGTCACCATCAACACCTACGGTGAACTTCGCAATCTGGATGCGCGCAATCTGCTCGAAATGATTCTGCGCATCAACGGATTCGGGCTAGCGCAAGAGGGCGACCTGTATCGCATCGTCCCCATGAAGGACCTTTTGAAGCAGGCCATTCCGTTCCAGCGGCTGGAGGCGAAGGACATTCCGGAAGACGAACAGAGCATCCTCAATTTGATTTTTCTCAAATACGTGACGGTGGGGGAGCTGACAAAGGTGCTCGACCCGTTCACGGGCGACAACGCGGTCATGCTGCCCTACCCCCCAGCGAATCTGCTGTTCGTGCTGGACAGCCGCCGCAACATGAAGCGGCTGATGGATCTGATCTCCATGTTCGATAGCGACACCTTCGCCAATCAGAGGGTGCGGTTGTTCGAGCTTAAGAACTCCCGGCCTTCGGATATGGAAAAAAGCCTCCAGGCGATTCTCGAATCGATCTCATTGGATCCGAAAGCTGCGACGGTGAAATTTCTGCCGATCGACAAGATCAGCACGTTGATCGCGGTGGCGCCGAATCCCGGCGTGTTCGACACCGTGGCGCAGTGGATCCAAAAGCTGGATATTCCGGTGACGGTGAATGCGGGGGGCATTGAGAATTTTGTCTACCACGTGAAGTACGGCCGCGCGGACTGCCTGGCGATGGCGCTGAATAACTTGTTCGGCGCGGGAGGAGTGTATGGGCCTTACGGCTATGGCTCCGCCGCTCCGCAGCCGGGCTATGGAACGCCCTATGCCTACGGCGCGCCCTACTCGAATCCCTACGCAAATGGCAACGGCGGTTATGGAGGCGCGTATGGTGGCGGCGGGTTGGGGGCGTTCAATGGCGGCGGCTTCGGAGGAGCCTACGGAGGGGGCGGCACGTATGGCGCGCCCAACAGCTTCATGAACGGATTCGGCGGCGCGGGGGCTTGCGGAAACGGCATGCCGGGCGGCGGCGGTTCTAGCTACGGCTATCCGGCGTTCGGCGGATTTTCGGCGCAGGCCCCGCTGGTGAGCTCGCCACCAGCGTCGGGGGGACAAGCTGCACAGCCTGGAGCGGGAGGCTCAGCCGTGCCGGGCGCAGCTGTGGGAGCAGCGCCGGAAATTCCGCCGCGCATCGTCGCCAATCCGCTCGCCAACGACCTCATTGTTCAGTCCGACGCGCAGCGCTACCAAAGCATCCAGAAAGTTCTCCAGGATCTGGACGTTCCACCGCGCCAAATTCTGCTGGAGGCCAGAATCTACTCCATCGACTTGACCGACCAATTCAGTAGCGGCGTCTCGGCGGCTTTTACCCGTAGAAACGGGAATGATACGAGCTTCCTCGGCCAGTTGACCGACGCCGCCAGCGCCGTCCCCGGTACGCTCCAACTTTCCGCCGGCGCCTTGGTCGGAAGCTCCAAACAGCTTCTTGTCTTTTTGAACTTGAATGAGAACCGCAGCCATGTCCACGTCCTCTCCGAGCCCAGCCTGATCGCCACCGATAGCATTCCCGCCGTGATCAACGTGGGCACGCAGGTTCCGGTCTCGACCGGCTCGACGGTGATCCCCGGGGCTAGCGGCCCATCCACAATCCAAAACATTTCGGGTGTGAGCACGGGAATCACACTTCAGGTCTTCGCGCGCATCAATCCCAGCGGCGTGGTGACGCTGATCGTCAACCAGGAAAACTCGACCCCGCAGAATAACTCGCTCACGCCCACGTTCAGCCAGCAAGTAGTTCAAACCCAGATCACGACCGTGGACGGGGACACCATTGCCATCGGCGGTGAGATCAGCGAGAGCACCAACTCCAGCATGTCCGGCATTCCGCTGCTCAGCCGAATCCCTTACTTGGGAGCGTTGTTCGGACAAAAGATTTACAGCCATGAGCGCTCGGAGCTGATGCTGTTTATGACGCCGCACGTGATCCGCGATCAAACGGAGTTGCTGGAGGCAAGCAACGAGCTCAGGGCGCGGGTGAGGAAGTTACAGAAGTATATAAAG
>DASQJB010000472.1:0-5051 GCA_035631295.1 Bryobacteraceae bacterium | reverse complement strand
TTTCGAGCATCAGCAGCATGCCGTAGTAGGCTTCGGGAGAGCCCAGGCCGTATATGCAGCTCACGCTGGCCACGATGACGCAATCCCGGCGCTCGAAGAGGCTGCGCGTGGCCGAGAGGCGGAGCTTGTCGAGCTCATCGTTGATGGTGGCTTCTTTTTCGATGTACACATCACCAGAGGGAATATATGCCTCGGGTTGATAATAATCGTAATAGCTGACAAAATATTCCACCGCGTTCGAAGGAAAAAACGTCTTGAATTCCTGATACAGTTGCGCGGCGAGGGTCTTGTTATGGGCAAGCACCAGCGCCGGCCTTCCCAACCGCTCGATGATCTTCGCCATGGTGAAGGTTTTGCCGGAGCCGGTGACGCCGAGCAAAACCTGGTGCTGCTCACCGTCTCTCAGTCCGCGCACGAGCGCGTCGATAGCGCCATGCTGATCGCCGCGAGGCTGGTAGTCGATGCCGAGCCGGAAAGAGGACATTGGCGCTGCCGGCAGGAGAGTTCGACTTATGGTAGCACCGGCTGAAGCCTACACAGATTCATTAGGCGGCGGCGTCAGCGACGAAGGGCATTCAGGGCAATGGCGGCGTTGCCGCCGGGGGTTTTGGGGCCGGTGGAGTTGAGTGCGTTGCGCCGATTGGCGTCGATCCGTTTGAGTGTCGCCATAAATTTTTCGGGACAAGCAAAGCCAATTTAGCTGTCGGCTATTAACTGTCGCTATCGGCTTCCTCGCGACACCAAGGTATCGCAGAGCGGCAAGCGGAGGGGCAAGAAGGGCCGTGAGGCGGAAGCGAAGCGCTTGACTTTAAGGGACTAAAAAGATTTATGCGGAATGTGACCGGCGAGAATATGGCCGGGCGTTACTGCCGCCATTCCTGATTGGAGAACAAGGTTCGCCATTCGTCGGCTTCGGGATCAGGTTGATTGCTGTCAGCCCGGGGCTTATCGGCCGCTCCGACCATCGTGAAGTGGTATGGTGGGCGCCAGCGGACAAGGAAGTACACCTCGGGCTTTGGCTCGAAATTCTTCTTTTCGTCGGCGGGCGTAAAGCCCACCTGCCACAGATCTGGTGTCTGGCAATGCATGGAAGCGGGATAGTCGAAATCGCCGGCGACCCAATCGGCATGCATTTTTTTGTGCCATTCTTCCAATCCAGCGGCGCCGGACCACGCTGCGCTCCCAGTCCACGGTCGTACCAGCCATTCATCTACGAAATCGCGCGGGCTGAGGGCAACGGGGTCGACGCGCTGGATGTGGTCGCCCCGGATTGAGTAATTTCGAACCACCTCGCGGACCAGATGACCGGAATCGATGCTGCCAGCCCAGACATAGACACTGTCAATGCTCCGCGGCTTGTAAGTCTTCTCAGGTGTATCGTCGTTCTGCTCCGATTCCCACAAGCGCTCCCACCGGCCGTTCCTCCACTCGTACGCATAGACCGACTCATCATAGCCGCAGAGGATTCCGACGCCGGTAACCACGACGAATGCCCCAGAGTCGAAGTGCAAATCGACATCGCGCACCGTGCCGATCAGGTTGAATTCGCCGGGAGCGTCCGGTAGCGGGGGCATTTCAACCGTTTTCAAGGTCCGATTGATCTGGATGGCAGGGGCCTTGTCGTCGAACTGTTGCCCCAGCGTGGCAAGCCGCGATTCAATCCAGTCCCGAAGCTGGTGTTTGGTGACTGTGAGTTCCGGCCTGGCGCCGCGCGTTGGCACGGCTGCCTCCGAGGCGCGTGATCTAAGGATTTCCAGCGCGCCTCTAAGGGCCTCCAGTTGTTGGGGATCCTGCGCCAAAAGCGATCCGGTACAAACAAGAAACAAAGGCTTCGCACGGCGTTATCGCGCATAGGTTTGAACGTAGCGGGCGCGCTTCAGTGGCCGGGGTTGGACGAGGGCGCTTCGGCCTTTAGCGGGAAATGGGCGCCTTCGGGGATGGGGACCAGCATTTGCTCCTTGCGGTAGATGAGTGTGGAGGTGTTGTAGCTGGCGATCTCAAATCCGTGGCCATGGGTGATGGCGTCGGTGGGGCAGGCTTCGACGCAAAATCCGCAAAAGATGCAGCGGTTGTAATCGATGTTATAAACCTTGGCGTAGCGCTCGCCGCCGCTGATTCGAAGCGTATCGGTGTTTTCGGCGGCTTCGATGTAGATGCAATCGGCCGGGCAGGCGGCTGCGCACAGGAAACAGGCGACGCACTTTTCCAGGCCGTTCTCGTCGCGTTGTAGCTGATGGACGCCACGGTAGCGTTCCTGGAATTTGGGAGGCGCTTCCGGATAGTCCTCGGTGATGGTGGGCTGCATCATCTCCTTGAGAGTGACGCCCATTCCCTTGGCGATCGCCGCCGCTCCGTCGAAGACTTCCGAGATTATGGACATGGCCTTTTTTCTACTTTAACGCGTTTGATCGCCCCTTAGCACCGCGAAGCCGATTTGTCCGTGGATGCCGTGATCCGGCGCGGGGGCGTCGCCCCCGCCAAACCAGACGCGGACGAAGCCTTCGGGAGTGAGCTCTACGGTTGGGTCGCAGAGCACCTCTCGGTCCCAGTCCTGAGCGCCTTGCGCGGGAGGAAATGTTGTATCGCGATCCCAGTGGACGCCGTCGGAGGAGCGGGCGAGACCCAGGCGGCGGCGCTCGGCGCGGTCGCGTCCGGTGTAAAGCATCCAGTAGGAGCCGCCCGAGGACCAAACCGCCGGCTCGCCGAGTCCCATTTCATCGAAGCTCCCCGGCGAGCCGAGTTCGAGGATCGGGTTGGAGCGCAGCTTCTCCCAAATCACGCCATCCGAAGATCGCGCGACGCCCAGCCGCTGGCGGGCGGTGCGGTCCTGGCCCAGGTAGAACATGTAGAAGCGATCGCCGCGGCGGACCACATAGGGATCGGCGACGGCGCGCTCGTCAAAGCTCCCGCGAGGACCAGGGACAAGCACGGGCTTGGGAAGCTTGGTCCAATCCAGGCCACCGTTTTTTGACCGGGCGAGGCCGATTTTGCCACTGCCCGGCTCTCCGACGACATACCAGTAGAGAATCTCATTGCCGGAGACAAGCGCCGATCCGTTGGCGGCGATATAGCTTCCCTCCCCCGTTTCCGGCGAGAGCGCGCGCCCGAGCTTTTGCCAGTAGACGCCGTCCGGGGAAGTAGCCAACCCTGTATGCCACGTATGCCCGTCGAAGCCGGAATAAAGATTCAGATAGAATCCGTTGAGCCGGACTACCGAGGGATTTAGAACGTCGACGGAATCCCACGCGCCCTCGGATCCACGAGAGAGTACAGTCCCGTTTGCGGGTTCCCAGATAAAAGGCGCGTGGGGGCCGGAAGCCTCCGGCGGAGGCAGGGTGAAATCGGCGTAGCGGCCGCAGGAGCAAAGAATGACGAGTGACGCCAGGGCGGCGGATTTGATGCTCCGGTCGCGGAGCCGCGCGGAAGCGCGGCTCCAGGCTGAAAGCCAGACCCTACGTGGTCTCATAGGGAACTCGGATCTTGAGCTTGGCGCCCTCGCCAGGTTTAGAGTCGATGCGCAGCTCCCCTTCGAGCAGGCGAATGCGCCGCTTGATGCTGATGGGACCGGCGTGAAGGCGGTCCAACTCATCCAGGTTGAAGCTGCCGCTGAAGGCGAAGCCCGAGCCATTATCTTCGATGGCGACTTCCAGGCCGTGTTCGCCGCGAGTTGCAGAGACAGTCACGCGCGTGGCTCCGGAATGCTTGGAGACATTATGAAGAGCTTCGCCGACGATTTGCGGGAGCTCCGGGGCCGCGGGCGGCTCGTCGCCGGAAGACTGCAGGCGGAGAACGCCGCCTGGATGCGGGTGTCCCTCTGAAAGGCGTCGATCATGTGCTGCAACGATTCTCGCCAAGGCAGGCCGTTATCGAGGGGCCACATGGAGCGGGCGAAGCGCCGGAGGTCCGCGACTTGCGCCCGGCCCAACTCCTGAAACTGGCTCAGTTCGTCCGCAGCGGCCTCGGCATCGCCACGCGCGAGCAGCTTCCGGAGGATTTCGAGGCGCATCTGGAAGCCGACGAAGTGCTGCAAGGGGCCGTCGTGGAAATCGCCGGCGATGCGCTCCCGCTCGGCCTCGCGCGCATTTTGCGCTTGTGAGCGGAGCGCCAGATGTTGGCCGAGCAGAGCCGAAATGCGCTGGTGCAGGTAGCGCTGGTAGAACGCGGCGGCCAGGGCGAGCGCAGCCGGCGGGACTCCGGTGAAGCGGGCGGGTGCGCGTGAAAGAGCCACAGTTGCGGCTGCCGCGGCTGCCGTCTCCATCACGCCTCGCTGGACAACGGCGGAAGCGAGCGAATAGGACAAGCAGGCGGCAGGCATTGAGGTTCCGGACGCCAGGCGCGTCCAGAGGGCGAAGTAGCCTAGATCCCCGACAAACCCCAGCCAGAACCGCCACTCGGATTTGTGACGGAAATCGGAGAGCATCACCAGCGAAAACACGATGTAGAAAGCGGCTGCGGACCAGATAAGCGAATGAGCTTCCACGAAGCTGAGCCTTGCGGCCCCGGCGAGCGCGAGCGCCACTCGCGCTAACCGAAGGCCGAGCCGCCCCCGATAAGGAAGCATGAATCCGTCAGCGCCTATACAGGTACAGGCGATGACTCCGGCCTTCGCCGTCGTCGATATCCATCATCTTCTCCGGCTTCCAGGCGGTGAATTGAAAATCGTGCGCAACCACGCGGGCGCCCTTTTTCAACTGCTTTTCTAAAAGCGGCGTGACTTTATCGTTTCCGACAGGGAGCAGATACACAGTGATTAGGTCGGCCGAGGAATAATCCTGCTGGAGTAAATCGCCGTGAATGATTCGCGCAACAGCCTGGAGGCCCATCGAGCGGATTCTTTCGGAGCTTTGCCGCGCGAGAGAATCGTCCAGCTCCACGCCGGTGGCATCCGCCTTATATTTGCGCGCGGCGGCGATCACGATGCGCCCGTCGCCGGAGCCCAGGTCGAACATCTTCTCGCCCGATTTCAGCTCGCCGAATTGCAGCATTTTGTCGACGATGACGGCCGGTGTCGGATAATATGGCGCGAGTTTGCCGGGCTGCTGGTCCTGAGC
>DASQJB010000471.1:0-5652 GCA_035631295.1 Bryobacteraceae bacterium | reverse complement strand
CGTCCGAAGTGAAGCAAGTCTTGTACAAACGCGCCCAAACCGACGACAAAGGGGATTTCTCCTTCGGAATGACACCGGCTGGGCGCTACAGACTCGTGACATTCGCCCCAGGGTTGAAGCAAGCCGCTGATCTGAAATGCTGGGGCGGGCGAAATTGCGCCTTGTCGCTCCGGCTCGAACTTGCACCTAGCGATATCCCTTGCCCCGATAAATAAGTGGTCCAAAGTGCACGAAGGCACTCCAGTCACAAGTATCCCGAAGCGAACCCATTAGCGCGAACCATATCGATACGGAAAGCAGACTCGCCCGCCTGGAAATGCAGTTTCCGAAAATCCACTTTCCTGGAAGCAGCTCGCTCCACACCAAGAGCCGCTGCGAGTTAGCAACGCAGGTCAAACGTCGTTACTGTAGAGGTCGATGGGGATCGCAGGCACATCAGGGAGGAAGAATCGGCGTCGTCTCGCCCTCAAATAATCCGTGCTTCCGAAAAGCATCAAGCCCTGTAGAGCCAATGATCGGCTAAGATCGCCACTACCGCCATGAGCGGGAGGAGCGCTAGCGCCAGGCCGTTTAGTTCATACGTCATTATTCGTCTCTCCCTTGGCTACTGCGGAGATCCGAGCCGCTCTTTATGCACTAAATGCGCCGCTTCATCCATGGCGACCACGACGGCGTCCTTGATCATCTCCGCATAGCCGGAGACCTTGTCTTGGCTTACAGCTTGCGGACAAATGGAGACTGGCGGTTCGTGCCTGATCTTATCGGCCAAGATGTAGATCTCACAAAGCTTTTGCTCTAGTTCGGTCAACTTTAGATCCTTATCCGGCCCGGCCCCATGCTGCTTAGAATTGGAGGCGTAGAAGCCTGGGACCGGATCACAAGCGACGCGGTTGGTCGGAGGAACGAACTCGCATAATTGCTTGTTTTTCTAATTTGTACCAAGGCTTTCTGATACATAGCAAGCGCCAGGAGTGACTTAAGTCACAGGTAGCATTGGAACCTTCTGATTCTATAATTTTTGTTTTTTATTTCTTTAGGTCTGTGGTCAGACGCGCAGCCGCGTCTCGGCGTCGCCGGTTACTTACGTTGGGCCGCAGTTTGGATTCTCGGGGCTCGATCAGGTGAATGTCCTCTTGCCCGGACAGCTCGCAGGTTCCGGACAAGCCCGAATCGTTCTGAACGGCGCGGGATACATCGGGAAAACAACATACATCTTTTTCAAATGAATTGAGATCCGAAGTTGCTGGGGTTGCACTCTCGGGCGTGGGAAAGCGCTTCGCGGCGTCCGGTTCCGTTCAAGAGAGACATGGCACGCTCACGCGAACGCCTACTCGCCGTTGTCGCTATCGTCGTCGCAGTTACGTAATGTAATATTATTTGGCGCATTCGCAAAAGAACCTCTACGAGCCATGCAGATGCCGTTCGACGGTGTCGTAGCCCCTGGCGGCAAGCTCAGCCAGGAGCGTCGTCTTGCCCGCACCCGGCCCGCCGGTGACGATGACGTGACGCATCGATACCTAGAGTCTACGACGGCTAACGGCTTGGCTTCAGCCGCGGCCTTTGAATCACGAGCACAATGGAGTTCGCCTGTCCAATTCCGCGGAGGCTACTGCATTCAGGCCTTGTCGTGCCTCACCACTAGCGCCACGGCCAGCACGTCCACCAGCGCGAGCAGCCGCTCGCGGAAGAAAACCGCCGCTGCGGCCGTGCTAGCGCGCTAGAAGGCCCGCAAATGTCAGGCTGCGCGCTAGATCAGAGCTTTGGCCGCGCGGATGTTTCGCCGTTCGTTAAGAGGCCACGCTCTCCATAGTCACTACCAGCATGGTGATACGCTCAGCGCGCACGCAGAACGCCGCCCGCCAAGCTCGCGCACGACTTTGAATTCGCCATATACAACTTCCGCGTGGCGCGCCGTCCGTCCGGTACCGAGTCGGATCATATCTACGAATCGTCGACTATACGTTCCTGTGACTTCGGACTTCTTGACAGCGTTTTTCTGTAGCCCGATACCAGGCAAACGGGTCGGAGCCTTAGGCTACGGTCAGCGGCCGGAGGACATGCTCAAGTCAAAGTCACGGTATGCTTTGCGCACAGCTTCGGCTTCTCGCAGAGGCCAAACGCGGCCCCCGTTTCGGTTGTACTCGTCGGCAAATCTCTGAAGTGCGTCAACGAGCTTCTGAAAGCGTTTTTCGAGGAGATGATTTTGCGACTCTGCGACGCGCCGCTGCGGATCCGACAGGGTCTGAACCGCCGCAGCATTGGCGTCGAGGAACTCGCCGAGGGAGCGGGCCGGCTCCTGAGGAAGCAGTAGCAGCCAAATGATTGGTATCAACATGAATGCCTCCGCCTTCACCTAGAACATGAGCTTGAGCGCGAATTGGATCAAGCGGGGCCCGCCATCGCCGAGAGGATTTCCCGCGGCGACGTCTGCCGTACTGGCGATCGTGCCGAATCCCGAGCTATTGAAGGTCGCGTTCGGCAGAGCGAAATTCGGGTGGTTGAAGATGTTGAAGAACTCGGAACGGAATTGCAGGTTCATACGTTCACGGATCTGCGTCGTTTTCAGCACCGAGAAATCCGCAGAGTTGGTGCGCGGGCCGATGATGGAGTTGCGGCCGGCGTTGCCAAAGGTTCCGGGCACCGGCGCGACAAAGGCGGCGGTGTTGAACCAGGCATCGCGGCGCTTGGGCCCGTCGTTGGGATTGCCAATAACATCCGGGCGGTCATTGCTTGTTTCTCCACTGCCGCTCGGAGCCGTCCCGTTCCAGAAGGGCGTGATCGGAAGACCGCTGGCCAGTGTATAGATGCCGCTCAATTGCCAGCCTTCGGTCAGACGCTTGGGCCACATCCGCAGTGCCCGAGCCAGAAAATCGGCGTCGTACACGAAGTTGACCGTGAACCTTTGACGCTGGTCGAAGCTGGACGCCGCTTTTTCCGCGCGGGTATCAAAGCTGTTCTGCGGCAGAGAGACTCCGGCGGTGCAGGAACAGAATCCGTTGGACGCATCGTCAATGGAATGCGACCAGACGTGGGATGCGAACAACGTCAGGCCCTGGGAGAAGCGCCTCCGCAGGACAATCTGCAGCGCGTTGTAATTGGCGTTGGCCGAGGCTTCCAGTTGATAGATCCCGGCGAATTGTGGATACAGTTCGTTGAAAGGCCGGCGTTGCTGCAGTCCGGTCACCGGACCAGGCGTAGCCTGGTTGATATCCCGCACGCGAAACAACTTCGTGCCTTTCGATCCGACATAGCCGATTTGCAGCACGGTGCCGTTGACGATGGTCTGCTGGAGGTTGAAGTTATAGCTTTGGACGTAGGGCGTTCGCATGTGCGGGTCGACGCCGAAGACAGTGAACGGCGGCACGGGCGAATTGACGGCGCCGAAGATGTCGACTCCGGGTCCGAAAGGCACCGGTGCCGTGAAATTGACGGTGAAGGTCCCCAAGCCCGGCAGGGGGTTAGTGCCCACATTTCCATTAGGGAAGCTTTGGACAAGGAAGAAATCCTGGGATGGCGCGTCGTAATAGAAACCGTAGCCGCCGCGCAAAACCGTTTTGCCGGTTCCCAAGGGATCGAAGGCAAAGCCGAAGCGCGGGGCTAGGTTGTTCCAATCGCGCTGGTACAGCGTATCAATGCCGTTGCCAACCTGCACCAGGCCAGTGGAAGGGATAAAGTTCGAGATCTGGTCCGACTTTTCCGAGAGTGGGCCCGTGTACTCGTGACGGAGGCCGAAGTTTAGAGTAAGCCGGCGGCTCACGCGCCAATCGTCCTGAATGAACAAGCCCAGATCGTTGGTGAAGGTGTCCCGGCGGGTGGCGCCACGGGCAATGCCGGTGCCGCTTGGTGAAGGGACCCCCGCCAGAAGGTCGGCTAGGTTGTTGAAGGTGATGCGCCCGCGCGAGAACTGGTCATTGAACGAACGCACCAGCGGCCGCCTGTAATCTACGCCGGTTTTGAGCGTATGGCTGCCGCGACTCCAGACGAGAGCGTCCGTGATCTGATAGGCCTGGCTGACGCGGCCGCGCGGCTCATTGGTGGGTGCGCCGAGGCTCTCGAAGCCGCCGACCACGACGGTGGGCAAGCCGCCCTTGGCGCCAGTGATCAAGCCGATACTGGCAGGATCGAAGGGCGCGTCATTCGGAGAGAAGACCTGCGCGTAGCGGTTGTAGCTCACTCGGGTTTCATTGATCAGACGGTCAGTGAACATTTGCGAGAGGTTCAAGCCGCCGAGTTGCACACGCGTCGGGACGACGGTCTGGTAGGCAGGCAGTTCCGAACCCTGACCCGAATTGAGCGGGAAGGTCTGGTTGCCATCGCCGAACAGATACCGGCCGCTGAGGGTAAACCGGTCGTTGAATCGGTGATCGATCTTCATCAAGAAATTATTGCTGTCGATGATGTTGGGAACGCTGAACGCATAATTAGCCTTGGCGCCGGGAATGTTCTCTTGCGGGTAAAGGCCGAGGATCCGCGCGCCGAGTGGGTTCTCCGGCCGGCCGGCGGCGGCATTCGCCGCTCGCGCGGCGGAAATATCAGCAGCACCCGGGACCGCAATCGCGAGCGACGAACTCGGCCGGCCCTTCTCGCCTTCGAACGCTGCAAAGAAGAAAGTATGATCGTGCACGATGGGCCCGCCGAGCGTGCCGCCGTAGTTGCTGTTCTTGAACGGGCCCTTCGTCGCTCCAGGAAGCGTCTCAAAGAAATTGCGAGCGTTCAATTTGTCATTGCGCAGGAATTCGTAGGCGGTGCCGTGCACGGTATTAGCGCCGGACTTAATGACGGTGTTGACCACTGCGCCCGAATTGCGGCCGTATTCGGCGGAGCCTTGGGTCTGAATCGTAAATTCAGACAATGCGTCGATGGGGAACAGCACTGCCTGTGCGCCGTTCACGCCGCCCTGGTTAAAAGACGGCTGATTGCGGAACGAGTCGTTGTTATCGACGCCATCGATGAGGAAGATGTTCGACTTTTCGCGCTGTCCGTTGGCCGTGAAAGAGCCGAGCGATCCGCGCGGCGAACGCGGCGCCGAGCCGGGCAATAGAAATGCGAGTTTTCGGAAATCACGGCCGTTGAGCGGCAGTTGCTCCACCTGGCGCCGGTCGACCACCTCCGCGACGGCGCTCGAATCACGTTGCAGCACGGGAGCTTCGGCGGTCACGTCGATGGACTCCTGCACGCCCTCAGCCGAGAGGGTCACATCGACGCGTGTTTCGCCGCCCACATCCACTTTGACGCGCTTCCGCTCCGTTATAGCCATCCCTGGCAATTCGAGCCGGACGGTGTAGTAACCCACGGGCAACTCCGCCGCGACATAAACACCGTTTGGATCGGTGGCCAAGCGGCGTTGCGCTCCGGTTGCTTCGTTTACAACCGTGACGGCCACCCGGGAGATCACGGCTGAGGTTGGATCGGTAACGAGACCGACGATTGTGCCATTGAAAGACTGCCCCCAAACTGCGAGCGCGGCGAGCGAAAAAACGACTACGCGGACGATCCGCGAGAAACGAATCACAATTATCTCCTGTAAAAAAGATTGTTCCGATTGCGAATGGAAACCCGAGTACGACTAGCTAGTTGGACAAACTCGTGTCCTCGCACGGAACAATTTGTGAATTATCGTGGGATCCGCGAGAAACGAATCACAATTATCAA
>DASQJB010000470.1:0-10061 GCA_035631295.1 Bryobacteraceae bacterium | reverse complement strand
TGAGCGCATCGAGCGGATGTTTCGTTCATAGATGCGCGTCCGCTGGACGCCGGAGGCCGCCGACGACCTTGTCCAAATCGCCGAATATATCCGAAAGGAGGGGCGTCGCTGCACTGCGTAAATCTCCCTATCGCGGACGCCCCGGATTGGTGGATAATACGCGCGAAACCCTCTTTGCTCCTTGGCCGTACATTGTCGTTTACGAGATCGCGGAAGAGCACGTGGTGGTTTTACGCGTCCGCCACGCGGCGCGGGACTGGCCCGGGTAAGGGCTCATCAGCAGTTTGGAGGAGATTGTGGAAGCCAAGACTAAGCCGGTTTTGGCGAAGGCAATACGAACGACGCCGACCGCGCTGATCGCGACTCTGGAAAGCGCAATCGTATCAATTCCGTGTGCTGAGCCGAGCTGTTCGAGCGTTTTCAGAAAATTCATCGTCTATGCGCCTTTCCTTTCGTCCTATGCCGCGGCTCGCCGCTTGCATGCATATTGGGATTAGCCCCGGACGTCTTCTCGGAAACTCGCGGCACGGTAGACCCGACAGCATTATTTAGTGCTTGACAGCACTCCCCTGTCCAGTCTATATATAGTGGAGACATGGGAAAGAACCCCTCCGCCAATCCGGAACTGCTTCCGGGCACGCTCTATCTCCTGATTCTGCGAGCGCTGCGCGCTGGTCCGCTCCACGGGTATGCCATCGCCAAGCGCATTAAGGACGCCTCCGAGCAAGGGCTGGAGATCGAAGACGGTTCTCTGTACCCGGCCCTGAATCGCATGCTGGTGAAGGGCTGGCTCGTGGCCGAGTGGGGGATCTCCGAAAACAACCGCAAGGCCCGCTTTTACCGGCTCACGCCGGAAGGCCGAAAGCAACTGGCGCGCGAAACGGAAACCTTTGACCATCTGGTGAATGCAATACAGCGGGTGTTGAGGATGGCTTGATATGTCTCTCTGGAACCGCATAAGCTATCTGGGTCGCCGCTCGCAATTCGATCGAGAACTGGAAGACGAGATCCGGTTTCATATCGAAACCCGGGCCGAAGAATTGCAAGATGAAGGTATACCGGCTCAAGAAGCGCTTGCCCGCGCGCGCCGCGAGTTCGGTCCTCGCGCCCGCAGCGCCGAGGACTCGCGGGCGGCTTGGCGGTTCCAGTGGCTGGAGGATTTCTGGCGCGATCTGGTTTATGGGACCCGGGCGTTCGCGAAAGCTCCGAGCTTCACGGCCGTCTCCATTCTTTCGCTGGGCATCGGCGTCGGAGCGACGTATGTGATGTTTGCCGTCGTGGACGCCGCATCGCTGCGGCAGCCAAACATTCCTCATCCGAGCGAAATAGTCGCGCTGGTCTCCACGGCGCGCGACTCAAACGCAGCGGCGATTTCGTATCCCGATTACATTGCCGTAAGGGATCGCAGCCCAAGCTTCCAAGGCTTAGCCGCGTTCACGGCCCTATCGGCCGGCTTGGCGCCGCATCCCGGCGCGGTGGCGAGGGTGAAAGACGGAAAACTCATCACCCCGAATTTCTTCAGCGTGCTCGGAGTGCGGCCGGAGATGGGGCGCGAATTTACGCCGCAGGAGGACTCCGTCATAATCCTGAGCCACTCCTGTTGGCAGAACGAGTTTGGCGGCGATCCGGCCGCGATCGGCCGCCTGGCCCGCATCAACGGAGTCGAGTTCACTGTCGCCGGCATAATGCCATCGAAGTTCAGCGATGTGGACGACGATCTTTCGGACGATGAACCCTGCTTCTACCTGCCGATCCACGCCGCATCTCGCGTAGGGAACGCGCCGGACCTACTGGAGAATCGCGGGCAGCGATCGCTCACTGTCTTCGGCCGCCTTAAGACCGGAGTCCCAATCGAGCGAGCCAGGACGGAAGTCGCGAGCATCGCGGGCACGCTCGCGAACGACTATCCACAAACCAACCGGGACCGAAGCATAACGGTGCGGACCGTGCTCGAATATCGTTCCGGCGGCAGATCGGGAATTACAATGGATGCGGTCGCGATGGCTCTGGCCGGAATGGTTCTGTTAGTGGCTTGCGCCAATGTAGCCGGGTTGCTCGCGAGCCGCGCGCCGGCGCGGGCCAAGGAAATGGCGATGCGCCTTTCGATCGGAGCTCCGCGCTCCCGTTTGATCCGCCAATTGCTCACGGAAAGCCTGTGGCTGGCAGCGGGCGGCGCCGCCGCGGGAATTGCCATCGGCTACATCCCCATGGCGCTGGTTAAGCGGCTCGCCGTCGAATTCGATCCGCATCTGGCGGCGGAATTTCAAACAGCGGCAATGAACCCGCGACTGCTCGCCTTCAGCATCGCGGTTGCGCTCTTGAGCCTGATTCTATTCGGATTGGCGCCGGCATTCCAAGCCACGCGCGCCGATCCGGCAAGCGTGATGAAAGGCGACGGCGGCTTCCCTCCCAGGCGCGGCTTGCTAGGAAGATTGTTCCGCGGCAGGAATCTATTGGTCGCCGGCCAGGTTGCGATTTCCTTGCTCCTGCTGACTATTACCTCGGTTCTCTACGCGGGGGTGTACAAGAGCTTGGTCACCTCCTTCGAAAACCCTGGATTTAATGTAGATCGCCTTTTGGGAGTCGATTTCGATCCCGCGGTCGTCCACTTGAAAGACCAGCGTGCTTCCCAATTCTTCAGGGATCTGGTTGGACGCCTCCGGATCGCCAAGGGTGTAAAAGCAGCCGCGCTGGAATATCAGGACATTGCAGTGATCCGCCCCGAAAGCCCCGTCGCGCATGACGACGCCAAGACTTCCGGCGTGTGGGTCGACGAAGGGTTTTTCGAGACGCTCGGCATTCCGCTGATCGAAGGGCGGCCGTTTCGCTCAGCGGATCTCCGGACCTCGCCTGCCGTCGCGATTGTGAACCAGGTGCTCGTCCGTCATTATTGGCCGGGCCAGAACGCCACTGGGAAACAGATTCGCTTGGCTACGGGCCAGTGGGTCACGGTCGTTGGGGTCGCCAAGCTCAACTCGTTTATGGCGTGGGGCACAGGTCCGATGGATATGATCTTTCTGCCTTACGGCCAGCCGAAGGGCCGCGACATAACCCTGATCGCTCGCTCGGCAGGAGATCCTCTTGGACTAGTGGAACCCATCCGGACGATGATCCACGATCTCGATCCTGACCAAGCGATGCCCGATGCCCGCACGTGGCAAAACTCGTTCGGACTCTTTATGAGAGTCGCATTGCTGGCGCTCGATACTCTCGGGGCGATGGGCGTGCTGGGCATGCTGCTAGCGCTGGTGGGATTGTATGGCCTGCTCGCTTACGAAGTCGGCTCGCGCACGCGGGAGATCGGGATCCGAATGGCACTGGGGGCGCGAGCGGGCGCGGTCGTGCGCATGGTTCTGCGTCAGGGAGTGGCGCTTGCGATTGTTGGAGTCGGACTGGGAGTAGCGCTCGATTGGGGGGCAGTGAAGCTTCTGGCCGCGGTGCTGGGAGTTCCGTCGAACGGGGGAGGGGAGCCCAAGCCACCGGAGCCGAATGGTGGAAGCCAGATCAACATCCAGGCGGGCACGGCGACATTCGGCAACCATCCGTTCGCGATTCTAGTAATTGCCGTATTCGTCGTGACGATTGTCGCCGCGTATCTTCCCGCTCGCCGAGCCGCGCGTGTTGATCCGAATGTGGCGCTGAGAGCCGAGTAAATGCGCCGGATTTTGATGGTGGCTTGCTTGGTCCAACTTACCGGGCTTGCCGCGGACCTCGAATTCGCTGGCGGTCTGGAACGCATTACCCAAGAATCCATACTGATCCGTCTCGCCGGGGGAGACCGAATCGCCGCAAACCTTCCGAAAACGGGCGACCTGTCCTCGGACAGAATTAGCGCCCAGTTTCATTTGGCTGATGAAATTCAGATCACCTGCAAACCAAAGGAGCAGGGCCATTGCGCAGACCTCAGAACCATCCGGTTTCTGCGGCCGCCCACGGCGAGGGAACGCTTTCTGGTGCTCGGATCGCCGGCGCCGTCCACGCCACCGGACCCCGAACTGGAGCGCATTCGCCAAGTCAATCTGGAGCACGCTAAGAACATGCCATCATTTATCGCGAGCGAAACGGCGAAGCGCTCCACCAGTTCTCGATCGGCAGATCCGCCAGTATGGAGGCTCAAGGACATCGTCGAGTCCGATATCGCCTTCAAGGACGGCGAGCCAACCCGTGAGCACATTCGAATAAACGGCAAGCCCTGGAACAAGCCGCAGTTTCCCGGCATGACCTGGAGCGTATTTTTCGGCACGGAAATCAAGATGGTCTTCGACCCGAAATGCCCCACTGATCTAGCTTTCAGTGGGCGCGAGGACGCCAATGGCAAGCAGTTGCTGGCGTATGCTTTCACATCTCCTCCCGAAGGCTGTTTTGGCTGGTGGAGTTGGGGACGGGGGTTTCTGGGACGCCAGAGCTACAATGCGGGCAGAGCCGGGCGAGTGCTCGTAGAGAATCCGGGCGGGAGTCTGATTCAGTACGAGGAAAAGACGACTGGCTATCCGAAGGAATTCCCCGGGCGGCTATACCAACAAAAGATCGTGTGGGAATACGTCAAAATCGGCGATGTTTCCCATTTGCTTCCCGTGAGCCAGGAGTTCGAGATGGATCTTAAGTCCGGCGACTCTTGGCGTGTGAGCGCCGAGTACAAGAATCACCGGCGGTTTGAAGCGGCCACGAGCATTACATTCAAATGATTCGGCCCAGCGCGAGACTAAATGTATGCGAGTAAGCGCCCCGCAGTCACGGCGCCCAGCCAGCAAATCAGGCCCGCCCAGGCAAAGGCCCTGGCGCTCTCCGGCAGCTCGCCATCTGGACCCAGATTCCGGAACACCCTATTCCGCGCGCGCTGGAGTACGGCTACGCCCGCGAAGATGAAAATCATCTTGATGTAGAACATGGGATCGACCATCCTTTTGGTCGCGCTCGCCAACAGCAGGGCCGTGCCGGTCACCGCATTCACCCAGAATCCGAACCACATCAGCGGATAGAGCCGCTCCAGCGGTTGCACGGGGGTTTTTGAGGAAACTCCCAGCAGCCGCAGACTAATCACTGAGCTGACGCCGGCCACCACGCCCATGCCCATGACGTGTAGCCACAGAACCGTGGGATAAGCCAATTTCGAGGGAGATTCGCGCACCCACGTGCTGATGCCGAGGTTCTCGAGCGTGTCTAGGAAATTCGTCGCTTCGCTCGCAAGAAACATCGCCTATGCGCCCTTCTCTTCCGCCTCATGCCGCGGCTCGCCGCTCTCGTCGCTGCTTTTCTCAATGAGATATCCCAGCACGCCCACCAGAACGGAGGAGCCAATCGCGATGAGGGTCACGATTACGGTATCTGACCACCCCACCATGGAATCAGACGCCATTAGAATGAGTGCCCCAGAAACCGCCATTAGAATGAATGCCCCAAAAACGGCAACATCTGACCGCAGAAGATCACGCCTACCCACAGGAAGATTCCGGACGCGGCGGCGACTCTGGCCGTCAGGGGCGGCGTGTCGCCGGCGCCCAAGGTCCAGGGCTGCTCGAAGACTGTGAAGTAGAGCGCGTTGGCTCCCGCCACCAGAATCAAGACCAGCTTCCACAAGAAGGTTGGATTGGCGACGTAGAAATCCAGCGGAGCCCCGATGAAGAACAGCATGCCAGTGACGACGTTCAGGCCGAACCCCAAAACTCCCCAAGGCAACAAGCGGTGCAGCGCCGAAAACGGGATTGCTTTCAAGAAACCTAGCATCCGCAGGTCTACCAGCAGCACCACGCCGAACAGCAGGGATAGCCCGATGAAATGAACCGTCTCGCTGGCCGGCCAGCCCCACTTGAGGTTCACCATGGCGTCTCCGAGCTTTCGCGCCAACGGCGGATCGCCTACTGGATCTTGCGCGCTCGCCGGTGGATCTGCCACCGCGGCTTCCGCCGTGGCTGGATCGGTGCGAATCTCCGGGTGGTGGATCTCCCCGCCGATGTTTGCGGCCCGGGTCATCATGCTGAAGGCCGCTAGTCCGGCCAGCAGGACCGCCGCAAGCGTCCCCTGCGGCCAGCGGGACAGGCGCCGGTATTGCCATAGTCCCAGCCACGCCAAGGCGCCCGTCAGCTCCATGAACCAGAGCGCCTCGAAGGCAGCGGTTTCGTGCGTTTGAATCATAGACTCGGAGACTTCGCGGCTGTGCTGCAAGGCTAGATGCGCGGCCGTGCCCGTGACAAAGGCCGGAATCGAGAGCAAAGCTATCATGAAAAAGATCACCAGGCTGGCGCGCTTCAGATCGTCGCCTTTGGTCGAGAGCGCCACGAGGAATACGCCCAGTCCGACAATCATGCCGACGGTCGGGAAATGATTCAGTAGGAGATGTGCGTGCGCTAGATTCATAACACGGGACTGCCTGCTTCCAGCGGATTAATATAGCACGTTCCGGTTCGCATGCCGGCCGTGAGACAACCCGATCGTCCAAAGGCGTATGCATGTGATAAGCTACTCTCGGCTTGTCAGGGTCGCCACCGTGTCCGCGGGAAGGACTGAGTCCCCCTGAATCGCTTCACCTAATCAGTAGTTCGATGAACTCTTTTCTGCCCGAGAGAGCGGACACCGGGCGCTATGAAAGGAGCTCATTGTGAACAGGACCGTCCCGACTCGCACTCTCCCCGAGCATTCCGACTTAGACCAACTTCGCCGCCAAGCCAAGGAATTGCTCTCCGCATTCCTCGCCCGCGACCCGGCCGCAACCACGGAAGTCACCACTCACTACCACGACGCCAATCCTTCGACCTTCGCCCTCCATGACGCGCAGCTCGTCCTCGCGCGAGCTTATGGATTCGAGAGCTGGCCGAAACTCAAAGCCCACGTCGACGGCGTCACGCTGAAGCGACTCTGCGATGCCGTCAGCCGGCAAGACCTCGCGCAAGCCCGAGCCATGCTTAAGCTCCGCCCCGAGCTCGCTAAGCTCTCGCTCGCTGAAAACGGCCACACAGCTCTGCACTATGCTGTCTTCAGCCACTCGCCCGAGATGGTCCGCCTGCTCCTGGAGAATGGCGCTAACCCCAACCAAGGCATATGGCCGCACCGCGACGCCACCACGCCCTTCATCCTAGCCAAGGACCGCGGTTACGAAGACCTTGCGCAGATCTTCCTTGAGGAAGAGTCTGTCGAAATTCAACCTCCCGAGGAGTTTCTCGCCGTTGCTCACGATGAGTCCGCCACGATTGCGTTCCTCGAAAAACACACTGAGTACATCCGTGTGCCGTTTTACCGGATGGCGCTCCTATGCACTGCGGCCGCCCGGCTCTGGCCCCGACTTCTCAACTGGCTGCTCGATCACGGGGCAGACCCCAACCTGACTAGGCCCCACGTCCCATCGCCACTGGAGGCTGCCGCCCGCAACGGCAAGGACCCCCTACTGACGCAGCAGATCGTCGCGACACTCCTCAGTCGTGGCGCAAAAATGACCGCCCGTGCAGCTGTTGCTCTCGGCGATGCAGACTGGATCCGTGCCAGTTATGCCGAAGGCAAACTCCAAGAGCCGGGTCTGCTGGAGGTCGCCGTTCGCTGCCGTTGCAAAGACATGCTCGATTTGCTCCTCGATCTCGGCCTCGATCCCGACGAATCCGTTTGGAACCCCGATGCCAAAGAGCATCACCGCGGACCGCTCGCCTTATGCGCGGAAACCGGTCAGAGCGACATGGCCGAAGCGCTGCTGGCTCGCGGGGCGACGCTAACCCCTTCAGTCGCCGTCTGGCTCGGCAAGACGGAATGGCTGCGGGCGCAGCATGCAGCCGGCAAGCTCGACAATCCCCTTACCAGCGAAGGCGGCCTCCTCACGCTGGCCATCAAACATCGGCGGCGCGAGATCGTCGATCTCCTACTCGACCTCGGGTTCGATCCCGATGAACGGCATCGCGTCAGCGCCGACCCAGTTCAATATTCCTGGGGCGCGCCGCTACGCGCCTGCGTCAAGCAAAACGATTTCGAGATCGCGCGGTTGCTGCTCGACCGCGGGGCTGACCCCAACGGGCAGCACAGTTATTACGGCTCGCCCGCCTATACGGCTTACTGCGACAAGAAAGCTGCGATGATCGAGTTGCTCGAGAGTCACGGCGGCCACCTTAACGCCGCCGAAGCCGGCTATGCGGGCCAAACCGAGATCGCCCGAAAAATGCTCGCCGGGGAAATGGATGCTCATTTCGAAGAGGCCCAATATGGCGGCAAGACCACACTCGAACAGCTCGTCGCCACCGGCGCCAATAGCGGCACTCCCGAAATTGTTCGCATGGCCCTCGAACGAATCGATTGGCCGCGTGAAGACGGACGCTGGTTCACGGCGCTGTGGAACGCGCTTCCCGGTCACCAGCGCTGGGAGGAAGACGCCCGAGCCCGCTACCTCGCGTGCTTCCGCATGATCCTCGAGCGCGCGGATCCGAATCTTCGTCAGCTCCAGGGCCAGACCATTCTTCACGAAGTGATCGCCCGCGACTTCGGCGACGGTCCGATCCTCGCGACGATGCTGCTCGACGCCGGCGCCCGCGCCGACATTCGCGACTATGTTCTGAAGAGCACTGCGTTAGGCTGGGCGTGCCGGTGGGGCCGGATGGAGATCGCAAAACTGCTGCTTGAGGGGGGGGCGGACCCGCTGGAAGCCGACGCGGAGCCCTGGGCGACCCCACGGGCTTGGGCGGAGAAGAAGCAGCACAACGGCGTGCTCACGTTGCTGCGAGATTACGAGCCTAAGACCGAGCGGGAGTAGGAGCGAGTGGGCAGGCCTTCCGGAAAGCCTGCCCACAAAAAAGCTAGTGCCGAAGCTGCGTCGAGATGTTCCCTTCTTCGTACACCTCGCAATTGGCGCGCTCATGAACGATTTGTGGCGCGCCGGCGCGTAACCGCAGAGTCCTGTCCGGCATGACCCAGGGCTCGATGAGGTCCGGGTCCTCGATGGTCACCTGGTAAAGAATCTCATTGCCCTTCCGAGTCAGCTTCTCAACCATGTGCATGTCTGCCGAATGGAGCAGGCCGCCGCGTCCGAACCAGGTGGTATCGACGAAGTTGGTGGAATCGATCACTAGCGTGTCGCCCTCCCATTTACCAATCGAAAGCCCCATGTAATAGGCTTCGACCGTGTTTTGGCGCGCTCGGCCGTCGGTCGGGATGTCGCGGAATTCCATATTTCCGCCGCCGTAATCGCTTGTTGTGTACAGAAAGATGATGTCAGTCGGAGACTGGATAATGCGCGCCGGTGTACCCTCCCGCGGCATTCCCATCGGCTGACAGGTCATGATTGGATCGTACTTGTTCGTCCACTGATCGAGTTCCTGAATCTTGTCCCAAAACTCGGGTTTGTACATAGGACGACTCGGCCTCAGTACCTCCGCGTCGCCTGTTAAACCAAACCGCGAGGGCGAGATCCACTCATAATCCACCCAGAAGTTGTCCATCGGGATTTTACAGCCGGTCCCGGGGTTGATTCCCCCATCCGGCGTCTGCGTTGGACCACATCGGCGGTTCCCACCACCCGTTATCGCAAGAGGGGGGCCGCCCCAGTTTCCTGTCATGTCCGGATGTCCGTCGGCCAGGCGGGGAGTTTCGCCGGCCGCTGCAGTCTGCCTTGGCGGTGCGTCGACATTCAGAGTCCACTTGGGAGGCTGATTCGTTGGCTTGATCGCCGCCTTGACGCTTGCCGGAACCGGCATCACGACATACATCTGTGCCGTTTCCGTCAGCGTCGTTGTAATATCCCGAACCACGGCGCCGTTCTGTTTCTCGATCATCCTGCCCGCGTAAAACGCTTCGGCAGGATTCAGGGGATTGTTAAAGTCCTTGTAGTTGCTGTAGGCGAACTCGTAAGTCTTGGATCCCTGTTTCACCACAACACGCTCGGGCATGAACTTCGCATCGAGTGTGGCGGTCGCGGCTGCAGTGGGGACGCCCGGAATCGGGAACGTCACGCTGGGCTTATTGCCTTCCCATGCGACGGAGGTTTTCCCGGCCGTCGAGACGTCCGCAGGCACCCGTTGCGGCCTGGGCGCCATTTCCGGTGGATCACTGATCCCCGCCATCGCGCCCTTGAAGGCGCCCTGCGGGCTTGCCCA
>DASQJB010000469.1:0-13169 GCA_035631295.1 Bryobacteraceae bacterium | reverse complement strand
TGTCCGATCCGATGGCCAGGTTCAGCATATCCTCGGCAGACGCGAACGCGCCTGTTGGATTGAGTGCGATGTATTGATCGCCAATCCGCACCCGTCCTCCGTCGGAGGCAACGTTCCTGGCTTGAAGCTGCCGGTAGATCTGGTCTTCGTTGATGCCGAGCTGCGCCAGCCGCTGCCGCGAGATTTCGAGAAACACAACTTCCTGTTGCTCGGCAAACAGCTCTGCCTTTTTCACTCCCGGAACAAGCTGCAATTCGCGGCGCAGAAATTCAGCGTAGCGGCGGAGCTCAGGTTGAGAGAAACCCTGGCCGGTGATCGCGAGAAAGATGCCATAAACGTCGCCGAAATCGTCAATCACCATGGACGTTCCCCGCACGGAGGGCGGCAACCTGGGTTGCACATCGTTGATCTTCCGGCGTAGCTCGTCCCAAACTTGGGGGATGGCGTTCTTGTGAAATCTGTCTTGAATGACCGCAGTGACGACGGATCGGTCGCGCAGGGATTCCGATTCGACGCGCCGAAGCTGCCCGAGCTGCTGGCAGGCGCTTTCAATCGGATTCGTGACCTCTTTCGCGACTTCGTCCGGACTGGCTCCCGGATAAGGAGTAACGATCAACGCCTCCTTAATGGTGAACTCCGGATCCTCCAGCCGTCCCAAGCGTTGATACGCGACGATCCCGCCCAGGAGCATCAGGGCCATCGATGCGAAGACGATTCGTTGGTTTCGAACAGAGAATTCGCCCGCGTTCAAGATCTAGCCCCCAAGAGCATTGCCCAAATCGCGGACCTTCATGCCTTCGCGAAGAAATACAGCTCCCGCCACGACGATGCGGTCGCCCGGGTTCAGGCCCTGAAGGATCTCGACGTCCCCGTCCCTGGCTACGCCCATCGTTACCGGGCGAGCTCTCACAATCCCGTCCGGCCCTAGCACCCACACCACTTGCTCGCCGGTGTCACGCTTGCAGACAGCCGAAATCGGTACAAGAATACGATTGCGGGAACGCCGGTAGCTGACGGTGACTGTCGCGGTCATGCCGGGAAGGACTGTGGCGTCGCGGGGCGATGGCATCTCAAAACGGACAGGGAACGTCTGCGTGATAGGGTCGGCGACCTGTGCGATTTCTTTGATTCCTACCGCATACTGTCGGCCCGGTGCGCCGCTAATCTCTGCCGCGATGCTCACGATGTTGGGCGAACGAACCCCGGACGCCATGGCCGCCTCCGGCACATCCACGACAATGTCGATTGCGCCCGTGCTCTGAAGCCTGACCACGGGCTTGTTTACCGCGATGGACTGGCCTTCTTCCACAAAGCGCTGGGCGATCACACCGTTATAGGGGGCGCGCAGCGTGCTGTCCGCGAGTTGGAGCTTGGCGTCGGCAAGGCGGCCCTCTAATCCTCGAACAACAGCCTCCTGCGCATCGATATCTTCTTTGCGGGCGGCCGTTCCCTTTTGAAGCAATTGCAGAGCCGCCTGGTGTTCTTCCTGGGCGACACGATAGTTGGTTTGGGCCAGCTCGTAGTCGGACTGAGACACAGCACTGGTCCTCAGGAGACGGGCGTAACGTTCGAATTCCGTCTTGGCGTTCGCCACCTTTGCCGCAGCCGCGCGCTCGGCGGCTTCCCTCCGAAGTTGCTCTTCTGGGCGTTCCCCGAGCCGGAGCGCGGCAAGCGTCGCCTTGGCTTGGTCGAGCTGGCCTTGCGCTGTCTCCAGGCGAGCCTCAAATTCGTCTGGCCGCAATTGGGCGAGGATTTCCCCTTTTGCGACCTTCTGTCCCTCCTTTACGGGCAGGTTGATTAGCACTCCCGGAACTTGGAACGAAAGCTCAACCTGTCTCGATGCATCGACTCTTCCCGGGAAGGTGCGCGTGTCCGGTTCGTTCCCCGCCGCCACCGTCATCGTCTTGACCGGGCGGACAATTTCCGATCGAGGCGGCTCTCGCCGCGAACACGCCGCCGAGAAACAGATGATCAGCAGGGCGAAGGACGGTTGCAGACGGCAAGCCCGAATGGGCGTCCTTCGGTCTCTCCGCACCATCTGTCTCGCTCCTCCGCCATCGGCAGGATTTGTTTCCCTGAACGCGCCGAGGCCGAATCACAACGCCAATTCCGTTACCACTGGCGCTGGATTCGACCTTCGGCGTGCGCAGAGATTCACGCCTCAAGCGAGGCGAGGATTACGAGGAAGCCCCTACTTTGGTTCTCCCCACGTGACCTTGAGACCGCCCGAATAGCGAAAGTTGTTTCGGGTGGAGCTATCATTCGGGAGCCCGAACGGCGTGAACGGATTGGACATATGCGTCAAGAAATAGGACGCTTCGGCCGGCCGGATGTAAAAATGCTTGCTGACTTTGACATCCACGCCCCCGCCCACGAACATCGCGAAGCCCCAGTCGTTAGTCACGGCGCGCGAAGGACCAAGAATAAGAGGATTGGAAAGACAAAACGATGAACCACCTCCGGGAATTGAACATGGAAAGCTGGCCGCCCAGTAGGCGCCGCCAAACAACGCTTGAACGTACGGCTGGAACCGCGAGTCACGGGTGAATGTGACGCGAGGACCGGCAGTGAAATAGGCGACCGTCGTGCCGACGCGCGAAAAGCCGCCGATGTCGCCCTTGGTTGCGGCGCCGGCATCGATCACACCGCTGAACCATTTGTTGAAGTTGTATGCGATCTGGCCGTTCCCGCCGTTGAGGTTGACCGACGGAACGAACGGCGAGTCCGGGCTATACCTGATGAAGTTATAACCCGCAAAAGCCTCCCATGTAGGATAATTCCAGGCGCCGGCGGTCATGGAAAACAGCAATGCTGCGCCAACAACCACTAAACTCTTTTTCATTTGCGCACATCTCCTTTAAAGCAAGTTCTTGGCGACGATCCTTGAAGGCATTTGGGCAAATGCCATCTTCCAAGGACCATGCGACCCCCTTACGGCAAGCATGATGGAGACGGCGCGGATTCGGCGTTTTTTTTTGGCGGGTGCAGCATAAGCGTTATCGAGAACCAAGAGTCGGCATAAAGCGATTGCCCGCGCCCTCCCGTCTTATGCCGACAGCAATAATCTCTCGCAAAGACGCAAAGCACGCAAAGGAAATTTCTTTGCGTGCTTTGCGCCTCTGCGAGAGTATTCTTTGGTGCTACTCCGGCAGCCTGTACGCCCTATTGCTCCTTCGGCATTGCTGAATTTCTATTCCCTAAACGCCGTCGAGGTCGAACCCCACGCCAATTCCGTTGACCACGGCTACCTGGCGCTGGATTCGACCTTCGGCTTGCGCAGAGATTTGTGCTTCAAGCGAGCGAGGATTATGAGGAAACGCCTACTTGGGTTCTCCCCACGTGAAGTTGACTCCTCCCGTGTAGCGGAAATTGTTCCGAACCGTCGTGTCCCCGTGCCCGGTTACAACGAAGACCCCGTTGGGCAGAAAAAACCCGTTCCCAAAGAGGTTGTTATTGTAACGGGTCAAGAAGTAATCGGCTCCGACGGGGCGGAACCAAAAATGCCTGCTGACTCTGACGTCCAGGCCGCCGCCCGCGAACATCGCGAAGCCCCATCGGGAAGCCCCTAGGCGGGACTGGACGATGCCCTGTGGACTCTGGAACAAAGAAGTGACGTCCGGCGTGCTGGCTGTCGTATAAGCTCCGCCAAATAGCACGTGCACGAACGGTTTCCACCTGGAGTCATTACCCTTGCCCCTAAACGTGACGCGAGGACCGGCGGTGACCCAGGCAGTGGTCGTATCGACGTTGCCGTTGTTAAAGATGTTGCCGGTAAAGGGGTTACAACAGATGTTGAGGACGCCCTTGTTTACGGCGCCGGCATCGACTTCGCCGCCGAACCACCGGTTGAAGTTATATACGAACTGTCCGGCTCCGCCGTTGGAATTATATGACGGAACGAAGTCGGAATTCGGGTTAAACCTCACGAAGCTATAGCCAAGAAAGGTTTCATACTGAGGATAATTCCAGGCGCCGGCGGTCATGGAAAACAGCAAGGCTGCACCAACAACCACTAAACTTTTTCTCATTTGCGAACATCTCCTTTAAAGCAAGTTCTTGGCGACGATCCTGGAAGGCATTTGGGCAATGCCGTCTTCCAAGGACCATGCGACCCCTTACGGCAAGCATGATGGAGACGGTGCGGATTCGGCTTTTTTTTTTGAGCGCCCGCCGCCCGCGCCTTCGTCGAAGAAGCGCTCCCTCGGGGTAGCGGGTCAGTCTGGGATTGCAATTCATCGGGAATGCGATTCGGCTGGCGCCGTACGTGCACCCTCTTCGAAGAGAAGGGATTTCGAAGCGCGCGGCCCGTGGGGACAAGTATGCCGCTGGCCTTTATTTTCTTAGTGATGCAGGTCTCGCGCCCGGCGCAGACCGCTCAAAACCGGAGCCGGCAAGTTCAGCAAGAAATACGCCCGCGTGCACTTTGGCGTCTCCGCGCGTGCGGCGCGGATGGATAGGATCGTGACGTTGCAGGTTGCAACCTGGAAATGAATCGGTCGATTTTTCGGAGCAGGAGCGCGGGTTATATCGCGGCGATCCTCGGAATCGCCGCTGTCACGGGTATTTCTGCTCTCCATCTGAGCTACATCAATGAAACGACGGTGGCCCTGGGCATGCTCCTGGTCGTCTTCTTCGTCGCCGCCGCATGGAATTCCCGGCCGGCCGTGTTTGCCTCCATTGCAGGCGTGGTGTGCCTGTACTATTTCGTTGTCCCGCCGCGGTACGGCTACGCGATTGTGGATCCAGAGGACTGGATCGTCCTTGCGGCTTTTCTCATCATTGCCTTAACCGCGGGACGACTTTCGGCCTGGGCGAAGCAACAAGCCGCGGAGGCGGAGGCGAGCCGCAGCCAAGCCAGGCTGGCGAGCGTCTACAACCGGAGCTTACTCGAAGCCAGTCTCGAACCGGTGATGACGGTCGGCCACGATGGGAAGATCAACGACGCGAATGCGGCCGCCGAGATGGCGACCGGGCGTTCGCGTGGAGATCTCATTGGCGCGAGCTTCGCGGAACTGTTCACGACAACGGAAAGAGCCGGGAGGGGCCTGGAGGGCGTGCTTCGCCGCGGCTTCCAGCGTGGGTACTCCCTGGAACTGCGTCATCGCCTGGGGCACAGCATTTCGGTTCTCTGCGATGCCTCTCTTTACCGGGACGCTGCCGGAAACGTCGTCGGAGTCGTCGTCACGGCCCACCCGGTTCGCACGTATGTCGGCAAGGCGTGGGAAGCCCAGCCGGACGCTCGCGTCGTCCGCCACTTGCGGCTATTCGTTTCGCTCGCCAGCTTGTTCACGGCCGCCGTCGGAGTTCTGTCTATCGTCGGGATCGTTCTCGGTATCCCTCTTTTGAAGAGCGCCTTACCCGGCCGGCCGGTGATAACAATGAACACCGCCGTCTGCCTGGTGCTGCTCGGCTTCTGTTTGTGGACGGTGCGAAAGGCGGAGGGTCAAGGCGGGATTCTGAGATTTTGCGGCCGGGTCGCAGCGTGCATCGTTGCGCTGGTAGGCTTGCTGAGCTTGGCGGAATACGTGACGGGTTGGCGGTCCGGCGTTGATGAGTTGTTGTATCGCCAGCCAGCAGCCGACGCCGCTTTTACCCTGCGGCCCGGGCTTATCTCTCCGATTACCGCTGGGAGCTTTCTCCTCCTTGGGATCGCGTTCCTGATTCTGGACCGGCCGGTGTGCTGGAAGGGGCGCCATTACTGGCCGGCGCAGCATCTGGCTGCGGTAACTGGGGCGCTCGCGATTGCAGGATTCCTGGATTTCATTCTAGGCTCGCGAGTCCTGGGCGCCCGCATTGCCCTCCAGACGGTTGTAGGAGTGGTGGTGATCTCGCTTGGCGTCATGTGCACCCGTACCGACCGAGGACTTGCCCAACTGTTGGCGAGCTCGACGGAGGGAGGCACGCTCACGCGCCGGCTGTTGCCGGCGGCTATTCTCATCCCGATCTTGATCGGCGCTCTGTCGTGGAGAGCCCTATTGGAGCACCGGTATACGGAGGCGTCCTCCGTCAGCCTGATGACCTCGGCCATGATCGCGCTACTGGGCGCGCTGGTTGTTTGGAACGGCTACCTGGTCAACCGCGGCGATGTGGAGCGCCGGAAAACGGAGGCGGCGCTGCACCGAAATGAAATAGAGCTGCGGGAGGCGCAGCGGCTCGCGCAACTGGGCAGTTGGTGGTGGGACCCGAAGAGCGACCAGGTCGTTTGGTCGCGGGGGCTCTTTCACTTGACAATGCGCGATCCGTCGCTGCCGCCGCCCACGTACCGGGAGCACCTGGGAGCGTTCACTCCCGAGAGCGCCGCGCGGCTTGCAGCGGCGATCCAGACAACGATCCGCGGCGGCGCATCCTTCCAACGGGAGCTGGAAATCGTCCGCCAGGACGGCGCGATTCGTTCCGTGGCCGCGCGTGGCGAAGTGGAGCGGAATGCGCGCGGTGAACCCGTGGTGGTGCGCGGCACGATCGAGGACATCACGGAGCGTAAGCGGGCCCAGGATGCTCTGCAAAGATCCGCTGAGGAGATCCGCGACCTTTATAACCATGCTCCGTGCGGCTATCATTCGCTGGATCGGGATGGAGTTTTCGTCCGGATTAACGACACGGAGCTCGAGTGGCTGCAATACAGCCGGGAGGAGGTGGTGGGTAAATTTCGTTTCACCGACTTGCTCAATCCCGAAGGCCAGAGAGCGTTCGAGAAGAATTTTTCGCTGCTTATAGCGAGAGGCGCGATTGAAGATCTCGAATACGATCTCATTCGCAAGGACGGAACGACCTTTCAGGTGCTGGTGCGAGCGTCAGCCCTCACCGACGCAAACGGCAACTTCTTGATGACACGTTCCATGCTGTACGACATCACCAGCCGTAAGCGGGCCGAAAACGAAATCCGCCAGCTCGCGCTTCAACAATCCGCGGTGGCGGACCTCGGACAATTGGCTCTTCGCAGCGACCCCTTCGGAAAGGTGCTGGAGGAAGCGGTGATCCGGGCTGCGCGAGTCCTCAACGTCGACTACGCGCGCGTGCTGGAGCTGGATCCAAGCGGCGAACGTCTCGTGCTTCGATCGAGCGTGGGCTGGAACGCAGAGGTAGCGGGAACCCCCTTGAGCGCCAGCCCGGAAACGGAGGCCGGCTTCACTCTCAGTTCCAAAGAACCGGTGATCGCGGAAGATTTCCACACGGAGACGCGGTTTCATCGTGTTGCAGCCTTCGGCGAGCCTGACGTAGTGAGCGGTATAAGCGTCGTGATTACGACCGCGGAGGGGCCCTATGGCGTCCTGGGGGTTCATACCCGCGAGCGGCGAACGTTCACCAACGACGAGGTGAACTTCCTGCAAGCCGTCGCAAACGTGCTTGGCATCATGATCGAGCGGCGGCGCGCCGAGGCGGCTTTACTGCAAAGCAACCGCGCGCACCGTGCGCTCAGCAATTGCAATGAGGTCCTGATCCGCGCCACGGATGAAACGAGCTTGCTGGAGCAAATCTGCCAGCTCATCGTCGAGGAGGCCGGATACCGCTTCTGCTGGGTCGGTCACGCGGAGCAAGATGAAGCCAAGACGGTACGGCCCCTGGCGAAAGCCGGTTTTGAGGCAGGCTACCTCGAGGCCTTGAACCTCACTTGGGCCGATTCGGAGCGAGGGCGGGGGCAAACGGGCGCCTCCATCCGAACCGGCCACAGCCAACTGATCAAAAACTACGCCACCGATCCCCGCGTCCTTACCTGGCGAGCCGACGCTTTGAAGCGCGGCTATGCTTCGTCCCTGGCCATTCCCCTGATGGTGGACGGCGGCAAAACATTCGGAGCTTTGACCATATACTCGGGGGACACCGAGGCTTTCGGCGCCGAGGAAGTGGCTTTGTTGACGGAATTGGCCAGCGACCTGGGCTACGGAATTACGGCGCTCCATATGCGCGCCGAGCGCCTGCGGGCCGAGGAAGAGATCCGAACTCTGAACGCTCAATTGGAGCAGCGGGTGATCCACCGCACCGCTCAGCTCCAGGCGGCTAACAAGCAACTCGAGCAGGCGCGCGAGCGGGAAATTGAGATCGGGTTCCGAATTCAACAGACGCTGCTGCTCGACCGGCCGCCCGACGATTTTCCAGGACTGAGAGTCGCCGCGATGACCATCCCATCCCAGCGAATCGACGGAGATTTCTACATCTTCATCCGTCAGTCAGAGGAGTGTTTGGATGTGATCGTCGGCGATGTGATGGGCAAGGGCATTCCCGCCGCGCTGCTGGGCGCCGCCACCAAGAGCTCCTTTTTGCGAGCTGTCAGCGATCTAAAGACGTTGTCCAAGGACGGCGCGCCTCCCGAGCCGAAAGACATCGTCATGCTGGCCCACGCGGAGTTAGCGCCGCATCTGATTGAATTGGACAGCTTCGTGACGTTGGTGTATGCGCGATTTGACGAAAGCCGCCGCAAGATCACCTTGGTCGATTGCGGACACACGGGGGTGGTTCACTGGCATAGCAAAACAGGGCGGTGCAATGTGCTGCGTGGAGAGAACCTGCCGCTGGGAGTCCGCGAGGGCGAGATTTACGATCAAGTCTCGTCTGCTCTGGAGCCTCAAGATCTGGTCCTGTTTTTTTCCGACGGCATCACCGAAGCGCGCAACTCCGCCCGCGAGTTATTCGGCATCGAGCGGCTGGAGGAGTTCGTCTGCGCGAACGGTCGGCTAGCTCCGGAAGCATTGGTGGAACGAATTCGAAGGGCCGTGGTCGCCTTCTCTGGCGCGGATCGGTTGACCGACGACCTGACCATCGTGGCGATTCGGATGGAAGAACGGCAGCTTCCGGCCGCGCGCGCGGAGATCGAGTTGGACAGCGACCTGAGCGATCTTCGACAGGCTCGTGAATTCGTGCGAGGGTTTTGCGGCAATCTGCCTGGGACGCCGATCGACCAAGACAGTGAGCTGGCTCTCGAGCTGGCGGTCAACGAAGCTGCCAGCAACATCATAAAACATGCCTACCATGGCCGCGCCAATCAACGGATCCACTTGGAAGCCGAGGCTTTTCCAAGCCACATTTCCATCCGGCTGCATCATTTCGGCGATCCGTTTGACCCCTCCTCGACGCCTCCGCCGCGCCTCAACGGCTCGCGCGATTCCGGATTCGGCGTCTACATCATTAACCAGAGCGTCGACGAAGTTCACTATGGCCGGGATAGTCACGGCAGAAATTGCGTGGCGCTCAAGAAATTCAAAAGATCAAAGACGAACGGAAAGGAAGCAAGCCCTCATGGAGATTCATGTGGATGACATGGACGGCGTGGCAGTCGCGACCGTGCCTGTCGAGGAACTAGATGCCGGCAACAGCGTCGAATTCAAGCGCGACATCGCTCCGGTGCTCCAATCGCAGCGTAGAGTGGTGCTCGACCTGAGCCAGTTGCGTTTCGTGGATAGTTCGGGGCTGGGAGCCATGCTCTCTTGCCTCCGGCAATTGAGCGGCAAGGGAGGAGATTTAAAGCTGTGCGCCATGTCGCGGCAGGTCCGGGCGCTGTTCGAGCTGGTGCGCATGCATCGGATTTTCGATATTTACGGCACAAAAGAAGAAGCGGTGCAAGCCTTTCAACGTCAATTCGTATGAGCGTCGTCAGGATGCCATTGGCAAGCTCGCGCCACGAAATCGCGGCGCTGGAACATTCGATCCTGTGTCACGCCAAATACTCGCTGGGCCAAGCCTGGGACGAGCTTTCCCGGCGCGATCGCTTCACAGCGGTTGCGCTGACCATCCGCGACCGTCTGATGGATCGATATCTGGAAACCGAGGAACGGTACCGGCAGCGCGACCCTAAGCGGCTCTATTACATTTCGATCGAATTTCTCGTGGGCCAGTCTCTGGCGAGCAATCTTTACAGCCTCGGCCTTCGCGAATCGTGCTGCGAGGCGGTCGGCAATCTGGGCGCGGATCTGGAACAGATCGAGGAGAGCGAGCCGGACGCCGCTTTGGGCAACGGCGGGCTGGGCCGGCTGGCGGCTTGTCTCCTCGATTCGCTCGCGACGCTCGGCATGCCCGGATTCGGTTTTGGCATCAACTACGAGTACGGCCTGTTCCGGCAAGAGATCGACGGGGGATACCAGCGGGAAAAACCGGACAACTGGCTGGCGCGGAGCTCCCCTTGGCAAATCCCGCGACCCGACGAAGCCTGTATCGTTCCGGTCTACGGCCGCATCGAGCATGGCGTCGATCGCCGTGGCGCTTACAATCCCATGTGGATGGACTGGAAGATCCTGATCGGCACTCCTTTCGACATGCTGATTCCCGGCTATGGGGGAAAAACGGTCAATTTCTTGCGCCTTTATTCGGCCCGGTCCTCCCACGATTTCGATATGGGGATCTTCAACGACGGGGACTACGTCAAGGCGGTGGAGCAGAAAATCGCCTCGGAAAAGGTTTCCAAAGTGCTCTATCCTTCCGAGGCGGCCATCGCCGGCCAGGAGCTCCGTCTGGTGCAGGAATATTTTCTGGTGGCCTGCACCGTGCGCGACATCGTCCGGAGATTCGAGCAAACCCATTCTTCCTACCGCGACTTTCCAGTCAAAGTCGCCATTCAAATGAACGACACGCATCCGGCTTTGACCGTGGCGGAGTTGATGCGCACGCTCGTGGATGAAAAAGACCTCGACTGGGATGAGGCCTGGAACATCACGCGCCAGACCTTGGCCTACACCAATCACACCTTGCTGCCCGAGGCTCTGGAGAAATGGCCCATTCCACTGCTAGAGCATGTGCTGCCGCGGCACCTGCAAATCATCTATGAGATCAACCATCGATTCCTGGCGCCGATTCGCGCGGTTCAACCCGCCGATAAGAGCGACAATGGCCTGATCCGGCGAATGTCCCTCATCGAGGAATCCACTCCCAAGCAGGTGCGCATGGCGAATCTCGCCATCGTGGGCAGTCATTCCATCAATGGAGTCTCAACCATCCACACGCGCCTGCTCACGACTTCGCTGGTTCCCGATTTTCATCGTCTCTGGCCGGAGCGATTCAATAACAAGACCAACGGCGTCACTCAACGCCGCTGGCTGCTGGCGGCGAATCCCGCCCTCGCCGGACTCATCCGGTCGGTTATCGGCGATGCATGGATCAAGGATCTGCGCCAGATCCGGGCTCTCGAGAGGTTCGCTTCCGACGCTGGATTCCAGGAGCGATTCGCGGAGGTAAAAGGCGCCAACAAAGAGCGGCTCGCCCGGATTATTCGCGACTCGTCCCGGATCCGCTGCGACCCTGCTTCGCTCTTCGATATCCACGCCAAGCGAATTCACGCCTACAAGCGCCAGCTCCTCAAGGTTCTGCATATTGTCCACGAGTATTTGTCGCTGATCGAAGACGGACGGCCGCCGGCCCAGCCGCGAACCTTTGTGTTCGCGGGAAAAGCGGCGCCCGGATACTGGGTGGCCAAGCAAATCATCAAATTGATCCACAACGTTGGCCGCGCGATCAACAACGACCCGCGCGCGAAAGACTGGATGAAAGTGGCGTTCGTGCCCGACTACCGCGTCTCGCTGGCGGAGAAAATCATTCCCGCGGCGGACCTCAGCGAGCAGATCTCCACTGCCGGGACCGAGGCTTCCGGAACCGGCAATATGAAATTTGCGCTGAACGGCGCTCTCACCATCGGCACGCTGGATGGAGCCAATATCGAGATGCGGCAGGCGACCGGCTATGAGAACATCTTTATTTTTGGGTTGACAGCCGACGAGGTGCAAGCGATGCGCCGGCAGAAGTCCTATCGTCCCGGTAACTACTATGAGTACGATCCCCGCATCAAGCGCGTCGTGGACGCCTTCCGCTCCAACTTGTTCTGCCCTGCCGAGCCGGAGCTGTTCGCCTGGATTTATCGCCTTCTGCTGAATGAAAACGACGAGTATTTTCACCTCGCGGATCTGCCTGCGTATCTGGACGCGCAGGAGCAGGTGGGGAACGTTTTTCAGGATGCGGCCACATGGACCCGCATGGCGATCCTTAACATGGCCCGAATGGGGAAATTCTCCAGCGATCGAGCCGTCTGCGAGTATGCCCGCGACATCTGGCGAATTGAGCCGGTGCTTTGAGCCGCAAGGGCGCCCGGAGGGCCGCGGCGATTGCGAGCTCCCTATTTCGCGCCGCTTTCCTTCGCCCGCGCCGCCGCCAGGATGTTGGCCAGGCCGTAGTTGCCCTCGTGGCAGGCATATTCCAGGATCGGTCCTTCGAACTTGCGCAGGACCATCTCGCCTGACCACGGCCTCGTCCAGGTCGAGGGATCTTCCACAGTGAACTGATACAAGATCTGGTCCGGGCCGGTTCGCGTGAATCGCTCGATCACATGCAAGTTGTGGCTCGAGAAAATATCTTGCCGCGCTGTGGACGGCGGACCTCGAAAGTTGGTGTCATCCGTGAAATTGGTCGAATCCACCGCCAGCGTCTCTCCATCCCAGCGCCCTCGCGAATCGCCGCCCAACTGACGGATGTTCGAGGGGAGATGCGGACTTCCATCTAGTGGCACGATCCGCACGCGATGAACCATCTCGTTGTAAATCGCCACCAAGCCCTGGCTTTGCACGATTTGAAGATTCGCATTATATGTGGAGCCGAGCATGGGTGGTCCATCGGCGCCCCAAGTGATGCAGCGCTCGCCCAGGTTGCGGCTGTCCGCGCTTTCCGCGGCTTCCCTCCGCCGCGCAGCTCGCGCTAACTCGGCCGCGCGCTTTTGGCCCGAAGCGCTCAGTGGAGGGATCCGGCCATCGGGCGGATCGAAAACGACGGAGGTCCGCAAGCTCAGGGCGCTTTTGTTATAGTTCTCGCTTTGCCAGGCGACGTTGTCATAGTGGACATCGTCAGCAGCCTGGCTGTTCTCTCTCCGGAGACGCTCGGCTTGAAAAGACGCGGCTTCCGCCTCCGTATAAAATTCCTTCCCAGCCAACTCCGGCGGGCGTTCCAACGGAGTGAACGTCGCGTTGGTCCAATAGCCTTGAAGAGCGGGCCGGCCGTCGGTGGTGCGCGCCGGACTCCATTTGGCGCCGGGTTTTGTCGCGTTCCTGGAAGCTTGCGCGGCCAGCACGGACGCAAGCAGAAGCGCTAACGACAGAGATCTCAGCCTCACGATTCTCAGCTTACTGAGGCCGCGTCAGTCGTGCAAGTCCCTCTGGAAGGCACGTCATTATTGGCCGCCATCCCAATACTCCCTTAGTGCG
>DASQJB010000468.1:0-5154 GCA_035631295.1 Bryobacteraceae bacterium | reverse complement strand
GCCGCATAAGCAGAAAATTATCCGTTACCTGGATCAGGTGGACCCTTTGGCGCGGAGGATCGGAGCGGTGAACACAGTGTGGCGCAAAACCGGAAAGTGGCGGGGCGCCAACACGGACGCCGCGGGTGTGACCGCGCCGCTAGAGCGTCATGTCAGGATCGGCAAATGTTCCGTGCTGGTGGTGGGAAATGGCGGCGCCGCGCGCGGGGCTGCATTCGCTTTGGCCGCCGCTGGAGCGCGCCTTGCAATCACGGGAAGGAATCTGGACCGCGTCCGCGCGCTCGCCGCGGCTTGCGGCGCCGAGCCTCTCGCGCGAGAGCAAGCCGAAGCCCGCATGTTCGACGTTCTCATTCACGCCACGCCTGTGGGTATGGCTCCGCGCGTCCACGAATGCATCTTTAATGGACGCATCCCCGCGGAGCTGGTCTTCGATATGGTTTACAGCCCCATCGAGACCACTCTGCTGCAGCGAGCCCGGCAACAGGGCTCGACGGTGATTCCGGGCATTGAGATGTTTCTGGAGCAAGCGGCGCGGCAGTTCGAAATCTGGACGGGCGAGCGGGCTCCCCGCGCGGTGATGGAAAAGGCGGCGATGGAAGCGTTAGGCGCGCGCGCCGCGGCGGGCGCGCGGTAGGTCACTGCGGCAACGCGAACGCGTACAGCATGTCCCCGGCGCCCGTGAGCACATACTGCCGCCCGTCAAGCTCATACGTGATCGGGGCATTGCCCACTGGGGCGGAAAGCCTCACATGCCAGAGAATCTTTCCATCGGCGGGATCGTAGGCGATGAGGTTTCCAGAGGGATCGCCGCCGAACAGAAGCTTGCCCGCCGTGCTGAGTAAGCCGGAGCGCGTTCCTCCCGGCCCGGAATAAACGTGGCTCCAGGCGATTTTTCCGGTTTGGATATTAACCGCCTGAAGCATGTTCCGCGAAAAGAGTCCATCGTCGCGTCCGCCATACCCTTCCGGGTTCTCGTCCGTGTCCGTCAAATAATAAACCGCCCAGGATGCTGTGGCGTGCAGATACAACAGCCCCGTCTCGGGGTTGTAGGCCGGAGCGGGCCAATTCGCGGCGCCGCCCGACGCCGGCGAAACGAGCGTCCCGTCCGTTTTCGGCTCCTTGGCCGGGTCCGGAATCGGACGGCCCAGCGAGTCGATTCCCTTGGCCCAATTTAGCGTATCGACGAACGGCGCCGTGACCAGATTCTTTCCATTGGTGCGGTCGAGCAGGACGAAATAGCCGTTGCGCGCGGCCTGCGCGAGCATCTTGCGCGGCTGGCCGCGGAAAACGCCATCTATTAGCACCGGGGTCTCGACGTTGTCCCAATCGTGTGTGTCGTGCGGCGAGACCTGGTAATACCATGCCATCTTGCCCGTGTCCGGATTCAGGGCCACGATAGAACAGGTGTAGAGGTTATCGCCCTTGCGGCTCTGCGCGGCGTGCACGGGATTCGGGTTGCCGGTGCCGAAGAAATAGAGATTGAGTTCCGGATCGTAGGTGCCGGAAAGCCAGGTCATTCCGCCGCCATGTTCCATGGAAATCTTGGAGGGCCACGTGCCGGCATTCGGCTCGCCAGGACGGGGCGTGGTGTTGAAGCGCCATTGCACGCCGCCGGTCTCCGGATCGCGAGCTTCCAAGTACCCGGGCACGTCGAGCGAGTCGCCACCGACGCCCGTAATAATGTGATTGCGAATCACCAGCGGCGCGGGCGTGCAGAAGTACTCCTGTTTCACGTCGGCGATTTCGCGGCTCCAGCGCATCTTGCCGGTCCGCTTGTCGAGCGAGATTAAGTGACAATCCGGCGTCTCGAAAAATAGCCAGTTGCCGTATAATCCGAAGCCACGATTGCCGATATGGATGCCGCCCTGCGATTCCCAGCGAAAGCGCCAAATCTCGCGGCCTGTGCGAGCGTCCGCGGCCCAGGCGTAATCGGGGACGGCGAAATAGAGAACGCCGTCAGATTCCAGCGGCGTCGCCTTGATTTGTTGCTGCGGCGCGCCTTGTGGGGCGAAGCGCGACGCCCAGACCAGCGCGAGGTTCTTGACGTTGGATGAGTTGATCTGTTTGAGCGGACTATGACGGCGACCGGAATAATCGCCGTTATACATCGGCCAGCCGGCATCCTGCGCCGCCGCCAGCGCGGCCGTGAAGAGGAACAAATAACGGAGCTTCATTGGAGGTTCGCGAGGTACGCCAGCAGGTTGTGTATATCGGCGTCGGTGTATTTGCGGAGCAGATCCTGGTGCGCGGCGTAAGGATCTTTCAGAACCGCCTGGACGCTTTCGCGCGGCCAGGAGCGGTACCCGCCCTCCGCATCGTGAATGGAGACGATGAAATCATCGAGATAGTCCACTTCGCCCGCGATGGTTTCGCCGGACGCCAGCTTCACTGTTGCTTGGACCGGCTTGCGCTCTCGGCCGCGTGCGGGATAGAGGAATTTTTCGAGGAGCTCCTGCGCCTGATAACGCCGCGCGACTCCCGCCAAATCGCCGGAGGGCGAGTGGCACGTATTGCATTTGCCGGCGCCGTTGAAATAAGCCTCACCGGCTTTGGCGTCGCCCGTGTTCAGCTCCTTGAGTTCGTATGTCCGCCGGTTGATAGCAGCTTGCGTGCGGGAGCGGAGGAAAGCGGCGATGTCGTTGATTTGCGCCTGGGGCAGATCAAAGGAAGGCATGGCCGTGCCAGGCCGTCCCTGCCGGATTACCGGGCCGATGTGCTCGGCATTGTCGTCGTCGAGGACCACCACGGAGCGAACCAGATCCGGTCCGCCCTCGCCGCCCCTTGCTGTCGACCCATGGCAGAAGCCGCAGTTCGCCACGAACAGCTTCTGGCCGCGCTCCACCGCGTCAGCGGGAGGAACCGGACGCGAGATCAGTTGTATTTGGGCCTGGACCAGGACCGCCCAAAAAACCAGCGCGGCCGAGGTCACGCCAGCGCGTCTTTGCAATATTGAAAACATTTCTCTACTTCCGTGAGCGAATCGCTCGCGCCCCGATATTCATATTCGATATAAGCCCGAATCGGCCACTTCTTATCGCGCAAAAGCTGGAGCACTGGCTTGATGGGCGTATCGCCCTGGCCCCACGGCACGTTCGCGCCTTGATCGCGCTTGCGATCTTTCAGATGCAGGATCACGATGCGGTCGTGGTTCGCCCGAATGTACTCCACGGCATCGTAATTGGCGGCGGTGAAGTGGCCTATGTCCAGATTCACGGCGAACTGTTTGGACATCGCCAGCGCCGCGGCAAAGCTTTCGGGCTTACAGAACTGATTCGGATCCCTTGTATCCGAGTGGCCGTGATAAGCGACCGTCATTTTGTATTTTTCCGCGAACGAAACCACGCGCTTGGCGCAGCTAAGCGTGGAAGACGCAGTAATGATGTTGGCGCCGAGCGCCCGTGTCATTTGAAAACCACGATCGATTTCTTCGTCCGTGAAATCGTCGGTGAAGCTGTAATTGTAAGCGTAAATCTGGATGCCGGCGTCGTTGAATTTCTTGCGAACCTGCTGGAATTCTTCCAGCGCCACGGTGAGCCGCCAGTTGCGCACAGCTTCGCGCGCGGCTTTGCGGGCGTCTGCCTGGCTTTGCCCCGGCGCGGGCGGCCCCGACCGCGGCTCCACGTGCGCGGGCGGGTATAGCTCGCATTCCCCCAATCCGACCTCGGCGATGGCGGCTATGGCGCGATCCAGAGGCAGATCGCGAAAGCTGTAGCTTTGCGTTCCAATTTGAACGCCCGCGATTTTGGAGTCGATCTTGTGAAGCTGCGCCAGCGCCGCCGTCGCCGGAATGCCGGCGAGGGCGATTTTGCCGAAATCGCGTCGAGAGTACATCGGGGTGCTCCTCTGAGCAGGGTACCCCAATCGAAGATGAGTTTACAACACGGGAAGGCTTGCCGCGATGACCTCGATTACGCCCCGGCGCGATTCCGTGCGTTGTTCGTTATCGTTCGCTCAGGACGCGCGCTCCATTGCTTCGCGCAGGATCTTGTTAATTCGCGTCTGGTAGCCGGGGCCGCTGCGCTTGAGCCAGGCGAGTACGGCCGGCTCCAGACGGATGCTGATGGGCCGCCTAGCCGCCTTGAGGCGAGCGGCGCGGACCCGCACCATGCGGCCAAGCTCCTCGTCGGTCAATTCGGGAATATCGGAGTAATCGATGTCGGCGTCGCGCAAAGCCTTCGCTCGTCCGATATCGCGCTTATAGGCCGCCGACCTAATGTAAGCGCCAATATCGGCTTCGCTCCTTACGACTCGCTTTCCCCGCCGAGATGATGCGGATGATTCTTTCCTGGCCATGTGTGCTCCTCACTGTGTATACGAAGAACAGAACGAGTTTTGAGTCTGCCGCCGCGGCACGGTTTAAGTCGTCCAATCGGAGCGGATCGCCGAACGCGAGCGGGGTGAAGCGGAACGTGACGCCATGCTTCAGGATGTTCGCGCGATCTTGCCTCCGCCGTATATACAGGCTATCCGTATATACGGTTTTACCAGCGGAACATTCCATCCCTCTTCGCCGAAGGGATACGCGATTGCAGGTTGGCAGATAGTTGACGATTCGTGCCGAAGTTGACAAAACGTGCCTTCAAAAGGGGCAAATCCTACTGCGAAGCCTCTCCCGAACTCGGAACCAGGCCGCAGCTCCTTGTGTCGCCTCAAGCCTTGCTGTGGGACTCGATCTTATCGAGTAGAGCCGAGTTCGTGGCCGCCCAGCGGCATAGCTGGGCCACGGTCATGGAGTTTCACGCCAGTCGGCGTTAGGCGATATTCAGTCTTTGGCGGCACGACGGGATAGACTTTCCGCTCGATTAGGCCATCTGCCTCCAGTCGCCGAAGGACCTGAATCAGCATTTTCTTGGAAATGTCGGGGATGTGATCTTGCAACTCGTTGAACCGGCGAACTCCGCCGGAGAGGCAGAACAAGACCACCGGCGTCCACTTATCGCCGACTCAGGTTGAGGACCCGGCGAACAGGGTAGCGTTCGTCAAAGATGTCCGACGAACTGCTCTTGGTTGCCATCCGGAGACATAGTAGCTGTAAGAAACCATGGAATCCATCTTGCGCTTCGTCCGCTTTTCAGGAGCCGTTATACGCTTGACGCGGGCCGTGCCCAGCGGCCAAGAGCGACACCGTAGCGGTGCATCTGGGTACCGTAATCT
>DASQJB010000467.1:0-7478 GCA_035631295.1 Bryobacteraceae bacterium | reverse complement strand
GATCATTCCGGTGAATCCGTTCGGCGGGGCGCGGGCGGTTTTGGAGAATCGAACGCCGATCCGAAAGTGCGTCGAGTGGCTGAGAGCGGGCGGCGTACTGGCGGTATTTCCGGCAGGCGAAGTCGCAACGATCCAGTTTCCCTGCGGGGTGGTAGCGGATCGCGAATGGAGCGGGAACGTAGCGAGGCTCGCGCGCCTGACGGGCGCCTCGGTCTTGCCGGTCTTTTTTCACGGGAGCAACGGACCGGCTTTTCATGCCGCAGGCCTGGTGCATCCGCGGCTTCGGACGGTTCTGTTGCCGCGCGAATTCTTCAACAAGGCGGGTAAGAGCATCCAGCTTTCGATTGGCACGGCGATCGGCGCGGAGCGGCTGGCGGCGGCCTCCAATCCGACGGCATACGTTCGAGGCAGAACTCTATTGCTGGAGGGAAGGGCCTTGAAACCGGCTCACCATCTCCGTATCGGACTGACTCAACGGATCGCGCGACCGCAGGACCCGCGGGCAATTGAGAAAGAAATAGAAAGCCTGCCGCGGGACCGGACGCTGGTGCGTCACGGCGAACACGTGGTTTGCATCGCGGCCGCGGGCCAGATTCCGAACGCGCTAAAGGAAATCGGACGGCTTCGGGAAATCGCCTTTCGCCAGGTGGGCGAAGGCACCGGTCGGGCGGCGGATCTGGACGGCTTCGACGTCTATTACGAGCATCTCTTCATATGGAACGAAGAGACCCGGGAGATCGTGGGAGCGTACCGTTATGCAGGAACGGGCGACGTGATCGCTTCGATGGGCGTGCGCGGACTGTACACGAATACGCTTTTCCGGCTGACGCCGGCATTTTATCGCGGGATTCAGCCCGCCCTGGAGCTGGGCCGCTCCTTCGTCCGGCCGGAATATCAGAAGAGCTTTCTTCCGCTGCTGCTGTTGTGGAAAGGAATTGGACATTACGTGGCGCGGACGCGCCGCTATCGCTTCCTCTTTGGGCCGGTGAGCATTAGCGCGGAGTATAGCTCGCCGTCGCGCGCCTTGATCGTAGCGTATCTGAAGAGCTTACACGGGGAGGACGGTCTGGCGGAATATGTGAAGCCGCGGAGACCGTTTCGCGCCCCACGGCTGGGCCACTGCGATCCCAGCAACTTCAGCTCGCTGTTGTCCAATCTGGACGAGCTTTCGGAAATCATTGCGGATATCGAGCCAGACCGTAAGAAGCTGCCCGTGCTGCTGCGGCATTACCTGAATTTGGGAGGTCGGGTGGTGGAGTTTAACGTGGACCGCCGCTTTTCAAACGCATTGGACGGGTTGCTGGTGCTGGATTTGGCGAAGGTGGGCCGAAAGCAGCTCGACCGATTCATGGGTTCGGAGAACGCGGGGAATTATTTGCGCGATTTACACAGCCGCATGGTTCCGGAGACGGACGCCGCCGCGTCGGCTTGAGTCACTTCGGGACGCGCTAGGTTTTTCATTTGCCCGTAACAATGCGCGTGTAACCTGAAGCCAAACTCATGCAAACCATGCGCATTTTCCGCCTTGCGGCGGCGCTGGCGATGCCGTGTCTTGTTCGCGCAGCCGGCCCCCACCGCCACTCCCATCCAACACGTGATCGTGATTTTCGACGAGAACAACTCTTTCGATCATTATTTCGGGACCTATCCCAATGCGGCGAATCCGCCGGGCGAGCTGCCGTTCACGCCGCTGCCCCGGATTCGAACTTACGCTGGTCTGCGTGATGCCGCCGATCTTAAATCCCTCGAACGATTCGGCCAACGATTCGCTGCTGGGCACCAGCGGGCTGTGCGGGACGCCGGCGCCGGGAGCCTATTTGGACTGTTGCGGATATGGGACGCGGCTTCCATTTCTGGTGATCTCGCCGTTCGCTAGACAGAACTTCGTGGATTCCACGCTGAACGACACCACTTCGATCCTGCGGTTTATCGAGGATAACTGGGGGCTGGGGCGACTGGGAGATCGGTCGTTCGATGCCCTGGCGGGGTCGATTCTGAATATGTTCAACTTCAAGGGACCGGCTGAGGATGGTCGGTCCCTGCGGCGCTATCGCCGCCGGTGGAAGATCGAACGGCTCTTTGGGTGGCTCCAGAATTTCCGCCGGCTCGTCACGCGTTATGAGCATTCGCTGGACAACTACAGCGGTGCTCCATCTCGCCTGCGCCCTCATCCTACTTCGTCATTTATGAGATGGGCTCTAAATTCCCGGCCCGACATCAGGTAACGGCTGCTAAGCCGGCGATGCCGACCTGGAGATCGTGCAGCAAGCCGTCGCGCAGATCGTAAATCCATCCGTGGACGGCTAACGGGCGGCCGCGATGCCAGGCCTCGCGCACGTAGGGTAGACGGCTAACGGATTGGACCTGCGCGGCGACGTTCAACTCGCAAAGGCGGCGCCAGCGGGCGGCGGGATTGGGCAGCCGATCCAGCTCGATCGAATGGGCAGAGCGGACGTCGCGAACGTGGTGAAGCCAGCGGTCGACGGCGCCTTGCAGAGGACCGCCCAGCGCCGCTTCCACGCCTCCGCAACCGTAATGGCCGCAGACGATGATGTGCTGGACCGAGAGGACCTCGACGGCGTATTGTACGACGGCGACGCAGTTGGCGTCGTCGGGCGCCACGACATTGGCGACGTTGCGATGAACGAACAATTCGCCCGGCGCCAAGCCGACGATTTCATTGGCCGGCACGCGGCTATCGGCGCATCCGATCCACAGATAATCCGGCTTTTGGATTTCGCAGAGGCGCTCGAAAAACTGAGGATCGCGTTGGGTCTGCTGTTCGGCCCACTGGCGGTTGTTATCGAGGAGATGGGCGAGATCCGGCATGGCCCCATGGTAACCCGCGGCTCACTGGGCCAACAGGATCACGCCAAAAGTGACCAGCAAGGCTCCGGTCCAACGCTTGCGGTTGATTTTCTCATGAAGCAGATACTTAGCCAGGAGCGTTTCGATCACGTAGCTGGCGGCCGTGGCGGGGATGGCGAAGCTCAATTTGGCGATGGATAGCAGCGCCATGAGCGCGAAGAAAGCGATCGCCATGGTGACCACGCCGAGCAAGACGCGAGGATTACCCGCCAAGCCGGTCAGCAAGCGGCCCACGGCCTTGGGACGGAAGTCGTGAACTTCGCCATGACGACGCATTCCCGAAGTGTTGAGCAAATCGGAGCAGGCATTACAAGCCACGATCACTCCCACAAGGGCCCACTTCATGCGTCACCTCGGCCGAGTAAACGGCCCAGTTGAAGACGTAGGATCGCCGTGCCGGACCAGGGCTCCGGCGCGGACGAGGGCGTCAGCCCCGCAGCATCGGTTCGGGAATCAGTTTGGGCAACCAGGCACGCGCCGACACAAATCAGTCCGATGCCGGCCCAACCGGCGAGAGAAACCGGCTCGTAAAGCACGAAAGCGCCGAGTACCGCCGCTACCGTATTCGCCATGGCGGTGACGGGCAGCACGTATGCGAGGTCGGCCCGGCTCAAAAGCGAAAGCTGCAAAATCAGCCAGCCGATGAGAAGAAACACACCCGCGAGAACCCATCCGTTGAGCATCGCAGCCAGATAGGGAATCGGCGAAAGAGACACCGTCCGGCCGACTTGCTGCATTCCGACGCGCAGAGCGAAGTTGCCGGCGGAGTTGGCCGCGATCACGGCCAGCATCAGACCCAGCAACGGCACCGCGGCGGCGGACCTGGGACGGGCGAGTTCGTCAAAAGTTCCGGATTGGCGAGCGTAAATGGCGGCTGGCTCAGGCTGGGGCGTCATGCTCAGGCGCGGGGAAAAACGTACTCTAAATTTAAAGACGCAGGCGCGGCGAAGAGTGTTTCGCCGACTGTCCGGAGAATTCGAGACGGGGTTTAAGGCGGAGTCTTTCGCGATTGCAAAAAAGCCACTAAAGCGGTAACCTCATCCGGCTTCAACGTGCTGGCGAAAGGAGGCATGTTGTGGCCACCATTCAAAATGCGCAGGGTGATTAGCTGCGGACTCAAGCGATCGCCCACGGTAGTGAGATCGGGACCGCGCTGTCCTCCAGATCCGGAGATCGCGTGGCAGTATTGGCAACCTTTCGTCTCAAAGAACCGCGCGCCGCCGGCGATTTCCGGCGTAGCCGCCTGGACGACGGAGGCAGGTAACGGTCGAGGGTCGAAGTCAGGCGACCACGGGGAGCGCTCGCCCTGAATCCACAGCGTTCCGACCATCACGACAATCAAAGCGATGCTGGCGACGGCCCAGGGCCGGCGCGACGGAGCGCGCTGCCCAGTGCTGAAGATGAGAGGCAGGATCAACAGGCAAACCCCCGCGAGCAGCGGCGCTCCGATAATCACGAAATTTTCCGCGGTGGGAGGCATCTGCGCGAGAACGGCGAAATACCACAGCAAATACCAGTCCGGCCGCGGGTAGGCCTGAATAATGGTCGGATCCGGGGGCGTGGTGAGCGCGGGCGGACCGACGCGCCACGCCAAGAAAATCACAGACGCCACTACCAGAAAGCCGAAGACAACGTCGCGCCAGGCCGCATCGGGCCAGAACGGGACTCCTTCGCGCTTGAGCATATCCTCATACCACGCGCGGTAGGTTTTGGAGTCGACGGGGCGGGATGCGCTGGGCTTTTCGGAGATACCGTGACGCAGGACCAGAACGAGGTGCAGCCCAACCATCGCAAAGATGATCGCGGGAATGAAGAAAACGTGATAGGCGAAAAAACGGCTGAGCGTGGCTCCGCCCACAGTCTGCCCTCCCATAATGAACCGCGCGAGCCACGGACCAACGATGGGAACGCGGCCCGCCTGCTCGGCGGCGACAATCGTGGACCAAACGCCGTTTTGATCCCAGCGCAGCAACTGTCCCGTAAAACCCATCAGCACCGTCAAGCCGAGCAGCAGAACGCCAACCACCCAATTCAGCTCGCGCGGAAACTTGTACGATCCGGTGAGAAATGTCCGGATCATGTGGATGCCCACCAGCAGCACCATGGCGGAGGCTCCAAAATAGTGCATGCCGCGCAGCACCCGGCCGAGGAACGCCTCATTCGTGATCCATTGGAGGGATTCGAAGGCCTGGCCGGCGCTGGAAACATACGCTGTGGCCAGCGCGATGCCCGTGAACACCTGGATCAGAAAGGCAAAGAGGGTCGCGCTACCGAAGATGTACATCCATCCGCTGTATTGGCCGCCAGGGGGAACGGGATGGCGCATGAGGGGCCCGATGACTTTGGATGCGTCCGTTCGAGCGTCGAACCACTCCCAGGCTTTTTTCAACAAGCGCATGCGGATCAGGTAATGGGCGTCGGGCCGGCAAGAATCTCGACCTGGCCGTCACTAACCCGCACAGGGTATCGGACCAGCGGCCGCGGCGGCGGACCGGCGGCGACTGTTCCGTCCCTGTTGTAGACGCCCCCGTGACAGGGGCACATAAACAACTCAGCGGCTTCGACCCACCTCACGGGGCATCCCAGATGAGTGCAGTTGATGGCGAATGCGACAAATTCGCCGTTCGGCTCGCGGCGCAGCCATGCGGCGGTCTGGCCGGTGACGCCCGCCCATGGAACGGGCGAAGCGTCTTCAAACTTCACCGCCACCGTCTGCCCGTTTTCGAAGTCCTGGAGCGCGCCCACTGGGCGCCATTTTCGCGCGATGGATTCGAAGAGCGGCGCGAGCAGGAATCCGATGACGGGCAGTGCGATCAAGGCCGTGGCGAGCGAGCCGAGCGCGACGCTCAAGCGGGCGAGGAAGCGGCGGCGGCCTTGGCAATCCTGCTGCGAATCAGCCATGCAAAAGATCTCCGATCCAACCGGCCAGCGCGATGGCCGCGAAGATCAGACCCGCGGCGCCGACCAGCGGGGCCGTCACGGGGCCAAGCAGAGCGAGCGTCATCGCCAACGCGAGCAGCGGGGGCCAGTAGGTGGGGCTCGCGATGTGCTCCGGCAGCGGTTTTCTGCCGGTTGTCTCAGCGTGCGGTTCGAAATCTCTCTCGCTCATTCGAATGCCTCCAGACGGGCTTCCTTCCGTTCGGCCTCTTCGGCATACCAGCGCGCGAACATCGCCATGATGGCGGTCACGTAAACGAGGCATGCGGGCGCCCACATCAACAATCCGCCGATCTGCTGGTCCATTTGCGGAGAAATGCCCCAGTTTTCGCGGATCAACGGCAGAATCGCATAGACGTCGGCCGGATGTGCGTAGGCGGGATAGAGGAGCGAGCGTGCGAAGGTGATGGCGATGCCGAGGCTCGTGCAAGCCAGACACGCGGTGAACAAATATGCGGCCGCGTGGGGCAGCGGCCTCATCCGCGACTGCGGCAGTGGCGAAAGGATCGGCCACCAGAAAATCGTTCCGCACGCAAGAAGCGAAAGGTGCTCGGCAATGTGGAGCGGCTCGTTGGCAAGGGCTTTGTTGAACAGCGCGGGGATATGCCAAGCGATCATGGCTCCTACGCCGGCGGTCCAGGCGACGGCGGGTTGGCGCAAGAAGCGTTCCGCGCGCGCGACATTCCGAATCCGCATCGCTTGCTCCATCGGCGCCGCAGGCAATCCCATCAGCAGAAGCGCGGGCGCGATCAGCACGAACAGAATGTGTTTCGCCATGTGGACGCTGAACAGATAGTGGTCGGCGAGTTCGTCCATCGGCGAAACCAGCGTCAACAGGATCGCGAGCACACCGGCGGCGAATGCGGCGGCGCGCGCGCTAAATCGGAACCGCGTGGACCATGCGTAACCGGCCATTACCAAGCCGCAGCCTAGGACCACGGAAGGCTTCCAATCCCATGCCGACATCAGGAAATCGTGCGCGCTCATGCCCACACCTTCAGATAAATGAGGGAAAAGATCACGATCCACACGGCGTCGACAAAATGCCAGTAGATGGAAACGGCTTTCAAGCCAGAATCTTCTTTTTCTGTGAAGCGGCGGCGGAGCGCCAGCCCCAGCAACACCGTCAGAGAGATCAGCCCGCACAGCACGTGGAATCCGTGAAAGCCCGTGAGCGTAAAGAATGTGGCGGCGAAGAGGTTGCGCGCGGGCGTAATGCGATTGGCGATCAATTTGGCGTATTCGGCGCCTTGGCCTATCAGGAATATGGCTCCCAGCAGGACGGTGGCGGCGAGCCAAAGGCGGAAGCTTCGATGCCGCGCATGGGCCAGCCGGCGCTCCGCCAGCCACATCGTTCCACTGCTCGCAAGCAGGCAAATGGTGAAGATCAGTGTGCGTTGGGGATCCAGACTATTGCGCGCCGTCGGCCCGCTCACCGTCGCGCCGTAATAGTAAAGGTAGGCGGCGATCAGGAACGCAAAGAACACCGCTTCGGAGGCGACGAAGACGGCCATTGACAGCCTGATCGTGCTGGTGCGCTGGACCGGCCGCGCGGCGGCAGCGCTTTCGGCGTGCCCCAAATCCCACAGCGGTCTTCGTCCGCGCACGGGCGGGACGGTCTCGAAATTATGTTCTGGCGGAGGGGATGAAGCGGCCCATTCCAGCGTCCAGGC
>DASQJB010000466.1:0-11052 GCA_035631295.1 Bryobacteraceae bacterium | reverse complement strand
CGTCAACTCGGTCTCACTCACCAGTTTCGCCTCGAAGGCGCGCCAGTACTCCGTGGACGCCACTTGGACGCCCAAGAATTGGTTCTCCATGGACTTGGCCTGGGGCAAGCTGCATCTGAATACGCTGGGCGGCATATCGTTCTTCGTGAGCCAGCTTCCGGTGAATGCAGATTCTTACTACGTCAGCAATATTCAAACTGTGTCCGCGAGCACGCACATCATTGTGAAAAAGCGCGCTGACATTCTGGTGGGCCTAAGCTACATCCAGGATTTCGGCGACGGCCGCTCGAATCCGCTTGTCTCGCCGGTTACGGCTAACCTTCCCCCGGCCTTCATCGCGGCGCAGACTTTTCCGCTGCGGTTCATCTCGCCGTTGGCGCGCCTCTCCATTCCTATCCGGGCGCGAATCCGTTGGAATTTCGGATACCAGTACTACGGCTATAGCGAACAATTCTCTTCGATTCAGGACTACCGGGCGAATACGGGGTATTCCTCGATTTCGTGGTCATTCTGACCTGGCGTTGCGCTATTCAATTGTGACCCGGACCGGTTCCTCAATAAGCTGGTCCTTCGTCGTGTGAACCATCACCGCCCAACGCTTCCCTTTGGCGGACTCCGGCACTTTGAACTTGATCGATTTCTCGGACTGCTCGGTCACTTCGACCTTAATATCGGTCTTGCCGTCGGTCAAATATAGCGTGTCCACATTTTTCTTATCGATCGAATCGCCGCTAACGGTGACGATATCTCCGACTTTCGCGGTCGTGGGATCAACGCTCACGATCCGCATGTCCTGCGCGTAGAGAGCAGCTACGAGCAGAAGCGAACTGAAACAGGCTGCGGTGCGCATGGGGGCTCTCCTTTTCTCCGGTGATTGAATGTATCCCGTTTCGGATGAAGATGCAACCGAGCCGGTGCTACGCTCAAAGCAAACACATGCGCTGCGAGCCCGATCACTTCGGCGAAACCGAGCTGGACCTGCTGTATATCGCCAAACGCCTCCAGGAAGCGCTGCGTCTGGAAAAGCTCCTGACGGAAGCCGGGTTGGATTACCTGGTCGAGCCGGATCGGTATCGCGGCGGGGTGATCTTCCAAGCCGAGCGAGTCGGCGCGTTCTTTTATGTGCTGCCCGCGGACGCCGAAGCCGCGCGGAATGCGATGGAGCGCGGGGGCTTCCGGCCGTACACCGCTCGCCATTAGGCCGCACCAAGGCGGGGGGCCGCTAGTTGTAAAATAGTCCGCGGTAACCGTAGGAGATTCTTCATGCACATTATCAATCGACGTTCTTTTCTCGGCAGCGCCGCAGGCGCAGCGACGGTTCTCGTGAAGGCCAGGGCGGCCGATATTAACGGCGCTTCCTCGGGGCCGATGGTGGAGACCACGTCCGGAAAAATTCGCGGCGCGGTCTTGAACAAGGTGAACGCCTTCAAAGGCATCCCCTACGGCGAGGCGACCGATATTTCAGGCCGATTCCTGCCGCCCGCCAAAGCTAAGCCCTGGTCTGGAGTCAAAGACGCGCTCGAGTGGGGGCCGGAAGCGCCGCAAGGTCCGCACACGGAAATCCCGGAGGTCGCGGCCACCATTCCCAAGCAGGGCCACAGCGAGGACTGCCTGCATCTGAATGTCTGGACCAACAGCGTCAGCCGTGGCGGAAAGCGCCCAGTGATGGTTTGGCTGCACGGGGGCGGCTTCACCAGCGGCTCTGGTAGTTACACCATCTACGACGGCGCCAACATGGCCCGCAAGCACGACGTGGTTACGGTCACGGTGAATCACCGCCTGAATTCGTTCGGTTTCCTCTATCTGCCCGAAATCGGCGCGAGCAACGCGGGCATGCTGGATGTTGTGGCCGCGCTCCAATGGGTGCGCAACAACATCGCGAACTTCGGCGGCGATCCGAATAATGTGACCATCTTCGGGCAATCCGGCGGCGCGGGCAAAGTGAGCACGCTGCTGGCGATGCCTTCGGCCAAGGGGCTGTTCCATCGCGCCATTATTCAGAGCGGCGCGAATCTCCAAGGCGTCTCAGCCGCCGACGCCGCGAAATCCGCGCAGATGCTCATGACCAAGCTGAACGTGAAGACTGCGGCCGAGCTTCAAAGGGTCCCGATGGATCAGCTTGTGCAGGCGACGCTGTCGACTCCCGGACTGCGGCTCAGTCCGGTTCTGGATGGCAAATCTCTTCCGGAAGGGCCGTTCACTCCGGCCGCGCCCGCCATGTCAGCCGAAATTCCCGTGCTGATTGGCTCGACCGAGTTCGAAGTGAATTTCTTCCCCAATACGAATTTCAATCCCATCGATGACGCCGCTCTGCGCGCCGCCGTCAGGCAAGCCACGCGCACCGGTGACGCGGATGTGGACAAGCTGGTTGCCGTGTATCGCAAGGGCCGTCCCGGCTACACAAACGTCGAGCTTCAACAGGTGATCGCCTCCGATAACTTCCGAGCGGGCGTAATGACCGAGGCGGAGCGCAAATCCGCGCAGAAAGCTCCGGTGTACATGTACTACTTCACCTGGCGCTCGCCAGTCCGCGACGGCCAGCTGAAGGCGTTCCACACGCTGGAGATTCCCTTCGTCCTGGAAAACGTGGACGAAGGGAAATCGATGACCGGAACCGGTCAGGACCGCTATGCGCTTCAGGAACAGATGAGCGGAGCCTGGGCGGCCTTCGCCCGCAACGGCAATCCGAATCATAAGGGGTTGCCGCATTGGTCGGCTTTCAACACGGACACCCGCGCGACGATGATTTTCGGTAACGAATGCAAGGCCGCCAACGATCCTTACGGCGCTGAACGGTCCGCCTTGGCGAGCTTGCGGTCCGCATAGGTGTAGGCCATCATTTCCGCCTCGGCCCGGATTTGGCCGGACGCTTGCACTGCCAACAGGCGCGGAGGCGTTTATGCTGCGTTGGGCGAAGTTTCCGATTTTGACGTTAGCGCTGTTGCTGTTCGGCTGGTTCCCGTCGGCCTCGCAGATCGCGAAGGGATCGCTTCAGGGCACGATCACCAACCAGTCCGGACCAGTTGTCAAAGCGTCCGTTGAGGTCCGGAACGTCATCACTGGGTTACTGATTCACACTGAGTCTGATGACAAGGGCAACTACAAATTCGAGAGCCTTCGCGCCGGGCGCTATTCGCTGTGGGTGCAAGCGCCAGGTAACGATTCGGTTTGGATACCCGAGGTGTTCGTCGAAAACGGGCAAACGACCCGTCACTCCGTCAAGCTGGACAAAAGTGGCCGGCGCGTCAGTTGACTCGTGGCGCAATTGGCTCCGGCACAGCCGACCCGTCGGCTCTCGGGTCGGACGCCGCGTAGTTAACTCCGGTCTTTGAATCGCGCAAAATCGCTTGGCCTCGCCCCATCTCCTGGGTGTATTCGCGTCGTACGGTGGGTTTATGACCGAGCTTGGAAAGCTCCGCGAGCGCGGATGCCGGAACACGCCCTTCAATGGACAGCTCGCATCCCGCAGCGTTGTTCTTGGTGAATCGCGGCGATTCAAGTGCTTGTTGAATATTCATGCCGTAATCCACTAAATTAGAAACGAATTGCGCGTGCGCCAACGGCTGATTTGCGCCCCCCATAATCCCAAAGCCGATGTGCACATCGCCGCGCTCCAGGAAAGCCGGAATGATGGTGTGGAACGGACGCTTTCCACCCGCCAGAACGTTGGGGCTTGCCGGATCCAGCGTAAAGCCCGCGCCGCGGTTGTGCAGCTCGAAACCCATCCCCTTCACCGCCACGCCCGAGCCGAATTGACTGTAGATGCTTTGTATCCAGCTTACGATGTTTCCTTCGCGATCCGCCACGGTGAGGTATGTCGTGTCGCTTCCGATGGGCTGCCCGGCAGTGACGCCGCAGTTGGCTTTATTGGGATCGATCAAGGCCGCCCGTTTGCGGGCGTAGTCTTTGGAAAGCAGCGCCGCCACCGGCACGTCGTGGGAGCGCGGATCGGCGTTGTAGCGGTGCAGATCGGAATAGGCCAGCTTCATCGCCTCGATCCTCTTATGCAGCTCCGCGGCAGTGAATGGCCCTTTCGGGTCCGCGGGAGACGTTTCCATGATGTTCAGCATCTCCAGCGCGGCCATGCCTTGCCCGTTCGGAGGAAGCTCGTAGACTCGCCACCCGCGATACTCGATGGAAATCGGCTGAACCCACTCCGGCGAGAACGCAGCCAAGTCCTCCGTCGTCATCGTTCCGCCCAAGCTTTGGGACGTCGCCAAAATCGCCGAAGCGATCTCGCCCTTGTAAACCGCATCCGGACCGTCCGAGGCGATCCGTCGATAGACGCGCGCCAAATCCGGATTCCGAAACACCTCGCCTACCGCCGGCGGCTTGCCGCCCGGGAGAAACAGGCGCTTGGATTCTTCATTTGTTTCGAGTCTCGCGGTGAACCATTCTTCGCGGATCGCTTCGGGCAGCGGGAAGCCTTGGTCGGCATATGCGACGGCGGCGGCAAACAAATCCTTCCAAGGAAGCTTGCCGTAGCGATCATGCATGGCAGCCCAACCTCGAACGGCGCCCGGAACAGTCACGCTATGAATGCCGCTCGCCGGCATCGTTTTGATGCCTTTGGCTGCGAGAAACTGCGGCGTAAGACCGCGCGGGGCAGGTCCCGAGGAATTCAGCCCGGTGAGTTTTCCAGTCTTCGCGTCCCAGTAGAGCACGAATAGATCGCCTCCCGGGCCGTCCATCATGGGCTCCAGGACGCTCAGCACTGCATTGGCGGCGATGGCCGCATCCACCGCCGACCCACCTGCCGCAAGAATCTGCGCCCCAGCCTGTGACGCCAGCGTCTGACTGGTGGCGACAATACCCTGCTGAGCGATCACCATCGACCGGCCGTAGTTCCGCCCCACGATGCCTTGCGCGAAGATTGAAGCTGCCCCCACGAGAAACAGAATAGCGGCAAGTTTCAAGGTTTTCAGCACTCCGCTAGCTTACCCCATTAAGCTGATAGCTGGAAGCTGATGGCTCTTATACTCGGCATCGAAAGCTCCTGCGACGAAACCGCCGCCGCCGTGGTGGAAGACGGCTCGCGCATTCTTTCTTCCGTCATCAGCTCCCAAATGGCGACTCACTCGCGCTATGGAGGCGTTGTGCCGGAGCTGGCGTCGCGCGAGCATTTGCGCGCGATTGTGCCGGTGGTGCGTCTCGCGCTGGAGCAGGCTTCCGTCCCGCTCGACGATCTCGCGGCCGTCGGGGTCACGCAGGGCCCAGGCTTGGTCGGCTCGCTCCTGGTCGGCGTCACCTACGCCAAGGCGCTGGCGATGGCGCATAGGCTGCCGTTGATCGCCGTGAACCACATCGAGGGTCACATCCATGCCGTCGCCAGCCAGAATCCGATCGATTATCCGGCCTTGGCTCTGGTGGTGAGCGGCGGACATACACACCTCTATGAAGTCCGCGAAGGTTTCGTTTACCGTCTGCTCGGCAAAACTCGCGACGACGCTGCAGGCGAGGCTTTTGATAAGGTCGCCAAGCTTTTGGGCTTTGGTTATCCCGGCGGACCCATCATCGACATGCTTGCGCCTCACGGCGACCCCAAAGCTGTCCGCTTCACCCTTGCCAAGATGAAAGGCAATCCGGTGGACTTCAGCTTCAGCGGCCTGAAGACCGCAGTGCTGCGATGGTTCGAATCGCACGACATGGCGGCGGAGGTCGCGGCGCGCCGCGAGCTGCTCGCTTCCAACCACCACCCTGCACTCGACCAATGGCTGAAAATGACTCCTCAGGCCACTCTCGACCTGCTGGCTTCGTTTCAGCGCACAGTTATTGAAGAACTGCTTCGCCGAACTGTGAGCTGCACGGAAGACTTAGGCGCGCGCAGCCTCATCTTCGCGGGCGGCGTGGCCTGCAACACGGGCCTCCGCAAGGCTGTGGAATCGAGCTATCTTCCCTACCCTGTGTTTTTTCCCCCACCGGGCCTCGCCACCGATAACGCCGCCATGATCGCAGCCGCGGCGTTCGTGAAGCTTCGCCGCGGCGAGTTCTCGGGATGGGATCTGAAGGCCGATGCCAGTCTCGCGCTGGCGTGACCGGCTCATGTATACTGGCCTTCGCCATGCGCTCACAATTCCTTCTCACTGCCATTCTTGCTCTGGCCGGCGGCGTTTTGGCCCCGGCGGCGCAGAACGACTCTCTGCTCACGAAACTCGACTCTGGAACGGTTTCCGGCACGCTCAGCGCCGCTGACGTGCGCATCTACAAAGGCATTCCGTTCGCCGCGCCCCCCGTCGGCGATCTTCGCTGGCGCGCCCCCAAGCCCGTGGCTCATTGGGAGGGCGTTCGGCAAGCCGATAAATTCGGGCCGACGTGCATGCAGGGCAACGGGAACGGTTCGAGCGAGGACTGCCTGTATCTCAACGTTTGGACGGCGGCTAAATCGGCCTCCGAGAAGCGTCCCGTGATGGTCTGGATCTACGGCGGCGGCTATTACACCGGCTCCGGCTCGCAACCCATGTATGACGGCGAGGCGCTGGCGCAAAAGGGCGCGGTTGTCGTTACGCTCAATTACCGCCTAGGCCTATTCGGATTCTTTTCCTATCCGGAGCTGACTAAAGAATCCGACCGCCGAGGCGCGGCGGATTTTGGAGTAATGGACGCGATCGCGGCGCTCCAATGGGTGCAGAAGAATATTTCGCAATTCGGCGGCGATCCGAAACGCGTCACTATCTTTGGCGAATCGGCGGGCGCCGGCATGGTTGCCAACCTGATGGTCACGCCGCAGGCGAAAGGCCTGTTTCATCGCGCCATCGGCGAAAGCAGCGCCTGGTCCACCGCGACCATCGCTCGGCTCAACACGCTGGCGGAGGGCGAGCAAACCGGCACAAAGATCGCCGACACACTCGGCGCTAAGTCGCTGGCCGAGCTGCGGGCCAAACCCGCGGACGCCGTTCTCAAAGCGGGCCGCGGAGGAGGTCCGGTGGTGGACGGCTGGCTGATTCCGGAAGATCCTGGCGCGGTGTTCGCCGCAGGGAAGCAAACCGATGCACCCGTGCTGGTTGGATCGAATCGCGATGAATCGTTCGGCGGAAATCCGCGCAGCGCCGACGACTTCGTTCAGCAGTCACGGCGGCGATTCGGCGATCTGGCCGACGCCTATTTGAAACTCTACCCTGCCTCCTCCGACGAGCAGGCGCGCGAATCCGCGTTCCTCTCCGGCCGCGATGAGATGGCGTTCGTCATGCGCAACTGGGCGCGCCTTGCCTCCAAGCCGGGCAAGGCCAAGTCATATGCCTACTATTTCACCCAGCAGCGCCCGCCGGCCTCGAACGGCAAAGAGGGCGGAGCTTTCGCGCCCGGCCCGCACGGAAGCGCCACTCACGTTTCCGAGATTTTGTATGTCTTCAATCATCTCGACAACAGCCGCCCATGGATCGATGCGGACCGGCAAGTGGCCGATGCGATGTCGACGTATTGGGTGAACTTTGCCGCGAACGGGGACCCCAACGGCAAGGGCCTGCCAAAATGGGCGTCCTACGACGGAAAAGCCGCAACAGTCAAGGTGTTCGGCAATCCGCCCGAAGGCGCGCAGGCGCCCACTGAAGCGCAACTCGCGTTCTTCCAATCGTATTTCGAGCAACTGTACGCCAAATAGGCGGCGGCCCTACAGCCCTGGCTCTGCCGGGGTTCGATGGAGCGCATTTGCTAACGGACAGATTATGGTCAATGCAAACTCACCGTTCGCGCTTGACATCGCTTCGGCCTGAATGATAATGGTATGAACTGATTCCGGCTTTAAGGGGAAACAACAAGCATGCGACGAAGAGTCTTAGGCCTTTATCTATTGGGATGTCTTGGGTCGATTGTTCCAATCGCGGCACAGGAAGGACATCCTCTGACGGGCACCTGGCATGGCGATTGGGCTTCTTCGCCCACGCAGCGGACGCGGCTGGTCCTCTACATGAAATGGGACTCGAAGAGCCTGACGGGCATGATCAATCCGGGTCCGAAAGCGATCCCGCTTGGCTCTGTGACTCTGGATGCTCAGAAGTGGGCCGTCCACATTGAAGCCGATGGGAAAGATCAGGCCGGCAATCCCGTTCACATTGCGGCGGACGGCAAGCTCGACAACATCGGCTCGTATAACCGGACTATTACCGGCACGTGGACGCAGGGGACAGCGAAGGGCGATTTCAAGCTTACCCGCGATTGAGCGCACAGGCGTCAGTCCGTTGTGCGCGATTTAAAATTAGGAAGAAAGCCGCCTTTGAGCTTGCGACACAGCCAGCGGCATCCTAAAAAGGATGCGATCCTGAAGATAAGGCCCCTGTAGACACCCATGGATCTCGACCAGCTTCATACATTTCTCGAGATCGTGCGCCTGAAAAGCTTTTCCAAGGCTGCCCAGTCGTGCTTCCGGACGCAGCCCGCCGTCAGCGCGCAAGTGCGCCAACTGGAGCAGGATTTGAATGCGCCGTTATTCGAGCGGTTGGGGACCAAGATCGCTCTGACGCCCGCGGGCCGCATCTTCGCCGATTACGCCGAGCAAATCCTTGAGTTGCGGCGAAGAGCGCAGAACATGATCAATGAGCTCGAGCGCATCCCGCGCGGCGAACTGCTCATCGCCGCCAACGAGGCGACCTGCATCTACGTTCTTCCACGCGTCTTCTCAGAGTTCAAAAAGCGATTTCCCAATGTGCAGGTGCTGGTGGACCGCTCCTACGGCGCGCGGGTGGTGGAAGCCGTCGTGGACAACCAGGCCGATTTCGGCATTACGCAGTTGCCGGTAAAAGAGAAGCGGCTCCAGGTGAACAAGATCCACTCTGACGAGATCAAGGTGATCGTGCCTGCCTCGCACCCCTTCGCGCAGAGGAAGCAGGTGCTTCCCTCCGATCTCATCGGACAGCCTCTTTTGCTGCCCAAGAGTGGAACCACGCGCAGCCGGCTGAACGCCTGGATGGAGCTGGTGGAGGACGAAATCAGTGTCTCCATGGAGCTCGATTCCACGGAGATGATGAAGCGGTTCGTCTTGGCGGGGCTCGGCATCAGCTTCATCGCCGGCACACATTGCAAGGAAGAGGTAGCATCGGGACAATTGGCGGCCATTTCGCTCGGCCCCGATCCCATGGTGCGCACGGTTGGATTAATCTATAGAAAGGATAAGGCTCTTTCGAAGGCCGCGCTGGGATTTATCGAAGTGGCGCTCGATAACGCATTCAGCGGGCGCATCGCTATGAGACCCACGGCCTCCGGCGATCGAGCGATGAAAAGCATTCCCGCGGAGGGATGAGCGCATGCACCGCGTAACCGTAAAGACGTCGACGATTTTTATCGCCAAAGGCGCAAAGACGCGAGTCTATTTCTCGGTCCAAGACGTTCCTCCGCGGCTGCGCAAGGAATTGGAGGACTCGACGAACGGGTTCAATTCGGCCACAATTTTGATCGCGGACCGGCGAGGCCGGCAGGAGATCCTGCGAGCGCTGCACGGGCTGCCCTCAGGCTTGCGGTCGCGCCTAGCTTCCTCGCTTGCGCCCCATCCGTCGGATGAACTTCCCGCCAGAAAAGATCGTATCCTCGATTTCTTCCGCCGCAATTGGGCCGAGATTTTGTTGCCGGCTGCCGTGGGCGCATTGGTCTGGCTGGCGTTTCATTTCCGTTAATAAATCGTTATTTTGCTTCTGCTTACAGAGGTCGCCGCGGCGGCAGTAAATGTAGCCAAAAGCCCTTGTCATGCATCTCACTTTCAGAGTATGAATTCGCGCCTCATTAAGGTCCGGCTGTGGATACCGATCGCGTTGATGCTGTTGGCTTGCGGTCTCGATGCGGCGAAGCTTCCAGATCTGCAAGGCGCCAGGCAACTCTATCAAAAGACCGATTACAGCGGGTCTTTGAAACTTCTGGTTTCCTCGACCGCGAAGGACGCGGCCGTGTATCAGCTCATCGGCCAGAATTATTTCATGCTCGGAGATTACAAGAAGGCCACCGACGCATTGGAAAAAGCAGCCCAGCTTGGAGCCGGCGGCTCGGACTTCTATGTCTGGCTGGGCCGCGCCTACGGCAGGCGGGCCGAAACCGCCGGTCCTTTTACGGCCCCCGGCTTGGCTTCCCGCGCGCGCAAGATGTTTGAAAAAGCGGTGGAGCTCGACATTCGCAATCGCGAAGCGACGGGCGACTTGCTCGATTATTACCTTGGTGCGCCCGGCTTTTTGGGCGGTGGTTTGAATAAAGCCGAGGAGCTGGCGCAGAAAGTCGTGGCCGTCGATCCGGCGGAAGGCCACTACCTATTGGCGCAGGTGGAAGACAAGCGTAAACATTACGACGGAGCGGAGCAGCATCTGCGTCAAGCCTTGGCGCTGGCGCCGAAGCAAGTAAACCGCATCACCGATCTCGCCAAGTACCTGGCCAGGCACGGCCGGACGGAGGAAAGCGATCAATTGTTCGCTCAAGCGACCGAAGTCGCGCCACGCGACCCCGAGGTGATGTACTACCGCGCCGAAACATACATCGACGGCCGGCGCCATCTGGACGACGCACGCCAACTTTTGCAGCAGTATCTCGCTTCCCCGCTGACTCCCAATGATCCCCCTCGCGCCTCCGCTGAGGCGCTACTCAAGAAAGCAGCGCCCCCGACACACTGAGAATGACGCCCTCGCCTCATGTTCGTTGAGTTTTTTACCCTCTGCAAGTCGTTGACCACATTAGACTTTTAAATCACTTAGCTTCGGCGTGAGTAGGCCTGAATCGGCAGGAATACCGATCTGATCGAACAGTAGCGCCTCTTGTTTTAGCGACCCTGCGATGGCCTCGAAGTCCGCACTGCGCTCATTCCAGCGTAACAGTTCCCCGCGCACGCCGACTGTGCGTTCACTGTTCAGAAGCGGGTCATCGTCGGCGTCGTTGCCATCATCCGAGTATACATTCTGCACGGGCCGAGGCGACCGATTCTCGGCGGGAGGTTACCTAACATAGTATGAAACCGCGCGCGAAAATTGCGAAATTATTTCGGATTGACCGTTAGAATAGCTTCCTTCGACAACTTCTCTTCGCTACGATCAGGTGAGAGGCGTTGGCTCAGCAGTGCCTCATTCGGGGAAGCGAAGTCCCCCTCCA
>DASQJB010000465.1:0-6228 GCA_035631295.1 Bryobacteraceae bacterium | reverse complement strand
ATTTCCGATCCTGATTCCAGAGCGGCGATGAAGCAGCATTGAAAATGGGGAAAGCTTGAAGGAGTTTTTTCCAGGGCTGCCAGCATCTCGAGGCTCGCGCGAAGTGCGCCATCGCTGCGCGTCAAAATCCGATACAAGCCGACGACCGTCTTGAAGCCGTCCTGCTGGGTAGCCGCGATCGCCGGATCGGCCGAATTCAGGCCATCCAGCAACATCGGGAAAGTCGGCCCGAAACGATATTCGAAGCCCAATGGGACCGCTTCCTCCACGCGCAGTTCGCCGTTTTGAGGCTTGGGCCCGATCAGCAAGCCGCCGATTTCGAAATGCTCGTGTGGTCTCGTACGGGCGCGGGCTTGCGCGTCCTCGCAGATCCTGGCAAGCAGCGCTCGTGAAACGAATACCAGCCCAGTCGCGGCCCCGTCGCCCAGAACCATGGTTCCAGTCGGGCCGAGCGCATCGCGGGAAGAACCCCCTGTCGAACGGCGATTTTGCATGCCGCGCCTCCGTTTTACTGTAGGGGAGATGTTGTACGAAGAGTATATCGCTTCCGGACGACGGTAGAAACCGGCTTCTGCAGACCCGACGTAGCGGATAGCCCCAGCCTCGTAGCTCGTTGCGGCCGTGCGCGACCTTGCGGCAGCGATTTAAGTCCGCGAATGATTTCGCAATAGGCGAAGACCGTGGAAGCGCAAGGCAACATCGTGAGGGCGATGACTGACGACATTTCGACCGAGACGCGCGTTGCGGCCTTCATCGAAAGATTTGATTCCCTAGTTCGCGAAGTAGGAGGCTGCGCCAAGGCGGCTTGAAGAGCAGGCCTAGTCTGCAACGAAGGCTTTAGCCTCCGTTACCTCATCGGGGCATCCGCCGCAGGGCGTCTCCCTGCATCGCTTCAAGGCGCGCGATCCGCTCTTCCGTGGATGGATGCGTCGAAAATAACTTCATCAGGCCGCCACCGCGGAATGGGTTCAAAATAAACATGTGCGCCGTCGCCGGAGTGGCTTGCTCCATGGGAATCCGTTGCACGGCGCGGTCGAGTTTTCCAAGCGCGCTGATCAATCCGTCGGGTGATCCCGTGTACTTGGCGGAAGCTTCGTCGGCGCTGAATTCCCGAGATCGCGAAATCGCCATCTGGATCAGCATCGCGGCCATGGGCGCGAGAATAATCATCAACAACGCGCCCAGCGCGCCGCCCCGGTTATCGCGGTCGCGCCCACCGCCATAGCCGCCGCCTCCGAACATCGCGCCCCACATGGCCATGCGACCGAGGAATGTAATCGCCGCCGCCAGCGTGGCCGCCACCGAGCTGATCAGGATGTCGCGATGCAGCACGTGGCCAAGCTCGTGCGCCACCACTCCTTCCAGCTCACGGTCCGTCATCGTATTGAGGATCCCCACCGTGAACGCCACCGAGGCCTTTCGGGGATTGCGGCCGGTGGCGAAGGCGTTGGGTTGTTCTTCCGGAATCAGCCACAGCTTCGGCATCACCGGCAATCCCATCCTTTGCACCAAGCTCTGCACCAGCGGATAAACGCGAGCGTAAACTTCAGGATTCTCTTCCGGCGTCATCGGCTGCGCCCGGTACATCGCCAGAGCGATCTTATCGGAAAAGAAGTAGCTGAAGAAGTTCATCGCTATTGCGATCATCAGCCCCCATTGCAGACCCGTGCGGCCCGCGATCATTTCGCCTCCGAACAGCAACAAGCCGCTCAGAAGCCCAAGAAGCAACGCCGTTTTGACCGTATTCATGATTTCCGCCTTAATTCTCTCATGAAGAAGCTATACAAAAGAACGAAGCGGGAAGGGCGCGGGTTCCTTCCCCGCCTTCCCGCTTCGTGGCTGTGGTTTCCAAGACACGACTCAGTTGCGGCTCACTTCCACGTTAATCTTGCGTGGCTTAGCGGTCTCCTTCTTGGGGAGCGTGACCGTCAGCACGCCGTTTTTGTAGTCCGCCTTCACATGCTCGGCATCCACCGTGTTCGGCACCGTAAACGAACGCTCAAAGCTTCCGTAGGAGCGCTCGATCCGGTGATAGCCACCCTTATCGCTTGCTTTCTCGAACTTGCGCACACCCTTCAGCGTGAGCGTGTCGTTTTCGAGGTTTACTTGGATGTCTTCGAATTTGACGTCCGGCACATCCGCCTTCACCACTAACTCGTTCTCGTTCTCCGAGATATCCACTGGCGGAACCCAAGGACGCGCGGAGGGCTCCGCAAAGAGCCGGCTCATGGTGTCTTCGAACGCCTTTAAGCCCGGAAAAGACTCGAAGTCCGTGAACGGTGAGTATTTAATGATCGCCATGTCGTTTTCTCCTGTCTGTGAAGTACTTACTTGCTTACATAAACAATATAAAATATGCGTGTATCATTGTCAAGTACTAGGAGAAGTTTTTTAGCATAGCTATCGCATCCTCTTGTTGTTCAGGATGGAGCAAATCCAGGAGTAGCTTTAAAATTAGAGGTTTAGAGGCTCAGGCGGGCAGCAGGTGACTGAGGGGGGAGGAAGAAGGCCTATACGGAAGTCAACGGCGGAAGCCGTGGCTTCCTCCTGGTTCTCGTTGTGAATAGGAACCACTACCCGGACCAAGGCGGTGTGGGTGCGATTGAGGCGGATGGCGTCGGCGATGGTCCAGAATCTCGCCTTATATTCGCTGGCGATGACTCGGTCTCGCGATTGGCACCAGTACAAAACCACGCTCCGCTCGGTATCGCGGGCGACTACGTAGCGGTTCATGGTGATGGGATGGACTGAGCCAACATCCAGCGTCAGCTCGTCCGCAAGGAGGCTGGTCCACCCCGTGCCGGGAAGGCAGTTTTTGGGGGAATGAGGCGCGACGCCGGTGCTGAGAGTGCGAAAGGCAGCTACGAACAAATCCGCTTCACGTAGATTCGGTTCAACAGATCGTCCGCCTTCAGGAAGTCGCGAGTATCCTGGGTCGATGAGGCCTTCCTGATAGAACCGCCCATCGCCCACACTCAGTGGGAACCCGTTGAGCGGCGGCATCACAGGAACGTATTCGGGACATTGCGACCAGTACAGCATAGCCGCCCCAAGAAGCAGGAGGCCGGTGGCCAGCCAAATCGAAGTTGAGATTTTCACGCGGTCGCTCCCGGTTTGCGCGTACGCCAGTTGATGCACAAACGCAGGGCCGCGAGCATTACGCCCGCCACCGTGAAAATCACCCAGCCCTCCATTGTGCGGAAGACTCCGTGCGGTTGACCTCGCTCAACAGGCCGGTAACGGTGACGCGCCCGGCGCTGGCGATGATGGCGATAGGAGGCGTCGCCAGGAACAGCACCCAGCGCATCCACACGCGCTTATCAAATAAATAAGCGTAGACTAACGACAGAAACGAGAGCGAAAGCAGACTGCGAATCCCGCTGCAAGCTTCAGCGACGTCAAGCCGCTGGCTCGGAATCTCCAGGACGTTTCCGTCGCGGTACACCGGGACGCCGAGCAGGCCGAGAGCTGCTTCCGCCACCCGGCTGGCGAAAAGTTGGAGGGGGAAAGTGATCTCGTTGTAAACAACACCTGGAAAAGGAATCATGAACGGCAGAAGCAAGAGCGGGAACGCGAGGGCGCGCAGGAGCGCCGTTCCTCCCACCAACAGGAGCAGCCCGTAGAGCGTGATGAGGACGGAGGTGCGCTGAAGAAACAGATCCGCTCCGACCATGCCCAGATAGCCCTGGACGGCGCCCCACAGCATGAGAACGGCGCCCCACCAAGATGTTGTCAGGCTTAATTGGAGCAACCGCTCGCGGCGCTGCCAGGCAATATAGGCGGCCACCAGGGGAACGAAAAATCCGTGGCCCCATGTCGCCGTCGTCGGCCCATTGCGCCGCCAGGCGCTTGAGGATCGGGAAGCTGCCGGCGATCAGCAGCAACGTGAACCGGGCGACTGCGGCCCAGGGGATTCTGCGAGGAACGGCGGCCGAAGCCTACTCAGGCAGACCGCCCGCTACGGACGCCATCCCATTCATTCTAATCCAAGCGGATTGCGACGTTTACAGTTCGAACCGGATCCCCTGCGCCAGGGGCAATTGGTCTGACCAATTGACGGTGACGGTCTGGCGGCGCATGTAGGCTTTCCAGGAATCGCTACCGGATTCGCGGCCACCGCCGGTATCCTTTTCACCCCCGAAGGCGCCGCCGATTTCAGCGCCGCTGGTGCCGATGTTCACGTTGGCGATGCCGCAATCGCTGCCGCGGACGCTCAGGAAGGCTTCCGCCGAGAGCAAATTGGCCGTGAAGATGGCGGAGGAGAGACCTTGCGGGACGTCGTTGTGCCAGGCGATGGCATCCTCCAGCTTTTCGAACTCGATCAAATGCAGGATCGGCGCGAAGATCTCTTCTTTGACGATGGGCATCTCCGGCCGCGACCGCACCAAAGTAGGCTCGACGAAGCAGCCGTGTAAGCGCCTTCCTCCATATAAGATCTCACCGCCCTGCTCGCGGATTTGGGCCAGGCCGCGCATCATGTTCTCTACCGCGTCCGAATCGATCAGCGGACCCATCAACGTGGCGGGATCGCTGGGATCGCCGATGCGAACCTGCCGGTACGCGGCAATGAGCCTTCCGGTGAGCGCAGCCGCAATGCGTCTTTGCAGGAACAGGCGGCGGATGGAGGTGCAGCGCTGCCCCGCGGTACCGACGGCGCCGAATAAAACCGCACGGGCGGCCAGATCCGGGTTGGCGTCGTCCATCACGACGACGCCGTTGTTGCCGCCTAGCTCCAAGAGCATGCGGCCCAAGCGCCCGGCCACCACGGGCGCGATCTGCTTGCCCATCCGAACCGATCCGGTGGCGCTGATCAGAGGCACGCGGTGGTCTTCCACCAAGCGGCGGCCAACCGTGTCATCGGCTCCGATAACCAGATTCAACACGCCGCTCCAGCCGTGGCGCGCAAGCACTCGCTCACAGATGCGGTGAACTTCGAGCGCGGCGAGCGGCGTCTTCAACGATGGCTTCCAAACGATCGTGTCGCCGCACGCGATGGCGATCAGCGCGTTCCAGCTCCACACGGCGACCGGAAAATTGAAGGCCGTAATGACGCCCACAACTCCCAGCGGATGCCACTGCTCGTACATACGGTGCCCAGGCCGCTCGCTCGGCATGGTGAGGCCGTAAAGCTGGCGGGAGAGCCCGGCGGCGAAGCCTGCGACGTCGATCATCTCCTGAACTTCGCCTTCACCTTCCGCCAGAATCTTGCCGGACTCCTGGGTCACCAGCTTGCCCAGATCCGCTTTGGCGCGCCGCAGCTCATCGCCGATTTCCCGCACGATCTCACCGCGCTGGGGCGCAGGACACAAGCGCCATCGCTCGAAAGTCCGGCAGGCTTTTTGGATCGCCTCCTCGTAGTCTTCCGGCGTGGCCAGAGCCACACGCCCGAGTTCGGCGCCGGTAGCCGGGTTATAGGAGATGACTTGGTGGCTTTCGATCCTTCCGCTCATACCGACAGTTTGGCAAACCCGCCAACCTGTCCCCTTGCCAAGGAGGGTTCACCGTCGATTCTGGCGCCACCGGGCAACTAAGTCTTTGGCCGCGGAAGGCCACTCCGGAAAGGAAAACTGGAAACCAGCATTTAGCAGGCGGCCCGGTATGACGCGGCGGCTCTTGAGAATGAGTTCCGACTCGGTGCGCATGAAAAAGGCGCCGATTTCGATGAGCCACGCCGGGCTCGACAATCCAAAGCGGATGCCCCTTATATCGCGCAGGATGCGCATGAAGTCGCGATTGGGCAGAGGATTGGGCGAGGCGAGATTGACCACGCCGCAAAAATCCTCGCGCGCTATGAGCAGATCGATGGCCCGCGCGAAGTCCGCTTTGTGGATCCAGGAAATGAACTGCGTTCCCGCGCCTTGGCTCCCTCCCAGGCCAAGGCGGACCAGCGCCAGGAGCCGATCGAACACTCCGCCGCGATCGGGACTCAGCGTCAGCGCGCTGCGGGTGGCGATTTTGCGCGTGAGCGGCGTGGGAGTGGAGAAGAAGGCCTCTTCCCACCCTTTGGCGACATCGATCGAAAGTTCCAAGTCTTGGGCGCGCCGGGCTCGTTGTCGCCCAACTCGCCATCGGCTTCGCTCATGGCGCGGTCCAGGGCGTGCCGGTAGATGGTGGCGGTGCTGGCGTTGATCCAGAGCCTGGGCGCTGGGTTGAGAGATGCGAAAACTTGGTTCAGGAGGCGGGCGCTTTCGATACGCGAGTCGTAAATGGCTCGCCGGTTTGCAGCGT
>DASQJB010000464.1:0-5045 GCA_035631295.1 Bryobacteraceae bacterium | reverse complement strand
CTTGAGGCGGCGTGGCAGAGGGGATGCGGGACACGGGCTTTTCGGCAATGAGTGCTTCGCGAATCACATCGCGAACCAAATCATGCACGACGGAACTGTGGCGGAAGCGGACTTCGGTTTTAGAAGGATGGACGTTGACGTCCACCTCCTCGGCATCGCATTCGACGAACAACAGCGCAAAAGGCCAGCAGGCAGGCGGCATCAGGTTGTGATAGGCGGAGGAGATGGCGTGCAGCAGCAGACGATCGCGGATCAGACGGCCATTGACAAACAGATAGACGGAGTTGCGATTCAGCTTCTGCACCTGGGGTCCGCTGACGAAGCCGCGGAGGCGGAACTGGCGCGCGGCGGGGGCTTCGTCCGGTTCGGGAGGAAGCGGGAGGTCACGCCTGCGCTCGCCCAGATCGATTAAATCTTCGAGAACCTGGGTGCCGAAGATTTGAAAGACGCGTTCCTTAAGAGCGGCGGCGGGGGCGACGTCGAGCAGATCCGTGTTGTTGTGGCGGAGGCGGAAGGTTTTGGAGGGGTGGGCGAGGCTGTAGTGCGTGACGAGGGAAGCTGCATGAGCTGTTTCGGTCTGCTCGGAGCGCAGGAATTTTTTGCGCGCGGGGACGTTGAAGAACAGGTCGCGGACGGTGATGGTTGTGCCGGGGGCGAAGGCGGCTTCGTCGCAGCGAAGGATTTTTCCACCGGCGATTTCGACGGCGGTTCCGGATTGTTCCTCGCGAGCGCGGGTCTCAAGCAAGAGGCGCGAGACAGAGGCGATGGAAGGCAGGGCTTCTCCACGAAAACCCAAGGTGGCGATAGAGAGAAGATCTTTTACGTCAGAGAGCTTGCTGGTGGCGTGTCGCTCGAAAGCGAGCAGGGCGTCGTCGCGGATCATGCCGCAGCCGTTATCGGAGAGGCGGATGAGCCTGCGCCCGCCTGCTTCGATTTCGACGCGAAATTCCGTGGCGCCGGCGTCGAGGGAGTTTTCTAGCAGCTCCTTGACAACGCTGGCGGGCCGCTCCACGACTTCGCCGGCCGCGATTTTATTTGCGACAGTGTCGGAGAGGATGCGGATGCGGCCCATGGAAAGTCGATTTTCTCATAGCGCTAGAACGGGCTTAAGGGCGCGAACGCCGGGCATAGCCCGGCGGCAGGCTGAAAGCCAGACCCCACATGGGTGGGCAGAGTAAAATTGAGTATGCGCGCGGTTGTTTCTGCTTTTTTCCTTGCCTCCGCTCTGTCTGCCCAAGCCCCTATTCAAGTGAGCGTGGACGCGACGGACGCTCCACGGCGCATTTTCCACGTGAAGATGACGGTGCCGGCCAAGCCTGGGCCGATGACTTTGCTCTATCCGCAGTGGATTCCGGGCGAGCACGGGCCGACGGGTCCGATAATCAACCTGGTCGGATTGAAGATTCAGGCGGAGGGAAAGCCGGTTGCGTGGAAGCGGGACAGCGTCAATATGTACGCATTCGGCGTGGACGTGCCGGCGGGCACGAGCGCGCTGGACGTTGCGTTCGATTACATTGCGCCGCCCGATGCGGGGGGATTTAGTTCGGGGAGCTCGACCACGAGCGAATTGGCGGTTTTGAATTGGAATCAGTTTCTGCTTTATCCGAAAGGAGCGGATGCGGACGCTGTTCAATTTCAAGCTTCTCTGAAAGTGCCGGCGGGATGGCGCTATGGGACGGCTCTGCCGATTCAGCGGGAATCGGGCAACGATATTCAATTCCGGCCTGCGCCGCTGACGACGCTGATCGATTCGCCGCTTTCCGCGGGCGCGCATTACCGCACCATCGATTTGGGCGAGGATCGAGGCGCGCAGCATTACCTGCACCTGGCGGCGGATAGCGAGGAAGCTTTGCACATCCGGCCGGAGGCGATCGAGGGATACCGGAGTCTGGTGAAGGAGACGGGAGCGCTGTTCGGGTCGCGGCATTACCGGCGCTACGATTTTCTGTTCACTCTGAGCGATCACGTCGCGCATTTCGGGCTGGAGCATCATGAGTCAAGTGACGATCGCGACGGAGAGCGAACGCTGATCGACCCCGATCTGGAACGAGTGGCGGCCACGCTGCTGACGCACGAATTCACGCATTCTTGGAATGGGAAATATCGGCGGCCGAGTGGGCTGGTTTCGAGCGGCAAAGACGGCGGTTACGACACGCCGATGAAGGGCGATTTGCTCTGGGTTTACGAGGGCTTGACCGAATATTTAGGCGAGATCCTGGCCCCGCGCAGCGGACTGAGCAGCGTGGAGGATTTTCGCGAGGCGCTGGCGGAGACCGCGGCCGGGCTGGATAACAAGTACGGCCGCACGTGGCGGCCGCTGGAAGACACCGCGGTGACGGCGCAGCTCCTTTACAACGCGGGGCAGGATTACGGCAACTATCGGCGCGATGTCGATTTTTATCCCGAAGGGACGCTGATTTGGCTGGAGGCGGATGCGACGATCCGGGAGCTGAGCAAAGGCGCCAAGTCGCTGGATGATTTCTGCCGCGCGTTCCATGGCGGGCCCGGCGGCGCGCCGGCTTTGAACACCTACAATTTCGAAGATGTCGTGGCGGCGCTGAACGCGGTGCAGCCCTACGATTGGGCGGGCTTTTTCAATCAAAGATTGCATTCCACCGACGCACATGCGCCGCTGGGGGGCATCGAGCGCTCGGGCTGGAAGCTGAGCTACGACGGAGTGCGGTCGGACTATTGGAAAGCAGTCGAGACGAGCGGCAAGCGCACGGATTTGAGCTATTCGATCGGGATCACCATCAACGAAGACGCGACGATCGAGGATGTGCAATTTGGAGGTCCAGCACAGAAGGCGGGCGTTGCTCCGTCAACGAAGCTGATTGCGGTGGATAGCCGGCAGTTCACGCCGAACGTGTTGCGGGACGCCGTGGCGCGAGCCGCGACGGGCGACAAGCCGATCGAGCTGCTGATCAAGACGGGCGAGTATTACGAAGTGCACCGCGTGGATTACCACGGAGGGGAGCGGTACCCCCACCTGGTGCGCGATGCGTCGAAGCCGGATTTGTTGTCGGAGATCGTGAAGCCGCACGCGAAGTAGGCGGAGGGCGGATTTCCAATCCGCTACAGGCTGCTAGCCTGCCTCGCAAAGCAGCAGGGCCGCGACCAAAACGCGGGTCCGGCGCGCCAGAAGCCGCTGAACGCCGGGCGAAGCCCGGCGGCAGACTAAAAGCCAGGCCCCACCAAAACTTTTGCAGTGCAACGGTCGCATGTGGTTATCGCGATTACCGCCCTTTGGCGTGGCAAAATTACCGGCTCGCTGGTATCGCCCACCGGCGTGCTTTGCGGTAACGTTTTCGTAGAAGGCATCTTGGCGATGGCGCGGCGCCCGAGAACGAGATTCAGCTTTTCCGCTTTGCTCATCGCCGTGCTCGCGATCTAGGGAGAGGGCATCACGCAAAGCCCTCCTGCTGCCGCTCCGGCGGGCGCCGATGACGGCGCAGCAGCTCGACGACCTGGTTGCGCCGATCGCCCTATATCCCGATCCCCTGCTGAGCCAGGTGTTCGCGGCTTCTACTTATCCGGTCGAGATCGGGGAGGCCGAGCAATGGGTGAAGGATCATCCAAATTGGAAGGGTTCGAAGCTCATGAAGGAGGCGAAGAAGCAGAACGGGGATCCGAGCGCGCAAGGGCTGACGGCTTTCCCCCAGACGCTGACTCTGCTCTCGCAAAACATCAACTGGACCACGCAGCTTGGCAACGCTTTTCTCGCTCAGCAAATGGATGTGATGGAAGCAGCGCAGCGGATGCGGCGCAAGCGCAGGCGAAGGGAATGCTCCAGCCGACGTCTCAGCAGGTGGTGAGCACCCAGACGCAGGACGGCGATCACGATTGAGCCGGCCAATCCGGACTTGTGGTACGTGCCTTACTACAATCCGGCATATATATGGGGGCCTCCAGTGTGGGGATATTATCCGCCTCTGTTGTATCCGGGGATCGGAGTGGGTCTGGCGTGGTATCCGGGCATCGATCTGGGCCTCTATTTTGGCGGTTGGGGCGGCTGGGCGTGGGGCAGTTGGGGCTGGGCGCCAAACTGGTTCGTCGGCAACATTTATATCGACCATTCTTTTATATCGACCATTCTTTCCTTCATCGTTATGGTTTCCGGGGCGTGGAAGGCGGGCCACTGGGCAGTACAGTGTGGGTGCACAATCCGGAGCACAGATTAGGCGTTCCCTACGCCAATCGCGAAGTAGCCGGCCGTTTTGCACATGGTCCTGCTTTCACCGGCCGGCCTCAGGGTTTTCGACCGGGAGAGATGACGCCACAGCAGCGCTTTGGAAATCCTCGATTTGAAGAGCGCCCGGGGGGCCGGAAATTAGAGTGTGTTCGGGGGCTATCACCACGGAGGGAGGGCGAGGATACAGAGCGACCGCGGTTTCTCGAGCATGGGGGGCCGGGCCGCTGGAGGGTTCGGCGGCGGGGCGCGGGCGGGAGGAATTGGCGGCGCGCCGCGCGGCGGAGGGAGGCGATAACGCGGTGAGCGGCGGCTTGTCAATCGGCTGCATAGGGCTGGCGCTGGCCTGTGCGACGCCTTTGTTCGCGCAGGAGCGCTTCGATTCGCCGAGGCGGCAGCGGGGGCGATCATCGACGCGGCGGAGAAGCACGGCGCGGCGCGGATGACGGCGATTCTTGGCCCGCGATCCGGCGGAATTCTGACCTCGGGCGACGCCGCCCAGGATCGCGCGGAGCAAGCGGAATTCGCGCGGCTAGCGCGGACCAAGCACCGGCTTGAAATTTCATCTTCGAACCCCAGCCGGGCGATTCTTGCGATCGGGGATGAGGATTGGCCGTTTCCTGTACCCATTGTGCGCGCCGGAGGCAAATGGAGCTTCGACGTGTCGGAAACGCCCGCTGAAATGCACGCGCGACGGATCGGGGCGAATGAGCTGGACGCCATCGAGATTTGCCATGGATACCTAGAGGCGCAGACGAAGTACGCTTCCGAGGATCGCGATAAAGACGGCATGCTGAAGTACGCGGCGCGGCTGATGAGCGCTCCGGGACGGCGGGACGGGTTGTATTGGGATGGC
>DASQJB010000463.1:0-14667 GCA_035631295.1 Bryobacteraceae bacterium | reverse complement strand
CGCGGATTGCCAGCGCACGATCAACGTTGTCTTCGGCGGACCGGTTTGGACGGGCGCGGGTGGCGGGGCTCCGGGCGGTGGCGCACTTTGCCCCACACCCAATCCGCCGCCCGTTTCGGCGATGCCTGGGCCTGGCCGATTAGGCGCGGGACCCCGGATGAGATTCCGGAGGATAGTCCCATCCGGAATTACATCCAGAATTACGGAAACGCTCCTTGTCGACCAAGGCGAATCCGTCATGATCTTACGAACGTCCTTATCGCTCCAAGCGGTATACGGTGTAGAGACCCAGACATCCGCTGCGCACAGGGTTAGCGCGGACAGAAACAGTGCCCCTGGGACTAGCGCTGCGGGCGATCGGCGCTTAAGCATCGAAACATGCCCCCTTTCCAGGAAGCTATTTGGTGTTAGGAAGTGGAATGGTGAGCGTGCCGATTTTTCCGGACGCCAGGTTGCCGACGAGAAGCTTCAATTCGACGGCCCTTTCGGGAATGGTCAATTCCTTGCGATATAACACGCCGGTTCCTAGCATCGACTGATAGGTTGCTGGCCGCAAATTTAAGCGTCCAGATATCACACACCACTTCCCCAGCTTCGGTTCCATCGACGGCCATAAATCGCGCCACCACCTCCGCCTTGCCCTTCCAGGTTCCCTCGGTAAGGTCGAGGTTAAGGCCAGCGAGATCGATGGCTTCCGTCAGCTTGAGATTGTTCCCGGCGCGAGTCAAAGAAGCAGTGATGGGGATCGCGGTCGCGTCCACGGGGCGATTCAGCGCATCGATCAGATCTTGCAACGACGGCTCGGAGGCCGGAGGTTCGTTCAGGTAACTGGCCCGGTAGTGCAAGGTGACGCCGGGGCGGCTGACATGAACGGCTAGCTGGTGGACCTCTGGCGTGCCGCCGCCGGCCCGGCTGGAATCCGGGACGGGCTGGTAGAAGCCGAGGGTGTAACTGGCGCGTCCATCTTCGATTGCCTCTATCACGGCCGCGTCCAGATCGTTGCGGGCCCCGACCTTTACACCCGCCTCATTGACGGGATAGATAGCGACGCCCGCATTCGTCAATCTCTGCTGCTCGGAGGGCGTGATAGGAAACTGGTTCGCCATCCAGATAAGTTTCTTCCACCCCGGAATTCCGGCTAAATGATCGGCGATCTGCTTCAACTCCTCGTCGAACGGCGCGGCCCGCTGGAGCGAATCGATTCGGATACAGCTCTGGACCATTTGCCCCTGTCCCTGGAGGACCACACCAGCCGTGCCGGGACGAGCGGGGATGGCCGGAGCGGGGACGCACAGGGCGGTCCCGGTTACGGCGTCGTCGGGCGAAGGCCTCCACGCGCGTAATTGCCGCTCCAGCGATTCACGATCGGTAGTGAACTCGCGGATCACCTGAAGCTTCCGGCCTAGGGCATAAATCGCGATCCTCTCCCCTTCCGGAATTTTTCGCAACGCTTCGAGGACTTTTTGTACTCCGAAGGCCGTGCCATCGAGTCCTTCATGATCGCCGAACCCGGCCAAGAAATTGTCGAATATGATCACCGAATTCCCGGAAGGCCGGAGATGCGGTTGGTGAAGGTGTTGGGGGCCAGATTCTGAGGCGGAAAGGCACTCGATTTCTCCGTCTCTGCGACAAATACTCGGATCTCCTGGGGCGCCCCGTTGTCAAGGATGTGGAACTCCTCGCGCCGAAGGTCCGCGACGGGCGCGCCCTTGCTGTCACGCGCGACTACGCTCACCTGCACCAGTTTGGTCGTGGCACGGAAGGTGCGATCGGTTGGCGCTTGTCCAGCCAATACTGACCCGATGGCAATGAAGAAACCGGAGCGCCGCCAATCCATCGCACACGTTATATCAAAGCCGGGCATGGCGACTCGGCCTTCGTGACAGTAGCCCGGCCCTCAGATTCTGGGTGCGGGATCGGTTTTTCAGCACACCTGCTCGAAATCCTCGCGCGGTCCATGCCGCTCCAGCAGGCCGGCCCGCTTTCAGCTTCGCCTATACGAAGACTGAAGAGGGCAAGACGCCAAGACAGCGGATCGTCTCGCCAACCACCAGACCCGGGCCAGCCGCCTGCAATAGTAAGTGCAATTCGCACCTTTTTTATGCTAGATGGGAAAGGAACACTGCCGGGTAGGAGACTGCGCGGTTCGGATGAAAATTGAGAATGGGTCAGACGTGTCTCTGATCTGATAAATTCTTACTTCCGATTCTCAAGTCTCATCCGCAAGGAGACGCGCAAATGCAGCGAATGCTCCCATTACTGATCAGCACGGTTCTTCTCGGCGCGCAGGCTCCGCCGGATAGTACCGCCTATTCTCTCGCCTACGTCGATATCGTCCCGGCATCCAGAACCGCAGCGATCACCGCTATCAAGCAGTACAGGGATGCAAGCCGCAAAGACGACGGATTCCAGCGGATCGAGTTCTTCGAGCAGGCCGGACGGCCTGCACACTTCTGCATCATCGAAACGTGGGCCAACAACAAAGACCTTGATACTCATGCCGCATCGGCGAACGCCAAGGACTTCCGAACTAAAATCGACTCGATGAGGCTGAGCGATTACGACCAGCGGCCTTACAAGACTCTGTCGTTGGGCGCCGCTCGCAATGACGGAAGCAACCGCAGCACGTTCGTGATCACACACGTCGATATCGGCGGCCAGGGCGCAAATGCCGCGGACCTCCTTCGCAAGCTGGCCGAAGCCAGCCGGAAAGAAGAAGGCAATCTCCGATTCGATGTCTTACAGCACGCGATGCGTGCGAATCATTTCACGGTTATCGAAGAATGGCACACCGCGAAAGCAATCGAGACGCATGCGGCTGCGACTCACACGAAGGAATACCGGAAGAGCCTTGGGCTGATCGCCGGCAGCCCTCTGGACGAACGCCTTTATAAAGTCGTGGAGTAAAATAAAGTCGTGGAGTAAACCCATCACTACCGCGTCTTGTTTCAGCAGATCGAATTCGGCAATGATCCGGCAAAGATCAAGGCTAGGGTCCGGCGGCGGAGGCGCTCGGCTACGATTGCCTGCTCGTCTATGACCACTCGTCGTTCCTTAAGCCCCCCAGCGAATTGATGTCGAGGATTCGCTATGCTGCGAGAACAATCTACGTGAGGCGGGAACTTTTACAGCGCCGGCCGAATCTTCTCAGCCAATTTTCAGTTCATCAACAACGCGCTAAGCCTCCGAGCTGGCTTTGGCGATGACCTTGCTCCCTCTCTCGCCGATGGAATCGCCATCCTAAGGAGTGAGACGATGAAACTGAAGAATTTCTGGGCGACGTCACTGGCGCTCGCTCTTGCATTAGGCTTCCTGCAAGTTACGTTGCAAGCGCAGACCCAAAGCCAGGCGCCCAACGCGCAACAGGACCAACAGAAGAGCCAGACCTTCGTGGGGAAGGTTGTAAAAGCGACAAACGGCCAATACGCGCTACTCATGGACGAACAGGCGGGAAAAGGTGTTTATCTGGACGATCAGGAAAAGGCCAAGCAGTTTGAAGGCAAGAACGTTAAGGTGACCGGTGTTTTGGAGACGGCAAAAAACCTGGTCCACATCACCAATATTGAACCGGCGTAAGGCCAGCGGCGGCGTCTTTACTCTTTTAAACTAAACCCGGCGCGCCAGGAGGATGGCTATATTGTCCTGTAACTCCTCTGACGCCGTCCCTGGCGCATGCCGGAGAGTACCAGCGATAATCCGGTTTTCACCGAGATGGATGTGCGGGACAGTCAGCTCGACCAGCCGGACCTCCCAGAACACCTCTCCATATCGGACGATATTCGTTCACAACCTGGCCGCTGGCGATGATCTTCGCAAGTCCAGCGTGAGGGGGAACTCCGGATTCTCCTCGCGCGGGGGAATTGGCATGGGGCCGGGGGTGTGGCCGAAGGGGAAGAAGCGAGCGGCCCGGCGGGCTTCGGCTTCGTTGGCGTTGACGGGGAACGTCACGAAGTTTCGGCCGGCGGGATGCGCGACGTGATAGGTGCAGCCGCCGACAGAGCGGACCGTCCAGGCATCCAGAACGTCGAATACGAGCGGCGTGTGGACAGGAATGGTTGGATGCAGGCACGATGGCGGTTGCCAGGCGCGATAGCGCACGGCGGCGACCCATTGATCCTGCTGGCCTGTGGAATGAAGCGGCACACGGCGGCCGTTGCATGTGACGATGTAGCGATCTCCGGTGAGCCCGTCCACTTTCACCTGCACGCGCTCGACGGAGGAATCGACGTACCGCGTGGTTCCTCCGGCGCTGCCTTCTTCGCCCAGAACGTACCAAGGCTCGGTGGCCTGGCGGATCTCCAGATGGATGCCGGCATGGTGGGCGCGGCCGAAAACGGGATAGCGGAACTCGAAATGGGGCGCGAACCAGTCTGCTTCAAACGCATAGCCGCCGCAGCGCAGATCGTCGAGCACTTCGCGAAAATCGCGAGATGTGAAGTGCGGAAGCATGAACTGGTCGTGCAGGCGCGTGCCCCAGTGGATCGGCTTGCGCATGTACGGCTCCTTCCAAAACCACGCGATCAGCGCGCGCACCAGCAGCTGCTGGGTCAGGCTCATGCGGGCGTGCGGAGGCATTTCAAAGCCGCGCAGCTCCAACAATCCCAGGCGGCCGGAGGAGGAATCCGGCGAGTAGAGTTTGTCGATGCAGAATTCGGTGCGGTGGGTGTTGCCGGCGACATCGGTAAGGATGTGGCGAAAGATGCGATCCACAAGCCAGGGCGGGCAGTCGCCGGCGCCAGGATCGGGGATTTGGGAGAAAGCGATTTCCAACTCGTAAATGCTGTCGGCGCGGGTTTCGTCGACACGCGGCGCTTGAGACGTCGGGCCGATGAAAATCGTGGAGAAGACGTAGGAGAGCGAAGGATGATTCAGCCAGTAGCCGATCATGCTTCGCAGCAGATCGGGGCGGCGGAGGAAGGGGCTATCGCGCGGCGTGGGGCCGCCGATAACGAAATGGTTGCCGCCGCCCGTGCCGGTATGGCGGCCATCGAGCATAAATTTTTCCGTGCCGAGCCGCACCTGGCGCGCGTCTTCGTAAAGCGCCGCGGTGTTGGCCGCGAGTTCCCGCCAATCCCGCGCGGGATGGATGTTCACTTCGATCACTCCCGGATCTGGCGTGATTTTGACCTGCTGAAGCCGTGAGTCGTTGGGCGGCGGATAGCCCTCGATCACCACCGGCATTTGCAGGCGGAGGGCAGTGTCTTCAATCGCGGCGAGTAGATCGACGTAATCGTCGGCGCTTTGAAGAGGAGGCATGAATGCGTGGAGGCGGCCGCCGCGAGCTTCCACGCAGAGGGCGGTGCGGACGATCCAGGGAGCGGATTCGCCGGATTCCGGCTTGCGGTCCCGCTCGGAGCGCGTGCGCGATTGCAGCGCGGTTGTGACCATAGGCGGCTCGAATGCCGCGTTCCGCTGCGGAACGGCCAGGGGCGCGCGATTCACCATGGGATCGACCGGAAAATATTGCAGCGCTTCCGAGGGCGCGACCCAAGGGAGGCTGGGAAGGGGAAGCCGCAGGCCGACGGGAGAATCGCCGGGGAGTAAATAGAGATGCTGGCCGCGAAGCATCCACAGACCGGTTTGCCACTCGGGTCCGTTCTTGCCCCAGCCTCGTTGGAGCGGCAGCACCATGCCCGTGGGCGTCTCCAAACCGCGCTCGAAGACTCGGCGAAGGCGTTCGCGGTCTTCGGGATTGTCCAGATGATTGTCTATCGGGTCCACGTTGACCGGCAGTTGCCGCTCCTTTTGCAAATGATAGAGCGGGTCCTCGAAGGCGGGATTGACGTAATCGGGATCAAGACCGAGGCGCACGGCGACAGCCTCGGCGAATTCACGAGCGTGGAAAGAATCGAAGCGGGCGGGGTCGCTCTCGCGCGCGAGCAGCGAACGGTCCAGCCACAGGGGGACGCCATCGGTACGCCAGTAACAGGCGAGAGCCCAGCGAGGCAAAGGCTCACCCGGGTACCATTTGCCTTGCCCGTAGTGCAGCAAGCCGCCGGGGGCGAAGCGGTTGCGCAGGCGGTCGAGCAGGCGCTCGGCGAGGAAGCGCTTTTGCGGCCCGAGGGCGGCGGTGTTCCACTCGTCGCCATCCATGTCGTCGATGGAGATGAAGGTCGGCTCGCCGCCCATAGTTAGGCGAATGTCCTGAGCGCAAATATCCGCGTCGACTTGCGAGCCGAGCGCTTCGATCGACTGCCACTGTTGCTCCGTGTAGGGGAGCGTGACGCGCGGGTCTTCCTGAATGCGCGCAAGCATCATTTCGTGCTGGAAACGCACTTCGCATTCATCTACAAGGCCCGAGACGGGGGCCGCGGACTGGGCATCGGGAGTAGCCGCCAGGGGTAAGTGGCCTTCGCCCGCCAGCAGTCCGGATGTTGGATCGAGACCGATCCATCCGGCGCCGGGAAGATAGACTTCGGCCCAGGCGTGTAGATCGGTGAAGTCCTGTGGCGGACCCTCAGGACCTTCGAGCGGTTTCATATCCGGCTTCAACTGAATCAAGTAGCCCGAGACGAAGCGCGCCGCAAGACCGAGATGCCGCAGGATTTCGACCAGGAGCCAAGCCGTGTCGCGGCAGGAACCGCTGCGGAGCTCGAGCGTTTGTTCGCTCGATTGAACACCCGGCTCCATGCGAATCAGATAGCGGATGTCGCGTTGGAGCCTTTGGTTGAGGTTTACCAGGAAGTTAATGCTTCTCTGGCTGGCTGTACCGATGGTTTTCAGATATTCGCAAACCAGCGCCTGCGGCGCGGAGACTTCGCGGAAGGGCGCCAACTCGCGATCGAGCCAAGTTTCATAGGTGAACGGAAATGTTTCGGCGTGCGGCTCGAGGAAAAAATCGAAGGGATTGATCACGGTCATTTCCGCGACCAAATCCACAGTGACGGAAAAATGTTTGACGCGCTCGGGGAAGACGACGCGAGCGAGGAAATTGCTTTGCGGGTCTTGCTGCCAGTTTAGGAAGTGCGGCTTGGGGTCGATTTTGAGCGAGTAGGCGGTGACCGGCGTGCGGCAATGGGGCGCGGGCCGCAGCCGGACGATCTGCGGCGATAACTTCACTAGCCGGTCGTATTGATACGTGGTTTTATGATTGAGCGCGACGCGTATGGGCATGGGCCAAGATTTCGCGTCCGACGTTGCGCGGCGGGCGGCCTCGTACGCTGAGGCAGCCCGATTCACTCATTCTAGGCGAAAGCGGACATTGGCGCTAGATGATGGCGCGTTCTAATGGGGCGATGAAGTGGATGCCGGGGACGATTTGGCGGCTCAAGCGATCATCGTTGGTGATGAACAAGTCGCAGCGGGCGCTGGCGGCGCAGGCTAGCTGGATGGCGTCGGATGCCTTGAGGGTCTTGTTCCGGCGAAGCTGGGCGTAGATTCGCGCGCAGGAGCGATCAAACGGAATCAGCGAAATCCCCTGGGAGCCGAGCAGTTTTTCGTACCGTTCCGCCAGCGCAGCGTCTCCAAGCGCCAATGGCTTCACCAGCACCTCCCCGAGCGTGATCGTGGAGATTAGAAGTTGATCGCGACGCGCGATCATCCGCTCCACAAGGGCCGCCACGAGGGCAGCCAGCCGGCCCGTATCTTCGAGCCAGTAGATGAATAGATTCGTGTCAAAGAAGATGCGGCTCAATCCCAACCCTCCCGCAGTTCGCGAACGTATTCGTCCGGATCTACACCGCGCCAAATTTCCTTGCCAAGACCGCGGATCTGAAGGATGCCCTCCAGCCAGCCGTCGCCGCCGCGATTCTCTTCGCCATAGCGTTGCTTGGACCAATCGATGAGCTCGCGGTATTTCTCAGGAACGTCGTCGGGATTGGGGAAAACCTTTCCGGTCCGGCCGGGATGCAAGTCGTCATTCGGATTCAAGAGCCTCCTCCTTCCTTCCCCCGTCGCGTAGAGCATGCGAAGACGCGCGGGATTGGGCGCCAGATTCGCGACGCAATGCAAGCTCGCATGCCACTGGATGCCTGGACGTAAATGGCCGGTGATGTTTTCTCGGGCGGCGCGCTCGACGATTTCAGCGATGGAGAAATCGGCGCGGTCCGGATTTTCCCGGTGCAGCAAAGCTGCCGCGAGGAAAGTCTCGTCAGCCACGCGGATCGTAGGCGCCTCGGGATTGTTTGCCTTCGCTCGAACTGCTCTTGTCTCCATATACAATGTATACCATAGGTAACAATGGTAGCCAATGTATAGTGGGCGCGTGATCGCAAATAACTCAGCATTATGTCTCCCTCGAACATTATCAATTTGCCAAATCTAATTCTGCCGCCGATAATGAAAGCCAGAGGTCGAACGCCTATGCCCAATCGCGTGTATATCTTCGATACAACGCTTCGCGACGGGGAGCAGTCGCCCGGATGCAGCATGACCGTGCCGGAGAAGGTACGGATGGCCGCGAAGCTCATGGATTTAGGGGTGGACATCCTGGAGGCGGGATTCCCGATCGCCTCGGAAGGCGATTTGGAATCAGTGGATGCGGTGAGCCGGGAGTTTCCGTGGGCGAACGTGGCGGCGCTAGCGCGAGCCAACCGGCAGGACATCCTGGCGGCGGCGAAATCGTTGAAGAACGCGCGGCGGCCGCGGATTCACACCTTCATCGCGACCAGCGATATACACCTAAAGTACAAGTTCAAGAAAACCCGTCCGCAGATTCTTGAAGAGGCAGTTGCGGCGGTAAGTTTGGCCCGAGAATATTGCGACGACGTGGAGTTCTCCGCAGAAGACGCCACTCGAACCGACTGGGATTATCTGGAGGAGGTATGCAAAGCGGTGGTCGCGGCGGGCGCCAGGACGGTGAACCTCCCGGACACAGTCGGTTATTCGGTTCCCGAAGAATATGCCGCGTTGATTGGAAGAATGACCAAGGTTCTGGGGGATTCAGCGGTGGTGAGCGTACATTGCCACGACGATCTGGGCTTGGCGGTAGCGAATTCGCTGGCAGCGGTGCAGGCTGGAGCGAGGCAGGTGGAGTGCACCATTAATGGTATTGGCGAACGGGCCGGGAACGCTTCGCTCGAAGAAGTGGTGATGGCGATCAACACGCGCCGCGACCGGCTGCCTTTTGAGACGCGCATTGCCACCGAGCATCTTTACGCGGCGAGCCAACTGTTAAGCTCGCTGATCACTTTCGGTCCGCAGCCCAACAAAGCCATTGTCGGAGAAAACGCGTTCGCGCACGAGGCCGGCATCCATCAGGATGGCGTTTTGAAAGAGCGGACTACCTACGAAATCATCGAGCCGAAATCGGTCGGCGTGCCGGAGTCAAAGCTGGTGCTGGGAAAGCATAGCGGCCGCCACGCGCTGGCCAAACGCTGCGAGGATCTTGGCTGCCCTCTGAATCGCGATCAGCTTGACGAGATGTACCGGCGGTTTACCGCGCTAGCCGACCGCAAGAAGGGACTGCGCAATGAGGAGATCGAGGCGCTCGCGCGGGAGGTTGTCGAGGATACGAAGGCTTCGGTGGCCGCGCAATGAATCTCAAAATCCTGCTCTTACCCGGCGACGGCATCGGCGTCGAGGTGACTCATGCGGCCACTTGTGTACTGAAGGCAGCCGCGAAAAAATTCGGACATACGCTGGAGCTGACCGAAGGGCTGCTCGGCGGCATTGCCATTCACAAGACCGGAACGCCTTTTCCGGAGGAGACGAAAAAGCGGGCGACCGAGGCCGACGCGACACTGATGGGCGCGGTGGGATTGCCCGAGTTCGACAATGCCCCTCCCAGCCAGCGTCCGGAGGCCGGGCTGCTGGGCATGCGCGCGCTGCTGGACGTTTACGCCAATCTACGGCCCGTGCGCACGTACCCGGAGCTGATCGATTCGTCGCCGCTCAAGAATCACGTAGTTTCCGGCACAGACATGATTATTGTCCGCGAGCTAACCGGCGGGCTTTACTACGGCCAGCCAAGGGGCATTGACGGAGATCGCGGGTTCAACACCATGTCTTATACGCGCAAGGAAGTGGAGCGCGTCACGCATATGGCCTTCAAGCTGGCGCGAAACCGGCGGAAGAAAGTCACCAGCGTGGATAAATCGAACGTGCTGGAAGTGTCGCAGTTCTGGCGCAAGGTGGTGAACGAGATCGCCCCGCAATATCCGGACGTGCAGCTCGAGCACATGCTGGTGGACAACGCCGCCATGCAGATGGTGCTGAAGCCCACGCAATTCGACGTGATGCTAACCGAGAACACGTTCGGCGACATCTTGAGCGACGTCGGCGGGATTCTGGCGGGCTCCATCGGTATGCTGCCCTCGGCCTCGCTGGGAACGTCTAAGGGATTATATGAGCCAGTGCACGGCTCCGCGCCGGATATAGCGGGACAAAACAAAGCCAACCCGCTGGGCGCGATCGGCAGCGTGGCTGCGATGCTGGAATATACGTTCGGATTGACGAAGGAAGCCGCGGCCGTGAACGCCGCAGTGGGCAAAGTTTTGGCCTCCGGCCGTGTCACGGCCGATCTGCGGCCAAAAGGAACGGCCGCCACGACGCAAGAAGTCGGCCAGGCAGTGAGTGAAGCTCTATGAAACCGCGCACCATCGTTGAAAAAATCTGGGATAACCACGTAGTGATGCAGCAGCCGGGGGCGCCCGCGCTGCTCTACATCGACTTGCATCTGATCCACGAAGTCACTTCGCCGCAGGCGTTCTCGATGCTGCGGGAGCGGGGGCTCAAGGTCCGCCGTCCGGATCTGACTATCGCGACCATGGATCATTCCACACCCACCACTTCGCGCGAGCTGCCGGTCCTCGACAAAGAAGGCGCGGCGCAGCTTGCCCAGATGGAGAAGAATTGCGCCGATTTCGGCATTCCTCTCTACAATCTGAAAAGCGACAAGCAGGGCATCGTCCACGTGATGGGGCCGGAGCAGGGTTTGACGCAGCCCGGCATGACCATCGTGTGCGGCGATAGCCATACGGCCACGCACGGAGCTTTTGGCGCGCTGGCGTTCGGCATCGGCACCAGCCAGGTAGGCCATGTTCTGGCGACGCAGTGCCTGCTCCAGACGCCGTCGAAAACCTATGCGATTCGCGTGGACGGGACGTTGAAGCCGGGCGTCTCGGCCAAGGACATTATCCTTGCGGTGATCGCGAAGATCGGCATTGGCGGCGGCACGGGCTGCGTGTTCGAATATCTCGGATCGACGATCAGCGGCCTCTCGATGGAAGAGCGCATGACCATTTGCAACATGTCCATCGAAGGCGGAGCGCGCGCGGGGCTGGTGGCGCCGGACGATACGACGTATCAATACATCGCGGGACGGGAATTCGCGCCGAAGGGCGCCGCATGGGACGCGGCGGTGGCGTGGTGGCGACAGCTCGGCAGCGACGACGGCTCCGGCTATGCCCGCGAGCTGAAAATCGACGCCAGCGAGCTGGAGCCGATGGTCACCTTCGGAACGAATCCGGGCATGGGAATTCCGATTTCGGCGGCGATCCCCGATCCGGCGTTTGTATCCGATCCCATGGCGAAATCGGATCTGGCTAAAGCTCTGAAGTATATGGACCTGGAGCCCGGCAAGCCGCTGCTGGGACATCCCATCGACGTCGTGTTTGTGGGAAGCTGCACGAATTCGCGTATTTCCGATCTGCGAGCGGCGGCGCGCGTGATCAAGGGGCGCAAGGTGAACCCGAAGGTCCGCATGCTGGTGGTGCCGGGCTCGCAGCAGGTGAAGAAACAAGCGGAGGCGGAGGGTTTGGACCGGATTTTCCGGGAAGCCGGCGCGGACTTCCGCGAAGCGGGTTGCTCCATGTGCCTGGCGATGAATGGCGATCAGTTGGAGCCGGGCGAGTACAGCGTCTCCACCAGCAACCGCAATTTCGAGGGACGCCAAGGCAAGGGCGGGCGGACGTTTTTGGCGAGCCCTCTGACCGCCGCGGCGTCCGCGGTGACCGGCGTTGTCACCGACGTGAGGACATTGTTGTGAAATTTCAAAAAATCGAAAGCAAAACCGTGGCAATCGCCGTCGACAACATCGACACGGATCAGATTATCCCGGCGCGATACCTGAAGGCGATTTCAAAAGAAGGCTTGGGCGAAGGCCTGTTTCGCGACTGGCGCTACAACGCCGATGGCTCGCCCAAACCCGATTTTCCGCTGAACCAGCCCGCTGCGGAAGGCGCGCAAATTTTGGTGGCGGGCGATAACTTCGGCTGCGGGAGCTCGCGCGAGCACGCGCCGTGGGCGCTGACGCAGAGCGGATTCGGCGCGGTGATCAGCACGTCCTTCGCGGACATCTTCAAGGGCAACGCTCTGAAGAATGGATTGCTGCCGGTGATCGCTCCGGCGGAGGCGCACGCCGAACTTCTGAAATCACCGGGGGCCGTGGTGACAATCGATCTTGCTTCGCAAACCGTGACGTTGCCTGGCGGCCGCTCTTTCCAATTTCCCATCGACGCCTTCGCCAAGCAATGCCTTCTCGAGGGGGTCGACGAGCTGGGCTACATGCTGGCCCAACAGACCGCGATCGCGGCCTACGAGTCGGCGAATCCGGGGCTAGTCAGTACGCGGGCGTAGAGGGCAAAGCGGCGATGGCAGGCGGAGCCCTTGTTATTATGAGCAGTCGAGTATGCCCGAACCGCAGCCGGCCCCGATCTCGGAAGCAATTACGCGCAATATTCGCGTAGAGGTTCTGTCGCGCTATTCGCCGGAGCACTCACAGCCGCTCAACGACGAATTCGTGTTTCAGTACACGGTCCGCATTACGAATCAAGGCGAACAGACTGTTCAGCTTGTCAGCCGGCATTGGGTAATCACGGATGGGCTGGACCGGATTCGCGAAGTAAAAGGACCCGGCGTGGTGGGAGAGCAGCCGGTTCTGGCGCCGGGCGACTCTTACAAATATTCCTCGTGGTGCCCGCTCAAGACGCCGACGGGAACGATGCGCGGAACGTATAAAATGGTAGGTCCGGATGGCGGTCAATTCGATATCGAAATCGCACCTTTCGCGCTAAGGGCGCGATATACGGTGAATTGACCGCTATCCGATTGTCCGCCCTGCATCAAACGTGACGGCCAGTGACGCCGCGCCGGATCCCGTGGTAAACGAACAGCAGGATCACGGCGCCGACGACAGCTACAAGCAGGCTCCAGAGATTGAACCCCGTTACGCCCGCGGCGCCAAATAAGCGAAACAGCCAACCGCCGACGACAGCGCCCACAATACCCAGCAGGATATCGAGCACGACACCTTCACCATGGTGATTCACGATCTTGCTGGCGATAAAGCCCGCGATTAATCCGAGGATGATGAAAAGAAACATAGTCTTCTTTCCGCCCGCCCGGCACGCCGTCGCGTGCAAGGCGGAGTCCGCTGTGAGAGGTGCATGCCGGCTGCCAAACTCATGTTTGCCGCGAAGTTGATAAGAAAGAAGGCAATCGCACTATTCCAATTTCAGACGCCCAGCCGAAGCAGAACGAAATGGACGGTAATGTACGCCGAGATGAGGATCGCCCGCGTTAGACTGCGGTGGCGGTCTCGGCCAGGCGCGAACGCTTCCACAGCTCGACGTATGGTTTCAGGTCGTCCATCATCTGGGCGAAGCGCTTGGGATCGAGCGACTGGGCGCCATCACTGATGGCTTTTTCCGGATGCGGGTGCATTTCCACCAGCAGGCCGTCCGAGCCGATGGCGACGGCTGCGCGGGCCAGAGCGGGCACTAGGCTGCGCTTGCCCGTGGCGTGGCTGGGATCGAGGATGACGGGAAGATGGGTGAGTTCGTTCAGAACGGCGACTGCGGTGATGTCGCAGGTGTTGCGAGTGGCGGTTTCGAAGGTGCGGATGCCGCGCTCGCACAGAATCACGTTGGGATTGCCGTGCGCCACGATGTACTCGGCCGACATCAGCAGCTCCTTGATGGTCGAGCTCATGCCGCGCTTGAGCAGCACCGGCCGTCCGCAGCCGCCGAGCGATTTCAGGAGCGCGAAGTTCTGCATGTTGCGCGCGCCCACCTGCATGCAATCGGCATACTCGGCCACCATCGCCACGTCGCGGTCGCTCATGATCTCGGTGATGATGGCGAGGCCGGTCGCCTCTTTGGCCTTGCGCAACAGTTTCAGGCCTTCGAGCTCCATTCCCTGGAAATCGTAGGGCGAGGTGCGGGGCTTGAAGGCGCCGCCGCGCAGCATCTTCGCGCCGGCGGCGGCTACCGCTTCGGCCGTCTCCATGATCTGCCGCTCGCTTTCCACCGAGCACGGGCCCGCCATCACGACGAACTCCCGCCCGCCCACTTCGATGCCGTTGACCTTGATGGCCGAATGCTCCTTCTTGAACTCGCGGCTGACGAACTTGTATGGGGCGGAGATGCGCATCGCTCTTTCGACGCCGGGCGTGGCTTCGAGCGATTCCAGGCAGGCGGTGACGTCGCCGACTCCGACCACGCCGATGACGACGCGCTCTTCGCCTTCGATCGAGTGGACCTTATATCCGAACTCGCGGATCCGCTCGCAGACGTGGTCGATCTCCTCGCGGGTAGCATGAGGACGCATGGAAATGATCATGTGAATGCTCCTGAAAAATGAAAACGGCCCACCCGGTTTTGAGTGGGCCGTGGATTAATCGCTGCTGCCGTTCCGCCGACGCCACTCCTACCGGATCCGGTAAAACCGGAACCGGCCGCTAAACGAGTTGGCACGGTATCGCGACATCGAAAATCCAGTATACACCTG
>DASQJB010000462.1:0-18132 GCA_035631295.1 Bryobacteraceae bacterium | reverse complement strand
CGAATCTTATTTCTTGTACTGCGAAGACACTGATCTGGGTTTGCGGGCCCGCTGGGCGGGGTGGGAGTGCCGCTATGTCCCCGACGCCGTTGTAGAACATCGCTATTCTCATTCGGCCGGAGTGGCGTCGCCGCTAAAAGCATATTATGTGGAGCGCAATCGGCTCTACACAATCCTCAAAAACTTCCCATTGAGGCTTTTGCTGCGCGCGCCTTTTGCGGCGTTTCTCCGTTATTTTTGGCATTTGATTCTACTCATCCAAGGCCGCGGAAAAGCATCCGAGTTCCGGAGTAGCGGGCGAAGCGCCGCCTGGCTGCCTTGGTTCGCGATTCGAGCCCATGGCGCTGCGCTGCTGCATTTCCCGGCCCTTCTGCGCCGGCGGCGGCGAATCATGCGGTCGCGGCGCATCTCGACGTCAGAATTTGAGAAGCTGCTTTCACAGCATGCGATCTCTCTGCGGCAGGTGGCGGCGCTGTGAGCCTCATCCGTCTCTACCGCAGTCCGCTCCCTCACGGTCGCGGTTCCGGGGAATGCGATCAAGACGCACGTGGGGTAGGCCCGTGGCCTGCGGCGGCCTCTCAGGCCGCATCCGCTAGCGACCAGCGGGGCCGAGGGCCTGCCCCACATACAGTGGCGCAGGCACTCGTGCCTGCCGCCTCGACACTCGTGTCGAGGCCTGGCGCCGGCCAAGACTCCAGCAGGCGTCGAGACGAGTCTCGACGAGGCAGGCAAGAGTGCCTGCACCACGAAAATCGTCGGGGCTTGCGAGGATTTTCAGGTCCAGCAGTACAAAGCAGCGTCTTCAGTGAAGCGGACTGGTTTGATCCTCGCGCTTACGGGTGGATTACGGTATGAGTAAGCTGCTGATCCTCATTCCCGCCTTCAATGAGGAGGGCGCCGTGGCCGACGTCATCCGCGAGGCGCAAGCGGTGCTGCCGGAAACACCCGTGCTTGTGGTGGACGACAGCTCCATCGACGGAACCGTGCTTCGCGCGCGCCAGGCCGGCGCGCGGGTGCTGGAATTGCCTCATCATCTGGGTTTGGGAGGCTGCGTTCAGGCTGGCTATCGGTTGGCCTATGAGCTCGGCTACGACTACGTCATCCGCGTGGATGGCGATGGCCAGCACGATCCCCGCGATATCCCCAAGCTTCTCGAGGTCCTGCAAAAGACCGGCTGCGAGATGGTGATCGGCTCTCGTTATGTCAATGGCAAAGGGCCGCATTTTGGCTGGATGCGCGCAGCGGGAATTTTCTTCTTCCGCGCCGTGCTGCGGCCGATTCTAGGCAATGCGGTTCGCGATCCCACCAGCGGATTCGTCGGCGTGAACCGAACTGCTCTCAGCGTGTTTTCGCGCAGCTTTCCCTTGGAATATCCGGAGATCGAGGCGCTGGTGGTGCTGCAACGCCGCCGTTTCCGGTTTGTCGAAGTGCCCTGTCACATGCGGCCCCGCAAGGCAGGCCGCAGCTCCATTACCGCGGTCCGATCTCTTTACTACATCCTGCACGTGCTGTTGGGCGTGTTCGTCAACGTGCTGAAATTCGAAAGACGGAGAAAATAAGATATGGCTCGTTTGCTTACCGCTCTGAGCATGTTCAGCCTGGCGATGATTGTGGGCGTGCTGGCCTCCGTGCGCCGGGCCCACATCCGCGTGGAGTATTCGGTGAGCTGGCTGTTCGCCGCGCTTGTGCTGCTCGGGCTATCGCTGTCGGACGCGCCGCTGCGCCGGATCGGACAGTTCCTCGGCGTCTCCGATGCTCCCGCCGCACTGCTCATTGCCGCGGGATGCGTTTTTGTCGTGGTGTTGTACCGCACCTCGCTGCTGATTTCGGATCTGAAGGACTCCAACATAGCTCTTGCGCAACGAGTGGCGATTTTGGAATACCGGTTGGAATCTCTCGATGAAAAAGTCAAAGAGGCGGCAGGCTGAGGCGAGGACGGCGGTCGCCGTCGAAGCCGCGCCGGGAAAGTTCGTATGGTGGCCATGGGCCGCCGCGCTGGCGGCTCTGTTTCTGGCGTTCGAAGCCTACTCGCCCGCGCTTAACGGACCATTCGTCTTCGACGACGCCTATTTGCCTTTCCAGACTCCCGGGCTCCAGCATCTGCCGGTGTGGAGCTGGATCTCTGGATTGCGGCCGTTGCTCATGCTCAGTTTTTGGCTGAATTACGCGGCTAGCGGCGAGCAGACCTTCTTTTACCACGCAACCAATGTGCTGCTGCACCTTTTCAATTCGGTTTTGGTCGCGCTGATCGCCATCCGTTTGCTGGAGCTGGCGAGCCTCAAAGACGGCCCCGCCAAACCTACTCTTGGCATCTTCGCGGGCGCGCTGTTCCTGCTCCACCCCATGCAGACCGAATCGGTGGCGTATGTGGCGAGTCGCTCGGAAGTGCTAAGCGTGCTTTTCTACTATGGCGCCTATTGCGTATTCTTGTACCGGCGCACGGAGCGGATTACGCTGTGGCGCGCCTTGGCGGTGCTGGCGCTTTTTGGCGCCGCCGCCAGCACCAAAGAGCACGCTCTCACACTGCCCATTCTTCTGCTGCTGACCGATCTTTATTGGATCAAGGGAGGCATTCGCGCCAACGCCCTGCTTTACGGTCAACTAGCGGCTGGGGGCGTAGTGGCAGGAGCGACCGTTTGGCGGGTGCTCCGCGCGGCCGACACTGCAGGATTCCACGTACCTGGCCTGACGCCGCTTAGCTACTTGTACACGCAGGGCCGCGTGTTCTGGGCATACCTCCGGCTGCTGGCGCTGCCGTTCGGGTTAAATGTGGATCCCGATGTCGCCATATCGCAAACCCCGCTCGATCACGGCGCGATTTTCGGATTGTTAGCCATTGCCGCCCTCCTCGCCGCGGCCTGGATCTTCCGCAAGCGCTGCCCTCTGGCTGCGTTTGGCGTTCTGGTCTTCGTTCTATTGCTCTTGCCCACCTCATCCATCGTCCCGATCAAAGACCCCATGGCGGAACACCGTGTTTATCTCCCCTTCCTCGGCTTCGCTCTGGTCCCGCTCGAATTCCTGCGGCGAATGAAACTTCGGCAAAGACTGATGATCGAAGTCCCCGCGCTGCTGGTTCTGCTTCTCCTAACTTATCAGCGAAGCGCGCTGTGGGGCGACCCGCTGGCGCTTTGGCGGGATTCCGCGGCTAAGTCTCCGCGCAAGGTGCGACCCCGCTTTCAGCTCGCCTATGCTTATTGGCAACAACAGAACTGCCCCAAAGCCGTGGAGAATTTCGAAATCGCTTCGCGCCTAGCGCCTCCCGATTACCCGATGCTCGTCGACTGGGCGTATGCACTCAATTGCGTCGGCCAGCCGGGCGGAGCCATCGAGAAGTTGCGGGAGGCTACGAAGAAAGAGCGCGACGCCCAGGCTTGGGCGTCGCTCGGACAGATCTACGCACAACAGCACCAGATCACCGAAGCGCTCGATTCGCTCCAGCAGGCGCAGAATGTGAATCCGAGCTTCGTCATGATCTACTCCGTTCGCGGCAACGTCTACGAATCCATGGGAGACCTCGCGCAGGCCAAGGAGCAATACCAGCGGGCCCTCGACCTGGATCCCTATAACCAAACCTTCCGCGATGCCTTGACCCGCGTGCTGCGACGCCGCTGATTCATGGCGCGCATCGGCGTAAACGCGCTGTATCTGATTCCCGGAGGCGTTGGCGGCACTGAGATTTATCTGCGCGAGCTGCTCGGAGCCTTGGCGAAGATCGATTCCACCAACCAATACTTCATTTTCACGAATCTCGAAACCGGCGCGGATCTGGTTCCGCGGCAGGCGAATTTCTCTTGGAAGCCGCAAGCCTTTCGCGCGTCGTTCCGCCCGGGCCGGATTCTCTGGGAGCAGACCGTGCTTCCCGTGGAAGCCGCGCGGAGCCGACTGGACGTCATATTCAACCCTGGCTTCACAGCTCCGCTCGCTGCGCCCTGCCGCCACGTGTCTACCTTCCATGACCTGCAACACAAGCGCCATCCGGAACACTTCCGCTGGTTCGACTTGCCGTTCTGGCGCATGCTGTTATGGGCTTCCGCGCATCGCTCGAGACGCCTGATCGCGCCTTCCGAAAACACGCGCGCGGATCTGATGCAAATCTACGGCCTTGAGCGGGAGCGCATCGCGGTGATTCCGCATGGCGTGAATCCCGAGTTTCTTGCGCTGGACCGGACGCGCCTGGAGCCTTTTCTGCTTTGCGTCTCCACGCTGCATCCACACAAGAATTTGGAGCGTTTAATTCGCGCTTACGCCCGCAGGCCGCGAGAGACGCGCTTGATTCTGGCCGGAGTGCGCGGGTTTCATACGCAGCCAGTCGCAAAGCTGATCGCGGATTTGAATCTTGAAGAGCGCGTGGAGATCACCGGCTGGCTCGAGCGCGATAAACTCTTGGCGCTTTACCAGCACGCCTGGGCTTGCGTGTACCCATCCACGTTCGAGGGCTTTGGCATGCCGGTGCTGGAGGCGCTGGCGGCGGGCATCCCTTTGGCTTGCTCCGATATCGCTCCGTTGCGGGAAGTCGCGGGGGACTCCGCGCTGTTGTTCGATCCCCTGAATGAAGACTCTATTTCCGCGGCGCTGGATCGCATCGCTGACGATGAAGAGTTGCGATGCAAGCTTTCGAAAGGCGGCCGTGAGCGGGCTCGATCGTTCACCTGGAGGCGCGCCGCGGAGGCGACTCTTCAGGCCATGCTTGCGTGACGGCTACATTACAATCGCGGACGCCGCGTTCCGCGATATACTGAAAGACCAACTGGAGGTCACATACCAATATGAAACGCAACATGATTTTTGCTGGTTTAGCGATAGCGGCAGGCGTCCTGCTGGCGCAGGCTCCCGAGATCGACAAGGCCCTGATGGCCGCCCCAGCCAATATGAAAAAGGACGCCACCGTAATCAAGTGGAAGTCCGACTACACCTACGACACCATCCGCGAGGGCAAGAACGCGCTGGTCTGCTACGACGAGTCCGGCCTCCCCGGCGAGCCTGCATTCAAAGTCGAATGCACAATGAAGGGCAATCTCCCGCGGGCCGCCCAGAACTTGAAGTTCGAAGCTATCACTGACGGTAAGGAGCGGCAAGCCGCGCTCGACAAGGCCGAAAAAGACGGCACCCGCGTCAAGCCCGAATTCGGTTCGGTCTGGTATCACGCCATGGGTGACCCGGCCAATCCCCGCTACCACATGACGATCGCAGTGCCCGGCGCAACCACGGCGTCGATGGGTCTACCCGATAATGGCAAGCAGGGCGGTGTCTGGATCATGAATGCGGGCACCACGACTGCGCATCTCATGACGCCGGGCGAGTAACCCTAGCCAGAGCCTTCCATCACATCGCGACGCGCGTTCCGTCGTCGAACGTGACCGCGGGGTTGTAGAACAGGAACCGGCCGCAGCTCTCGCAAAGCATTAACTGATCGCCCCGCTTGAGATCCTGTAAGTATTGAGGGCGAATCACGATTTGGCAAGCGGAGCAGCGGCCGCTTACCGCCTCACCGACCGCCGAGCCCGACCACTTCTTCCGGACCCGGTCATAGGTGTTGAGAGTGGGCGGCGGCAGCTTTCCGGCAGCCTCCGAACGCTGTTCGCGAAGCTGTCCGAGTTGCGCCTGGTCCGCGGCGGTGCGCTCGCGGGCCTGCGTTTTTTCCGCCTCCACTTGCCGTTTTTCTTCGGTCAATGCCCCGTCCGCCTTCTTGACATTGCCTTCCAACAGCTCGGATTCCGCCATCAATTCCAGAATCCGGTCCTCGGCTTTGCGAATTTCCTTCTGAATATAGTCGATTTCATTCAAAAAGGCGCGGTACTGTTCGTTATTCTTGACCGCGAGCATTTGATCCTTGAGTTTCGAGATCTTCTGCTCGTGAGTCTGGATATCTCCCTCCAGTTTCTTGCGGTCCTTCTGGTTGGCGGAGAGGGCGGCCTTGTCGGCTTCGAGCCTGCGCACATGCGCTTCCAGCGTCTTCTCGATGGCGGCAATGTGCTTGGGCAGCGCTGCGATTTCCTTATCCAGCGCCGCGATTCGTTGATCCAGGGATTGAAGCTCGATCACCAGATGAATATCTGGGTGCATTCGATTGTTGATTTTAGCATGCGCCCTATTGAGGCACGCATAATCGGGAGCGCGCGCCGCTCTCTGCGCGCTCGTGTCATGCTTATTGCATGCACGTAGTTGACAGCGTTCCCATCCAAACCGATCTGCCGCCCGTCCCGCTCACCGTGGAAGGCGCGAGCGTCCTGCACCAGATGCTGCGAGTTCGCTGGCCCGCCTGGCGCGCCCTGGCATCAAGCGAGCGCGCGGCGATCCTTGACGAAGCCGCCAAAGCTCTCGGCGAGTGGGAGCAGAATCGAAGCGCTGCGTTTTCCCTGCTTGGCCACAAGGGCGATCTGATGCTGGTGCACTTCCGCAATAGCTTCGACGAACTGGTGGAGGTGCAGACGCGGCTTCCGGCGCTGCGGCTCTGGGACTATCTGGAGCAATCCAGCTCCTACCTGTCCGTAGTCGAGCTCGGATTGTACGAATCTACCGGCAAGGCATACGCGTCGCTCGCCGAGCGCGGCATCGCGCCGCATTCTCCCGAATGGAACGCTGAGATCGAAGCTACGCTGGAGCGGCAGCGCCAGGCTATGCGGCCCCGCCTTTTTCCTGATATTCCCCCCGCCAAATATATTTGCTTCTATCCCATGGACCGCCGCCGTGGCGAGCAGGAGAATTGGTATCAGGTCCCGATGGAGGACCGCCGCCGGATGATGGAGGAGCACGGCGCAGTGGGCCGCCGCTACGCCGGAGCGGTGAAGCAAATCATCACCGGTTCGATCGGCTTCGACGATTGGGAGTGGGGAGTGACGTTGTTCGCCGACGATCCCTTGGTCTTCAAGAAGCTCATCTACGAGATGCGGTTCGACAAAGTCAGCGCGGTGTACGCACTCTTTGGCGCGTTTTACGTGGGCAAGCGAATGAAGGCCGAGGACTTCCGTAAGTTCCTCACGGTCTGACCAGCTCTGTTGCCCTGACCACAACCGCATCCGAACGCGGAACTGACGACTGACGACAGACTGACGACTCTAGTCCCACCCCGAACCCATCGACGCGGGCAGCACTTTCATGAACGCTTCCACGGCGTGGATTTGTCCGCCATACACCTTGAATGCTTCCCACACGATCAAGGCATTCCCCTGGCCGTAGGAGCCCGTATCGCCGAAATTCATTCGCAGCAGGACGATGCCAAGCTCTTCGTCTACCGCTGCTACGCGCGTCGTGATGGCGGGATGCTTGATGATGTTCTGCGCCTTGATGTTCTCGCAACCGGGGCGCGAGCAGCCGGGGCCGGCCATGATCGAACCGTTTTCAAGGCGATAAGCGTCGGGCGCGAATGGCGCGTCCACCTCGACGAAGCTGCCCACCTTCAATCCCGCGGGATAGGACTGCGCGATCTTGGCCGCCTCCTCCCGCGAATTAAGCTGAGCGCGCTCCGGAACCAGGCCCATCGCCTTGCTGGGCGTTTGGATGGCGCTGATATTGAAGATCGCTCCGTCGCTCCGGTTTCGCGTGACCTGAGTCTCGATCTCGGAAATCTTCTTGTCCGCGATTTTTAGCCGCAACACCAGCATCACCGGGGTGCCCGCTTCTTCGACGATCACTTGCGAAGCGGCCATTCCCTGCCGGACATCGAGAATGTCCTGCCGATAAGTCGCTATTTTGGAGACGTTCTTCCACAGGCCGTTTCCGAGCTTGATCTCCTTTGCATCCTCGGTAAACCTCACGTTGGAGGCGAGCGGCAGAGCGTCCGGATTGTGCGCAGCCATCGCGCTGAGATATTGCGTGACGAATCCACGCAAACACTCGCGGTCGCAATCGGCGCCGCGCGCGAGGCTGGTGGCCGCGCCCCATGCGAACAGCAGCGGGATTATCTTTAGCGCCAGTGGTTTTTTCGCCATTCGTTTGAATCTATCGCGCGCCAGCCTGCGGCGCAACGCCTCGCGCCGAGCTACGACCGCGAGGGAGCGGCGCAGGAATTGGCTGTTGACGCGGACCAGTCTGTATGACAGACTAGTCCGCATGGACCTCACCAAACTAGCGAATCGCCCCCAGATGTATCTGATTGAAGATGGACTGGCGGAGATGGCGATTGGATTCGTGTCGCTGGTGGCCTTTGCTACGTTCTCTCCATCGGCATTCCGGGCCCTACCTCTCCTTGTCCCACAGGCAATCTGGTTGGGCGGCTGCCTTAGCATTTTTTGGGCAGCGAAGAAGCTAAAGGAACGGGTCACCTTTCCGCGTGGCGGCTATGTCGCGATCGAGGAGCCGGCCGGAGCGACTCGAGGTCGAACTCGGAGAGCGCTGAGCGTCGCGCTGGCTTTTGGGATATTCGGGCTCATTGCTGTTTTCCGTGACGTGTCCAGATCCACGACAGCGCTGGCCGTTCTTGCCGCCGCAGTTTTCTTCGCCGCCTATACTTTTGGCGCCATGAAGTATCGAGTGCGGCACATGTGGTGGCTTGCCACGTTTTCCGCGTTGCTCGGACTATGGGTGTACGAAAGGGACGGCAGCCCGGGCGATAGCCTGGCTTTCGTGATTCTCGGGCAAGGCGTCGCGCTGGTGGTCAGCGGCGGCGTCAGGCTATGGCAATTCCTGAAATCCCATCCCAGGCCCAGCGAGACCGGAGCATGAGCGACCTTGACCGAGTGATTCATGAGCCGGCGCGGCTTCGGATCGTCGCCCTGTTGTCCGGCGCGAAAGAAGCGGACTTCCTTTTCTTGCAACGCGAAACCGGATTGAGTAAGGGGAACCTGTCGAGTCATCTTGTGAAACTGGAAGAAGCCGGCTATGTTCAGATCGAGAAAACGTTTCGCGGGAAGATCCCGCTGACGCTGGCGCGGCTGAGTGCGCAGGGGCGGTCGGCGTTTCAGAGTTACCGCAAATCGATGAACGGGCTGTTGAAATAACTGCGTGAGGACTTCTCCTCAAACGCCGCGATCCATCATCTGCCGCAGCCGCCGTTCCAGGAACGCCGCCTCGATCCGGTTGTCCGCCAACTCCAGCGCCCTCCGATAGGCATCGGCCGCCTCGTCATGGCGATGAAGGCGGCGCAAAAGATCCGCCCGTGCGGCGTGAAACAGATAGTACCGGCTGAGTGTTTCCGCGCGCCCGAGCTCGTCGATTCGGTTCAACCCGTTCTCAATCCCGTCGCTCATCGCGATAGCCACCGCGTGGTTCAGAGAGATCACTGGCGAAGGATGGAGCTCGCCCAGTTTTTCGTAGAGGGCCGCGATTTGCCGCCAGTCCGTTTGCTCCGGCGTGCTCGCTTGCGCATGTAAAGCTGCAATGGCGGCCTGCAACTGGTAAGGCCCCGCCGGCCCGAGCCGCAGCGCCTTCTCCACCAGGCTCAATCCCTCCGCGATTGATGAACGGTCCCATAGCGACCGGTCCTGCTCCTCTAATGTGACCAGTTCTCCTCCCGCCACGCGCGCATCCCGGCGCGAGTGCTGAAGCAGCATCAACGCCAGCAGGCCCAGGTTCTCGGCTTCCCGCGGCATCAACTCGCAGAGCATTCGACCCAACCGTACGGCTTCGTCGCACAATTCGTGGCGAACCAGCTCCGTTCCTGACGCCGCCGCATAGCCTTCGTTGAAAATCAGGTAGATGACCGCTTGCACCGCGGCCAACCGTTCCGGCAGGCGTTCCGGGGGAGGAGTCTCATAGGGAATTCGAGCTTCCTGGATTTTGCGCTTCGCCCGCACCAGCCGCTGCGCGAGCGTGGCCTCCGGCAAAAGGAACGCTTTCGCGATTTCCGGCGTGCTCAATCCGCCGAGCGTCCGCAGCGTCAGGGCGATCTGCGCCTCCGGATTCAACGCGGGATGGCAGCAGCTGAAAATCAGTCGCAGGCGGTCGTCGGGGAAGTGCATGGCGGCTGATTCGATCTCGCAGTCCTGGCGTGCAGAGACGATTTCTGTTTCGTACTGGAGCGAATCCTGCTTTTCAAGCCTGGTGTGCTCCCGGCGCACCGCGTCGATCAGCTTCCGGTGGGCGGTGGTCATGATCCAGGCCGCGGGATTCTCCGGCGTTCCTTTCTCCGGCCACGAGGCGAGCGCGGACGCAAACGCTTCTTGCAGCGCCTCCTCGGCGCGGTCGAAGGAACCGGAAATCCGGATCAGGCTTGCTAGGATTCGCCCCGATTCCCGCCGGAAGACAGATTCTGCAGCAGAGCGGAAGTCCATTACTCAGAGGTCTGTCCGGCGGCCCCTTCGGCTTCAGACACCGCGGGAATTCCAGGCAACGGTCGGATTTCGATACAGCCTTCCCCGCCCTTGCACGCGGTGGGAATCTCGGACGCCCACTCGATAGCCTCGTCCAGATTCTCGCACTCGATGATGTAATAGCCGGCGAGTTGCTCTTTGGTTTCGGCGAAGGGCCCATCGGTAACCAGGGCTTCGCCATTGCGCATGCGAACGGTGGTCGCTGTGGAGGTCGGCGCGAGCGGCTCGGCGCCGCGCAAAACGCCTTTGCCGGCGGCTTCCTGCATCGCTTTCCGGTGTGCGGCCCGGAGTTGCAGAGTCTCCTCCGGGCCGAGTCCGTCGGGCGATTCCTTCGAATAGATCAGCATCATGTAACGCATGGGGCTGAAATCAATTGTTCGGGAAGTCCGCGCCTGCTTTCACTTCCAGGATCTGCTTGGTGTGGCGCTCGGTGTGAGCGGCGGCAGTGAGCAACCATTGGTAGCCGTCCATCCATTGATATTTGTCTTGCGAGACTGCTTTCAAGGGTCGAGCCTCCAAAGCGCGCCCGCGCAAATCTGGCGTCGATTCCAGAACTATCGCAAGGCGGTCGTAGTTTACGATTAGACGCTCCACCATCTCGGAAGGCGTCCAGCGGCCCGCCGGTTGCGCGAATTCCGGAGACGGAAACTTCGCGAACCGAGTTGGAAATTGATGGATCACAATCGCATCCACCTGCTTGTAATCGTAATCGGCCGGAGGAGGCGGCGCCGTGGCGAGCTGCTCCCAGATCGGCCCGAGCACTCTCTCCTGCACAAAAACGACGTGCTCCAAAACTTCCGCGATCGACCAGCGGTCCGCGGCCGGCTTGAAATTCCACTGCGCCGGGGACAAGCCTTTGACGGCGCCCAGCGCCCCATCCCGAGTCTGCTGAAAGTACAGCCGAGCTTGTTCCAGCTCGGATGCGGTGAGGGTTTGATCCGCGACAGCCGCGGAGGCGTTCGAGTTCATGGTGGTTCTCCTGTTCGAATTGAGATTTACGCTCACTCGAGCGTGCCTTCATGAAGACGACGCTCGAGCTTCGCGGAAATCGACATCGGCTACGACGAAAATGTCATGACGGGTCGCACTTCGATGGAGCCATGGCGCGCTCCCGGGATTTTCGCAGCGATCCCCGCGGCTTCCTCCGCGTCGCGAGCCTCCACCAGATAGAATCCGCCAAGCTGTTCCTTGGTCTCGGCGAACGGGCCATCGACCACCAACGACTTGCCGTCGCGCACGCGTACCGTTCTGGCGGTTGGCGTCGGCTGGAGAGCGTTGCCACCCTTGATCGCATTGGCGAACTCCTTGCCGAATACTCGATATTGCTGAAGTTCGACGGGGTCATAGCCGTCCTTGGTCCAGCGCTTCTCGTCATCGTAAATCAACAAAGCAAATTGCATGGTTTAAAACCTCCTCGCTACTACGACGGACGAATAATGGGGAATCGACAAGCCGGAGATTATTTTTTGAGCAGCGCCTTAACTTCGTCCGGCATCGCAAACCGGTCCGGCGGAATGGCTTCGTTGACTTTCACGCTCTCGACTGTCACGGTGAATTCCTGGCCCGCCGCCTTTTGCGTGGTCTTCGCGGGCGCGAGCAAGCCTCCGAAATCCTTGTAGTCGTCCGCTAAGATTTCGGCCGGCACGTCGCCCATAGGGCTTGACGCCACCATCGCCGTTTTGCGCATCAGTCCCGATTTCTTGGAGAAGAACATCGTCTCCGGCTTGCCTTCCTTGGGAGTGAGCACGACCCTGAAGCACTCGTCCCCGTTCACGGTCTCCACGCCCGCGGTGTCCGCCTTGCTGTACAACTCGCGCCAATGGTAGGGCGCATTCATGCGAGCTTCACGCAGGGCCTGGTTGCGCTCCTCGCCGGTTTTGATGCGAGCGCCCATGAGCGCGCTCATTTCCCAGGCGACTCCATTGTTGACGCCCATCTCCACTTTGCCGACTCCGGGAATGTCCAGAGCAGAATAATACTTGCTTGGCTCCTCCGCATAGCTCACGACCGAGCCTTTGATTCCCGCGGCCGCGAACTCCACGGCGCCCGTGACGACCTCCGTCTTGCGCTTTTCATAGGCGGTTTTGCCTCCGGTCACTTCGATGAAGCGGTCGAGGATAGTTTCGGCGGCAGGCAGCGCCTCGTCGGCGGCTTGGGCGGGAACGGCGGCCGAAGCGGCGCACAGGAATAGCAGTGGCGCGTAGATGAGCTTCATCGGGGTCCCTTTCGTATCCAATCTAGCGCGGCCTCCAACACTGGATCGCGGCCCGCGAGCAACGCTTGACGCGTGAGCTTCACTTCAACATCCGGGCTCACGCCCGATCCCTCCAGAGACTGCCCACCCTCGGAAATATAGTTGGCGATGGCGTGCTGGAATCCGTCGCCGTTGGGCAGCCGCTCGATCAGCGACGGCAACGCGGCGGCGGCGCTGCGCGTTCCGAACACTCGCGCGCGGGCCAAGTCTTTCAGCCCTCCCGCGAATATCTCCGACGTCGAAGCGGATTCGGCATCGATCAATATCGCCACTGGTCCCGCCAAGGATGGCCGGCGGGGGTTGATCACGAAGTTTAGAGTGGTCGTGCGCATATACATCGTGCCGAGTCGAAGCCCGGGCTTATCCACCAAAAATCCGGCGATGCCCATCGCCATCGCGCCAAGGCCGCCGGGATTGCCCCGCAAATCGATCACAAGGCCATCGCAAGCGCGGCAATCCGCGATGGCTTTCGAAAAACCATCCATGACTCGGGTGACGTCCAGGAACAGGTTGAACCGGATGTAAGCCGTCTTCTCAATTCTCTTCGTCTCGAACCAAACGTGCTGCACGGGAAGATTGCCGAATTCCGCGGGCGCGCCGCGCGGCTCCGCCAGCTCCAGGTCCAGCGAGACCCGCCGGTTCGATCCATCCAGGAACGCGACGCTGACCTTTGCTCCCACGGGGCCGCTGAGCCTGGCTAGCACGGCGCGGGTGAGGGAGAGATCGGAGATGGAGGGATCCGAGGTCAGTGCGCGAATCGCGGGACTTAGGTCCATGCCGCGTACGTTTTGGATCGCCCATCCAGGCCGTACGCCGGCGCGCTCCGCGCCCGAACCAGGGTCTACGCCCGTCACCACGGCTTGCTTATCCAAAATCCGCAAATCGATGCCCGGCGCGCCCGGGCCCGCGGCATCCTCGCGTACCGCATCGTACACGGTGGCCGGGAAAAGTGCGAAGTGCGTCTGATGCAGGCGGGCCAACATCTCGCGAATCGCCACGCGTGCTTCGTCCATATTGGCGGCCTTGGCCACCTTCGGGCGGAATTCGTCGTGAATCGCCTGCCAATCGAGTCCCGCGGGATTCTTCTCCCAATGCGTGTCGCGGATGGTGGTCCAGACTCTTTCGAAGGAATCGAGCGCGAGCTGGCGCTGGGCCGCATCCGGTTGCGCGCAGAGCGTCAGCGATATAGCCAGTGCGGCGCAGAGCGCACCCCAGGCTCTCATGCTTCAACCCTAGCGCAGTGGCGCAGCCGGTCGTTTCTTGGCGGCTGCCTTCGCGCGTTTCGCAAGGCGCGCTTCTCGCCGCTCAAGCCCGGGCGAATCAGCCAGCGCCCTCGCGGCCTGCGTGAATTCCAGCGCCCGCGCGCGATCCTTCACGCGATGTTCGTAGTGCTTCGCCAATTCTTCCAGCGCCCGGACGCGGAATGGATTTGGCGAGCCGGCCAGATCGTTCCAAATCTGAATCGCGGTGTCTTCATACCCGAGTCTGCGCTCGATCACGGCGATGTCCCACAGAACGCGAAAGAGCAGCTCGTCAGGCAAGCCCGCGTCTACGGCTCGGCGGAACAAGGCGCGCGCCCGCTCCATCTCGCCCGTTTCCTTCAGCCATGCCGCGATTCCCGCCATTTCCGCGCCGTGGCGCAAGGGAAGCCCGCCCGGACCTCTGAACGCGTGCGGCACGATTGCGGTGAGGCAAGCCAGCGAAAGAATATCAGTGGCGTTGTGCTGAAACACCGGCAAAAGGTGCGCGGCCAGGCGTGTGCGCAAATATTCGAAATAAACGTAAGGGATGAGCGCGCCGGGCATGTCGCCCTGGCGCTCCACGCCCAGAATCCGATTTTCCAGATCCACCAGGCGGCAACTCTCGAAGCGTAATTTCCACAATCGGCGCGCGCCGTGAAGCAGGTCCAGATGCTGGAGTGCGCCAAACGGCGAGCGGGTGCGCCGCCAGCGGTAGCGAGCTTCCAAAAGCGGCTGATCGTAAGCGCGGCCGTTATACGTGATCAACACTCGGAACTGCGCCAAGCGCCGCGCAACCGCATCCAGAACGCTTGCTTCTTCGGAATAGCCCCGCATGAAGAATTGGCGAACGCGAAAGCCGTCGCGCGCGATATAGCCAATGCCGATCAGGAATGCGCATGTTCCGGCGCCGCCCGCCAGGCCGGTGGTCTCCGTATCCAGGAAGGCCCACTCTTCCGGAGGGACTCGCAAAATGGCTCCGCCAGAGAGCTCGTCGAGAAGATCGCCGGGCAAATCGGCGAGCGCGCCGATATCCGCGCTCCCATGCCTCCGGTGCGGTTCGTATCGTTTTTCGGTTTCAAAATGGCGGCCGAAGGGAGTCTCCACCTCCTCGCCCGTGAGCCACTCCTCGATATGGCGAAACGCGAGACCTCTGGAACGCGCCTCCGGCGCGGGCGGCGGTGGGTTCGCGTATTTTCGCTCAATTCGCGCGATTTCGTCTCGTAGCTCGCCAAGCCGATGTTGAAAATGACTCATTCGCCTTTTCTTTGCCAGAGTATCATAGTATGCTTGTTTCACGACATGCGGCTGCTTCGCCAATTCATCGGCGGATGTCTGATACTGCTGTTCGGACCTGCGCCGTTTGCGGCGCTGTTGGCGTCCCCCGAAGAATCCGAGTGCAGGATGGCCTGCTGCAAGCGGAACCATGCGCTTCATTGCAGGCGGCACAGCGCTTCTTCGGACACCGGTTCGGCCTCGATTGCGGCCTCGAACGAATGCAGCGCCGATTGCTTACGCGCGCAGGCCGCCCCTGGCGCCAAGACCCTGATTGTTCCAGAGCCCTCTCGCATCGAAGGCGCGAGACCGGCCGAGAACGATAGCGTAGCGGCTTTGTTCGCGCGACCGGTGGTTTCGTTCGCCGATCCTTTCCTTTACCAGCGTCCGCCTCCCATCCTTTCCGCCTAAAAGCCAGTTAGCCTGCGACGGGCTTTAGCCCGCCCTTTGAGGGAAGGAGTATTCCAGTGAAGTTCGTGCTGTTTTTGCAATTATTCGCCGCTTTCGTGTTCGCGGTTGTCTTTGGCTCCATTCGCGGAGTAGTACACGATCCGGATCATCGGCCTGTTCCAGGCGCGAAGGTGACCGTCAAAGCCACGGCTTCGGAGTTTTCCCAGACCTTCACCACCGGACCGGATGGCGCGTTTGAAGCGTCCGTGCCGGCCGGCGCGTACCAGGTTACGGTGGAGCACGAAGGATTGCTTTCTTCCATGCAGGACGTGGTAGTGGCCTCGGGGGCCTCGCCCGTGCTGCACTTTCAGCTTTCGATTGGCGCGGTTCGAGAATCCGTAACCGTTGCAGAAACCGCTCTCGCGGTGAATCCCGAGCAGGTGACGCCCACCACGATTGTCAGCCGCAGCGAAATTCAAACCACTCCTGGCGCCGATCTCACCAACAGCATGAACATGATCACCGATTACGTACCAGGTTCCTGGATGACGCACGATCAACTCCACATTCGCGGAGGGCACCAGGCCACTTGGGCCATTGACGGCGTGCCGGTTCCCAACACCAACATCGCCAGCAACGTCGGACCGCAGATCGATCCCAAGGACATCGATTATCTGGAAGTGGATCGGGGAGGTTATTCGGCCGCCTATGGAGATCGGACGTATGGATTGTTTAATGTGGTCCCACGCACCGGCTTCGAGCGGAATTCGGAAGGCGAATTTGTCGCCAGCTTCGGCACATTTCATCAAACCAGCGACCAGGTGAATTTTGGCGGCCATTCCCAAAAGTTCGCGTATTTCGCAAGCTTCAACGGGAGTCGCAGCGATTATGGCCTAGAAACGCCCGGCCCGGACGTTTTACACGATCGCGCATGGGGCCTCGGCGGCATGGGCACGCTGATCTACAACCGCGACTCCAATAACCAGTTCCGTTTCGTCAGTTCGCTTCGCCGCGACGATTATCAGATTCCGAACGATCCCGATGCGCAAGCGGCCGGAATCCGAGACATGGAACACGAGCGGGATGCGCTCGCGAACTTTTCCTGGGTACACACGTTCCAGCCCGGCCTCCTGCTTACTGTCTCGCCCTTTTACCACGGCAACGTCGCAAATTACGACGGTGGCCCCAACGATGCCCCCGTAGCCACGACGCAGCATCGTAACTCACAATACGCGGGGGCGCAGGTTGCGTTCAACGCCGTCACGCCGCATCACAACGCCAGCTTGGGCCTCTATGCCTTCGGACAGCACGACAACGAATTCGTTGGACTACTCGCCAACGACGGATCCGGTCTCTCCTTGGCTCAGGACCGCATCAGCACAGGCCAACTGGAGGCGGCATTTTTGGAAGATCAATACCGCCCTTTCTCTTGGCTCAATCTGATCGCGGGAGTTCGGCTGACTCATTTTTCCGGCGCCATTTCGGAAAATGCGGCCGATCCGAGGCTAGGAGGCTCGATACGGATCCCTCATCTGAATTGGGTCCTTCGCGGATTTTGGGGAATGTATTTTCAGGCGCCTCCGCTTTCCACCGTCACCGGTCCTTTGGCCGATTACGCCGTGTCTCAGGGGTTGGGATTCATACCGTTGCGCGGCGAACGAGACCAGGAACATCAGTTTGGCTTGGCCATTCCGCTCAAAGGCTGGTCGCTGGACGTGAACGATTACCATCAACGCGCGCATAACTATTTCGATCACAACGCTATCGGAGGCTCCAATATCTTCTTCCCGTTGACCATCGACCGAGCCCGGTTGTACGGCTGGGAGGTGAGCGTGCGCTCGCCGCGAATTTTCCATCGCGGCGAGGTGTATCTGGCGTATGCATATGCGCACGCCGCAGGCGCGGGAGCCGTCACGGGAGGGCTAACGGATTTCTCGCCGCCGGCGACCGGCTATTTCCTTCTGGACCACGATCAGCGCCACACCCTGCATGCCGGCTTCAACTTCAATCTGCCGCGGGGCGTAGTCGCTGGTGGAAATCTGTATTATGGCTCGGGATTCACAGACGGATCGAGCGATGTTCCCGCGCACCTGGAGCCGCATACGACGTTCGATCTGACGCTGGGAAAGAATATCGGAGAAAGATTCACGATCTCCGCGACATCGCTCAACTTGACCAACCGGCGATTTTTATTAGATAACAGCTCAACTTTTGGCGGCGCTCATTACGCCGATCCGAGGCAGATCTACGTGCAGGTCCGCTACCGATTTCATTACTGACCGTGCCGCACCTTACAGCAGGTGCGTGATCTCCAGCCGGCGCCCACCTGCTCGAGGTCATAGTTCAGGTCGAGCTCGGCAGGCATGTTTCGCGTGTCGCCTTCAGGACCGACGCGCTTGTAGCTCTTGTTGGCGATCGAAGTACAGGGGCCTTCCTGAAGTGGACGGGAGCGAATTGTAATGCCTCTGCCTCCGTATCTCCTTTTCCAATACATCACGCCAAAGCCGAAATCGTCGCTATACGTTTCGCGCTGAGCCCGCTCGTCCTCATCTGGGCAATTGGGATGATGCGCGAAGCTGCGCCACCATCCTTCACGAGGCGCTGTTGGAGCACGCACCAGCGCGAGCTCACGTTCCAGCACAGCCACGGCCTTTCCACGCCGCTCAAGACCTGCTTCCATTCCGCGGCAGCAGCATAAATTGCTTCTAGGGGAAGATTAAATTCTTTC